>JBPCNK010000048.1:0-7509 GCA_051001345.1 Acidobacteriota bacterium | reverse complement strand
ACGCCGCCCCAAGGTCGCGCGGACTACGCCTTTTTTCAGCACATCCTCAAGAGCATGGATCCCAAAACCGGTCGCTGCGCGATCCTGTTCCCGCACGGCGTCCTCCTCCGGAACGAAGAGGCGGATATGCGGCGCAAGCTCGTCGAGTCCGATCTGATCGAGTGCGTACTCGGCTTGGGCCCGAACCTCTTCTACAACTCCCCGATGGAGGCGTGCGTCGTCGTGTGCCGGGCGCGGAAGCCCGCAGAGCGGAGGGGGAAAGTTCTCTTCATCGACGCCGTGCATGAGGTCACCAGAGAGCGAGCTCAGAGCTTCCTTGGTCAGGCGCAGCAGGAGAGGATTCTCGCCGCCTACCGTGCCTTTGCGGACGAACCCGGCTTCGCGAAGGTCGCGACGACCGAAGAGCTCGCTGCGAAGGACGCAAATCTTTCCATCTCCCGATACGTGAAGCCCGTTCCCAGTCAGCGCGCGGCAGATGACAACGAAACGCTTGCGTCAGCCTGGCTTACGTTCGAGACGAGTGGACGAGAGCTCTGGGAACAGGCCGACGTTCTAGTCGAACGTCTGCTCTCCACGGGCATGGGACACATCTCTGATGCCTGAGCGCACATCGACGAGCGGCTGGGCGCGGGTAGCCTTTGGTGACGTTGTTCGACTCAGCCGCGAACGATCGGCCGACCTTGCCCGCGAAGGTCGCGAACGCTATGTAGGGCTCGAGCATATCGACCCAAACGACTTGGCGATTCGTCGGTGGGGTCGCGTCGAGGAAGGCACGACCTTCACGAGCGCCTTTCGAGGCGGCCAGACGTTGTTCGGCAAGAGGCGCGCCTACCAGCGGAAGGTCGCGGTCCCGGACTTCGATGGCGTGTGTTCGAGCGACATCTACGTTCTTGAACCACAAACCGCGAAGCTCCTACCCGAACTCCTGCCATATCTCTGTCAGTCGGAAGGCTTTTTCACGCATGCAGTAGGCACCTCTGCAGGGTCGCTATCTCCGCGAACCAACTGGGATAGCCTCGCAAAGTTCGAATTTGTTCTGCCGCCAATAGACGACCAGAGAAGAATCGCGGCGGCCCTGGGGGCTTACGACCTAACCATCTCCGCTCTGACGAACGCGCGCGAACGTGCAGCGCATCTCAGGGCGTCACTCCTGGCCCAGTTCTTTCCTGATACCGGCGAAGGTCATCATGCGTCTCTCCAACAACTCATCGAGGATGGCGATCTCCTATTCCAGACTGGACCTTTCGGTACTGTTCTCGCGGCGTCGGCGTTTCGTCCCAGGGGATGGCCAGTTGTCAATCCGACCCACATTCGTGACGGTCAGATTGTCCATATCGGCGGTCCCTATGTCGACGATGAAACTGCTCGCAGACTCGCGAGGTATCGAATGAGAGCGGACGATGTCTTGCTTGCGCGAAAAGGCGAGGTCGATAAGGCATGCGTCGCAACGGAACAACATGACGGCTGGATCGTTGGATCAGACTGCATCCTTCTCCGATCTCAATCGCCGAAACTGAATGGCCGACATCTCTTGCTCTTCCTACAGTCACCGGGGACCGGTCGGGTACTCCGCTCGCTAGCGCACGGCACCGTCATGCCGGGTCTCAACGAGAAAATGCTCGCTCGTCTGCAGATACCAATTGGGGAGGCGCAGCGGCAGCAGCAGGAAGTGGCCTTAGCGAGCGAGGTGGATTCGCTGCGCTCTGCGTTCGGCGCGCGGGCCAGGTCAGCTCGTCAACTACGGAACGCATTTCTGTCGCATGTGTTCGGCGACAGGGCGACGCGATGACAAGCATGTTCATCGAATGGAACACCGTCGAATCTTTCGTCCGCGATCTCCTGTGCGGGCTTCCGGTGGCTCCCGCCGCGGGACCGACTCCAGTGGGTCTCGCGCGTCGTCGGGGCGTGATGTCTGGACAAGGCTGGCAATACGTCGGCCCGCGCGATCTGCCGCGGCAGCCTCAGGAGGTCATGGTCGAGAGTCACGTCCGCGAGGCGCTGATTCGACTCAACCCAGAGATCGCCGTTCAGCCAGATCGCGCCGAGGACGTGCTCTACAAGCTCCGCGCAATCGTCTTGAGCGTGCGTAGTGATGGCCTGGTGAAGGCGAACGAGGAGTTCGCGGCCTGGCTCACTGGCGAGCGCTCCATGCCGTTCGGCGAGAACGGCGAACACTGCACAGTCCGGCTGATCGACTTCAACGATCTTGAGCAGAACCAATGTTTGGCGACGACCCAGTACACCTACCGAGCCGGGCCCACCGAGAAACGCGCTGACCTCGTCCTGCTTGTGAACGGCATCCCGTTGGTCGTGATCGAGGCGAAGACTCCCGTGCGCAGCAGCCAAAGCTGGCTCGATGGTGCGCTCCAAATCAACGAGGACTACGAGCCCAATGCGCCGGAGCTCTTCGTGCCGAACGTGTTCTCTGTGGCCACGGAGGGGAAGGAATTCCGCTACGGCTCGATCGGACTGCCCGTCGAGTACTGGGGGCCCTGGCTCATTGACACGGACTCCAACGCGCCGGCGCTGCAGCGGATCGAGGCGGCGATCTCGTCGATGCTCCGGCCCCAGGTCGTGCTCGACCTCTTAGCGAACTTCACCGCGTACGCCACTGACTCAAAGAAGCGCCGAATCAAAATCATCGCCCGCTACCAGCAGTACGACGGCGCCAACAAGATCATTCAGCGCGTGGTGGCAGGACACCCCAAGAAGGGTCTCATCTGGCACTTCCAGGGATCGGGGAAGTCACTGCTGATGCTCTTCGCGGCGCGCAAGCTGCGTCTTCACCCCGCGCTGCAGAACCCTACGGTCATCATCGTCGTGGACCGCATTGACCTGGACACCCAGATTTCTGGGACCTTCTACGCCGCTGACATTCCCAACCTGGTGAAGGCCGAGACTCGAGCCGCATTGCAGCGCCTCCTTGCGCAAGACACCCGGAAAGTGATCATCACCACCATCTTCAAGTTCGGCGAGGCTGACGCTGTCCTCAACGACCGCAGCAACATCGTCACGATGGTTGACGAGGCCCATCGCACCCAGGAAGGCGACCTTGGGCGGAAGATGCGCAAGGCCCTGCCGAACTCGTTCTTGTTCGGTCTGACTGGAACGCCAATCAATCGTGCCGACCGGAACACGTTCTACGCCTTCGGTGCGGAAGAGGATGACCACGGTTACATGAGTCGTTATGGATTCGAGGAGTCAGTCCGGGATGGCGCGACGAAAGAGCTCCATTTCGAACCGCGCCTTCCGCAGCTGCACATCGACAAGACCGCCATCGACGCCGCCTTCAAGGAGCTGACCGGCGATTTGAGCGACCTCGACAAGGATCAACTCGCAAAGACCGCCGCGAAGATGGCCGTGTTAGTGAAGTCGCCCGAACGCGTGAAACGGGTGTGTGCCGATATCGCCAAGCACTTCCAGGAGAAGGTCGCCCCGGATGGCTTCGGCGCGCAGGTCGTGACGTTCGACCGAGAGAGCTGCGTTCTTTACAAGGCGGCGCTGGATCAGTACCTCCCGCCCGAGTTCTCGGACATCGTCATGACGGTGAACAGCGGCGAGACCGCCTACGCGGCGTTCCGACGTGATCCTGATGCGGAGGAGAAGCTGCTGGATCGGTTCCGTGATCCGGCAGATCCATTGAAGATTCTGATCGTGACCTCCAAGTTGCTGACGGGCTTCGACGCGCCCATCCTCCAGACGATGTACCTGGACAAGCCGCTGCGCGACCACACTCTGCTCCAAGCCATCTGCCGTACGAACCGTCCCTACGGGGAACTGAAGACTCACGGTTTGATCGTGGACTATCTGGGCGTATTCGACGATGTAGCGCGCGCGATTCAGTTCGATGAGGAAGGCATCACCAGGGTCGTTACAAGCATCATGAAACTCGTCGAGCAACTTCCGACCGCGATGCAGAAGAGCCTCGAGTATTTCCCGGGGGTCGACCGATCCGTCGCCGGCTACGAGGGTCTGATCGCAGCTCAGGAATGCTTGCCGAACAACGCCGTTCGCGACCGCTTCGCCGCCGACTACAGCTACCTGAACCGACTGTGGGAGGCCATCTCACCTGACCCGGTCCTGGGACCCCACGAGCTCAATTACCGCTGGCTCACGCAGGTCTAAGAGTCGGTCAAGCCTTCAACTGGTACCGGCCGGCTCCTGTGGCACGCGCTCGGGCCGAAGACGATCGAGCTCATCCACGAGAACGTCCACGTCGATGCCATCCGCGACGATCTCGAAACGCTAGTCCTTGATGCAGATGTGCTCGAGGCGGTCTTGGGCAGCCCCGACCCGAACAAGAAGGCGAAGGAGATCGAGATCAAGGTCTCGCGCCTCGTTCACAAGCGCTTCGGCGACCCACGGTTCAAGGAACTAAGCGAGCGGCTCGAGGCGCTGAGGCAGAAGCACGAGCAGGGCCTCTTGCTAAGCGTCGAATTTCTGAAAGAACTGCTCGTTCTAGCCCGCGATGTTGTCGCGGCGGATCGAGCGGCGCCTCCGATTGCGACGGAGGAACTCGGCAAGGCGGCATTGACCGAACTGTTCGAGGAAGTGCGAAATGAGCGAACGCCGATCATGGTCGAGCGGGTAGTGAATGACGTCGACGAGATCGTGCGGTATGTTCGATTCGAAGGCTGGCAGAACACGCACGCCGGCGAGCGCGCAGTGAAACTGGCTCTCCGCAAGACGCTCTTCAAATACAAGCTTCATCAGGATCAGGACCTCTTTGATCGCGCCTATGGATACGTGAAGCAGTACTACTAAGACGCCCGCTCGTTACGTGCTCCTCGTGGCTCGCCGCCACTGAGGATGCCATTGCGACCACGAATCGCCGCTTCGTGCGGCGAACTGTCCTGTCTCCCCATGCGTGGACACCCACTGCGACATGCTCCTCGTCGAGAACCTCGCAGACCGTGCCAGCCCAGTCGTGCGCCACTCGCAGATTCTGACTTCTAGGACAACCCCCTGTACCGCGGGTTAAGCCATGGGAAGTGAGATCTCAGGATCCATGCCTGCATGAGGCATCCTGTTCCTCGCGTGCGGCCATGTCCGCGCGGATGCGCGCCGCCATCTTCTCCCCGAGATGAAACTTACGTACTGAGCGCCTGTTGCTTCGCTGCGAGGGCAACGCCAAGGTGCTCGCGCGTGTACTTACGCAACTTGAAGAGAACTACGGGGAAGCAGCTCGAACGTCGCCTATGCGCGGTCGTCGGCCCCAGACGATCGCCCATATGCACGGCGTTGCGCCCGGCGACACACCGAGCTACACCGCGGCCGACAACGCGCGGTCACCCTATGTCATGACGCGTTGCGAGTTCAGGCCGCGCCCTCATCGACCTCGTCATCGTCCTCTTCGTACTCGACGGTCTGCACGATGTCCGTATCGCGAACAGCCGTCTTGCCCATCGCGGCTTCGACACGTTCCAACAGGGCAGCCCTGCGGCTTTCGAGGAAGCGATCGAAGTCATCCGCGCGGAGCGCGTTCTGGTCAATGACATGGGTCGCCAAGATCGTGTCCATCATCGAAGATTTCATCTTGGCGGCGTTTTCGATGCGCTGAAGATATTCGCTCGGAGCCCGCCCTCCGATGATCCTGTTTGTCCTTGCTGAGAGGGCGGTCTTGTTCACGACGGAGTCAGCTCGCGCGGGCGGGATCTTGTGGGAGCGGCACCATCGCTGGGGGAAGATGTGGTGGATATCGATCTTGTCGTCGTAGTAGGTTGGAAGCTCGATCGGCTCCCCTGATCTGAAGTCTCTCGACCCGTCGCGCATGAGCAAGGCGTAGATCCCCTTGTATGCCGCGGAGTTACGGCTACGCAACGAGAGAAGTCGTGAGCTAGCAAAGCTGGCATCCTGAACTGTCGTGGGCTCCTCGCCGCCTTCGGCCCATGCAATCAGCTCAGGGACGTCCCGGGCGAACCGTGTCTCGATGGCCCCGCCATAAAGTTCTCCGAAGACGCCGCACCAGTACCACTTGAGGAACTTCTCGCGGACGGCAGCACTCTCTGCCTTCGGCCCAAGGAGAGCCAGCGCGGACGCGAGCGGAACCAGTTGGGTGCGATATGGCAGGTCTCGGGACGTGAAGATCTTTTGCGTCTGTATGAGGCGTGCGGCCTTGATGAATCCCTGCAGCGCGAGATCCGCCCATTGCTGGTAGTCGGCGAGGGTAACCCGGAGAACCTCACGGCGCTTGCAGCTGATGCCGGGCGCCCTGTCGGCAGGCGTGCCTTGCTTCAGAGTCGCGCGCCGAGCTGCGTAGGTCGCGAGCAAGGTGACCGCCTGCAAAAAGTCCGTGCTCTCGATATTCCGGATCAGACGGTACTCGTGTACCTCCGCCTTCCGCGCTTTCCAGTCGTCGCGCAGGTTAAAGTCGTCAGCGGCGAACGTGGCAGTAAGCAGTTCAAACACCGTAAGCGGCACACCACCCGTGTTGACTTTTTCGAATACCTGACACACCGCGACCTTCTCAGTTGACTTGAAAAGCACGATGACCGGCAGTTGGTAGCGTTGAAAACGCTGTATCACCTGCATGTAGAAGTTCTTCCACGTTCGCGCTCGCTCTGGGCTGATCGAGGAACCGCCTTCACCGAGGAGGTAGTGCATCTGCCAATCCATGAGGCGCGGGGTGTCAAGCGCGAGTTCCACAGGGAAAACGCCCAATGCGCACTGCTTCTCGACATCGGTGTAGTCGTGTGTGATCTGGCCCCGGAAGTTACGGATCGTCCGGTCCTCCGGTACGGCGAGGATCCCTTCCTCTCGATCGCCCGGTGAACCAAGCGCCTTGTCGATGTCGATGTAGAACCACCGCTTTATCGGATGGCCCTTTGCGTCTTGCGTCGCGACAGGTCGGCCAGAGCGCAGGGACTGAAAGAGCGAAGTGATCCTCTGCTGACCGTCCAGAATCAAGCGTTCGGGCAGAACTCCGGCGCCGATCTGAACGCCCTCGATCGGTCTCGGCTTGAGGCGAACGTCCGGATTCCCCGCCTGCAGCATCATTACGGCTCCGATCGGATACGAGAGTGAGACGCTCGCGAGCAGGCCGGTCACGTGTTCAACGTCCCAGATCCAGTCCCGCTGGAAGTCGGGAAGCTGGTCGGCGCCACTCGCTACCCTCTGTAGCAAGTCACCTAGGTTCTCATTTGGAGTATCAAAAGTGGCGTATGACTCGCCGGCCTGCTGATCCACGTCTAGTTTGCCCTCCTCGATGCGGCGCTGCGCGAGTCTATGGTCAGGACTACCCGCGTTGCTCGGCGGGCCGCGCGGATCGCTGAACGGCCGCGTTACGATTGGCCCTCCTTCGAAGATCCAAGCCACGCTGCTTGATGCTCACAGAGATAAAGCCTGACCGCTGGCCCACCGCCAAGCCTGGCTTGCGCCGGACGTCGCAGCCACGGGCGGTAGTGTCTCGTCTCGAGCAACGGCACCGATGCGCCACCTCGTGCGAAGACGGCTAAGAGCGTTGGTGTCGAACGCCACGTTATTGACCCGGCCCTGCGCCGAGTAATTGAC
>JBPCNK010000047.1:0-12456 GCA_051001345.1 Acidobacteriota bacterium | reverse complement strand
TTTCCTAACCCCTAACCCCTAACCCCTAACCCCTAACCCCTTCTAATAACAAAATCACACTCGTACATCTGATAGGCAGTCCGTTCCATCCCGAGACGCTCGTAGGTCCGCAGGGCCGTCTGGTTGTGTTGTTCGACGTATAACCGCAATCCGCAGACAATTCCGAGGCGCCTTGCTTCTTCTTCAATGTGGCGAAAGAGGGCCTTGAAGACGCCGTGTTTGCGGGCCTCGGGTACCACATAGACGCTCTGGATCCACCAGAAGACCCCGTTTCGCCAGTCGCTCCACTCATAGGTGATCATCGTTTGTCCGACGACTTTCGATTCGCGCTCGGCCAGAAAATAGCGGCCTTTGGACGGATCGGAAAGGAGCGCGTGGACGCCCGCCTCCAGGCGTGAACGATCCAGGCTGAGTTGCTCGGATTCGAGAGCCAGGGCGTAGTTGAAGGCAACGATCGTCTCGACGTCGGCCGTCGTTGCGTAGCGGATCTGCAGAGCTGCCGGATCAGTCATTTCCTTCCAGGTCCCCACAGTGCCCGGCCCGGCTTGGCGCCGGTATGATTTCCGCCTTGCAAAACGACCTGCCCATTGACGAGAACATGGTCGACGCCGACGGCGTACTGATGGGGACTTTCAAAAGTAGCACGATCTGCGATCGTCGCCGGATCAAAGACGACGATATCGGCGAACATCCCTTCCTTGAGGTGTCCGCGCCGATCCAGACCGAGGTTGGTTGCCGGCAAACTGGTCAGCCGCCGGAGCGCCTCGGCAAGTCCAATGACCTTCTCCTCGCGCACCTACTTGCCCAGCAGCCGCGCAAAATTGCCGTAGGCCCGGGGGTGCGAGCTTGATCTCAGAAAAACGCCTTCGGCGGCCATGGATCCTGCGTCCGAACCGAAGCTGACCCAGTCAAGCCCGATTTGTTTTTTCACATTATCTTCCGACATCAGAAAGTAGACGGCGCCGACGCGTGTCTCGTCTTCCGTCATCAGGTCCAGGATCACCTCGGGCGGATCTTTCTTGCGCAGCCGGGCGATCTCGGCCAGTGTCTTGCCCTGCAGTGATTTCAACTCCGCCTTCTTGAACTCGACAACCAAAATCCGCTCGGGATTTCCTACCAGCGTATAGAAGTTCTCCCATTGATGGGTCGGCGTGACGATTTCCTGGAGAATGCGCCGGCGTTGTGCAGGGTCCTGGAAACGACGACGCATCTCTTCTGGACCGCCGCTTTGCGCCCACGGGGGGATGCAGGCGCTGAGGCCGGTTGAGCCGGCTGTGTACGTGTACATATCCGCGGTGATCTTCAATCCTGCGGCTCGCGCTTCTTCGACCAGGGCGATGACCTCAGCGAGTTTGCGCCAGTTGGCCTGGCCGGCGGCCTTGAGGTGATAGATCTCGGCGGGCAGGCCGGCCTCGCGGCTGATCCGGATCAGCTCCTGGACCGCTTCGACAAGTCGATTGGCCTCGCTGCGCATGTGCGAAATGTATTTGCCCTGATACTGGGCCGCCACCTTGCAGAGCTCGATCAGTTCTGCGGTTTCAGCATAAGCTGCCGGGGGATAAATCAGCGACGAGCCGATACCGAGCGCGCCCGCCTCCATTTCCTGGCGCACGAGCCGGCGCATCAGCTCCATCTGCTCCGCTGTTGGATCCTTGTCCTCGAGTCCCACGGCATATTCACGCAGCGTAGTTGCGCCGACAAAGGACGCAACGTTTTGGGCCACGCCTTTCTTTTCGAGAAATTGAAGGTACTCAGCCAGCGTCGTCCATTGGATCGGAAACTTGATGTCGCCTTGTCCCGCCTCACGCCGTTTCTTCATTTCGTCGGTGAGCGGGCCCATCGAGTCGCCTTCGCCCATGATCTGCGTGGTCACGCCTTGGCGAACCTCTCCTTGCGAATTGCCGTCGGCCAGCAGCGAGTCGGTCGACCAGCTCAGCATGTTGATGAAGCCCGGCGCCACGGCCCGATTGGAGGCATCGAGGACGACCGCGGCCGTGGCTGTGTCCAGCGGGCCGATGTGCGCGATCTGGTCGCCTCGGATCCCGATGTCGGCCCGGACGGACGGACCGCCGGCGCCGTCGTAGACTTGGCCGCCGCGGATTAGAACATCGAAGTCAGGCGGCCGGCTGCCTTGACAAGCCATTGCCAAGAGGACAGGGACAATCCAGATTCTCTTCACGAGTTCTCCTAGTTCTGACGAGAGTGGGACAGGCTTCCAGCCTGTCAACTTTTCCTTGGAATGCGATTGACAGGCTTCCAGCCTGTCCCACCTGCAATTAGGGTTATAATCCTTCCCAGCGCTAACCTGGGAGCCTTTATGAAAAAATCTTTTCTGATCGTGGCAACGCTGTTGTTGTCGGCGGGTTCGCTCTGGGCCGCGCCGCAAAAGATCCGCGTCCTTTTGTGGTCGGAGCAGACCGAACCGCGCGACGTTTATCCTACGGGAATCAGCGGCGCTTTGGCCGACGCTTTGGGCAAGCTTCCCGATATGGAAGCCCGAACATCACAACTGGCTGATCCCGACTCGGGCGTTTCCGACGCCTTGCTGGGCCAGACCGATGTCCTCGTCTGGTTTGGCCACCGCAAGCACCGGGATGTTCCTGATGAGGCTGTCGACCGGATCGTCCGTCACGTGCGCGAGCGGGGAATGGGGTTTATTCCGCTGCATTCGTCGCATTACTCCAAGCCGCTCAAGAAACTGCTGAACGCCACCGGGGCGTGGAGTTCCTACGTCAACCACGGCCTGCCCGAACAAATGTGGGTGGTGCTTCCCGCGCATCCCATCGCCGAAGGAATTTCCGATTTCCGGATTCCGCAGACCGAAATCTATACCGAGCCCTTTGAAGTGCCGGAGCCCGAAGCGGTCGTTTTCGAGGGAACCTGGGAATCAGGCCACCGCAACCGCGAAGTCCTGGTCTGGACACTCGACAAGGGCAGGATGGTTTACATTCGTCCCGGCCATGAGTCCTACTCGATTTTTTTCATGCCTGAGATGCAAAAGCTCGTCGCCAATTCGGTGCGCTGGGCCGCCGGCAGAACTTCGGCGCCCAAGGAGATGAAGAAGCGAGAAGCCGGGCCGAAGGCGACCGCTTTCGGGCCGTACGTAGATCCCAAACGTCCGTAATTTAATGAAGGTAAGATAGCGGTTCCGCGAACGCGGCGAGCGGTGACCGCGGCCACCACTCACTGGGCCACGAGCGTAAGCGAGTGGGCAATCAGTGGCAACAACTAGGTCACTGTTGCCTCTGATTGCCCGCTCCCTGACGGTCGCGACTCTGAGACCATCTACATCTTGAAGCCTTGGGTGCGTTTCTTCTGGGCCGGGGCTTCAAGCGTTACGGTCGCTGACGCCTTCTGGCCGTTGCGGACGTAGTCGAGAGCGACTTTTTCCGATTCGCTGCTGCCAAGGGATTGCGACAAATCCTCGATGTCGGCGACGGTCTTGCCGTTGACGCCGACGATCACGTCGCCCGCCCTCAGACCGGCCTTCTGCGCGGGGCTGCTCTCGTTGACCGAGCTGACCAGAACGCCCGCCTTGCCCGGAACCTTGAGGAACTCCGCCATTTGGTCGCTGAGCGGCTGGATTTCGATCCCCAACCGGGCCGGCCGACGCATCGGCAGTTGCATGATCCTGTCCTTGATAACGTCTGCACCTATGTGGGGCCCTTCGAATTCGAAAAGGTTTCTGCCTTCCGGAAAGACCTTTGCGAAGGCTTTGGGAAACTCCCGCTCGTGTTCGCGTTCGCCCAGTTTTGCGTTCAGATTGTTCTTCTGGCCATTGCGATAGACCGCCACTTCGACGGATCGTCCAGCCGGAGTCTCGCGGACGAGGCGGGCCAGCTGAGCGGCGCTGTGGACGGGCTGTCCGTCGAATTCGACAATCACGTCATTGGCCTTCAGTCCGGCCTGTTCGGCTGGGCTTCCGGAACTGACGACGGCTACGACGGCGCCGCGTTCAGCCGGGAGCTTCAGGCTGGCAACCTCATCGCCTTTGACATCCCGAAGTTCGACTCCGAGGTAGGCCCCCTGACCCTCCATGGGGCCAATGACGATCCGGCGCTCCTGCCCCGCCTGGGCGCTAGCCGGCCGGGCCAATGCAAAGAATGCGCCGGCTGCCACAAGCGCTACGGCCAAAATCAAATATTTCCTCATCTCATTCCCTCCAGGTTGATTGGGTTTCAGTTCACCTTGATCTCGCTAGTACTGGATAATTACACGGACGGGAGGACGGGAGGTTTCAGGAAAATTTGAGTGAGGACCGCGTAACATTGACTTCCCTGCATTTTGGGCTTTTAATTGAGTGGTTGTGAACCCGAAAGCTCTTCGCTGCCTTTCCGTATTGTTGGCCATCTGGCTGGCTGCTTCGCTGGTTGCTGGCGCCGCTCATGAAGTCAGTCGAAATCATGACGCGCAATGCAAATGCCAGATCCAGCGCAATGCCGCCGTCTCGGCTCCTCCCGGCGACGTCAAAATTCATTCGCTGCCGTGTTGCGTTGAAGCGGTCGCACAACAGCCGGACGAAATCCCGCGCCTTGATCTCTCCTTTCCCGCGCCCCGCCGCGGTCCTCCTCGCGCTGCTTAGCCGGTAGCCGGCCAGAACCCAGAACCATTAGCGCGTGTTTTGAGAGGAGTCGTCATGTATCCACAAAATAGTATTTGGACTTTCGTGTTTTCCATCCTGGTAGTAGCCGCGGCTTGTCTGCCCTGCAAAGCAGCCGGATCTCAGGCGCAACAGTTGCCGGCACGCTCCACTCAAGGATCGATCGACGCGTTGAAAGCCCAGCTGGAAGAGCTCAAGGCTGACTACGATCGCCGAATCCGAGAACTGGAAGCGCGCGTCGAGCAACTGCAGACGCAGGCGGCAGCCGCAGAGGAGTCCGCGGCGACCGCTCCGGTTGTTACAGCGCCGCCGGTGCAGACGATACCCGGGGCGCTGAACCCCGCCATCACGGTCATGGGTAATTTCGTTGGACGCGCCGACAGTCGTAAAGTCTTCAACGACGAAGGCCAGCGCATCGATGGCAAGGTGAATCTGCGAGAGGCCGAGATCGACATGCGCGTGCCGGTCGATCCGTACGCCGATGGCGTGCTGATCACGTCGTTGGAGTCGGAGTTTCCCGGCCAGTTTTCTGTGGCGGTCGAAGAGGGATACGTCAATATCAAGAAACTCCCGTTTGTCAGTCACATGCCGCTAGGTCTGAGGTTCAAGGTCGGCCGTTTTCGTCCGGCCTTCGGCAAGACTAACCTGTTGCACACGCATGATCTGCCGCAAACCAACCGCTCGCTTGCAACCGAAGGGTTTCTGGGCGAGGAAGGGTTCGTGCAGAACGGGATCTCAAGCGGCTTCTTCATCCCCACGCCGTGGGACGCTTCGTCGAGCCTGGACGCCACGCTGGAATTTCTCAACGGCGGCGACATCGCCATTGCTCCCGATCCGGCTTCACGCGCGGCTTACAACGGACATCTGCGCTGGTTCCGCAGCGTCGCCGACGCTCACAATGTCGAACTGGGTTGGTCGACCTACTTTCGTCCGCGCGGCCGCGGTTTTGATTCCACCAGACTGCACGGTGTCGACTTTATGTACCGTTGGAAGCCGTTGCGGCAGGGCGAATGGAAATCGTTTCTGCTCGCAGGCGAGGTGATGTTTTCGCCGCGGGCGCATCCGGAGGCGGCCGAACCGGTGGATGTCCAGCTCAGCCGCGAGGGACTCGAACCGGGATCGGGGCGGCCTGTCGGCTGGTCGGTCTTTACGCAGTGGCAGTTCGACCGCCGTAAATACGCCGGCTTGCGTGTCGACGGCGCCGATGCGCTGTTCCATCCTGGCTTGAAGCGGCACAGTGTGACGCCGTATCTGTCGTACTACTTCAGCGAGTTCCTCCGTTTCCGTGTCAACTTCGAGCATCGCTGGAGCGACTTCCGCACGGAGGATCGGCGCAACTCGGTTTTCCTGGAGCTGAACTGGGTATTCGGGTCGCACCCGCCCGAGCCGTTCTGGGTGAATAAGTAAGTTGCGTTCGAAGCGGCGCATGTAGGAAGCGGGTGGCATACGGCATACGGCATACGGCATGCGTTTTCCGTGCCGTTTACACTTGCGTGCGCGGCTTTGAGTAATGGAACCTTTAGTATGCATTGCACTCTTACCGTTGAGGCAGCCTTTCAGCGTTGCGCGGCTGCCTGGGAGTTCAAAATGAAGACAGCCAAAATCATCGCAGCACTGATCACCGCCCTGCTGGTCGACGGCGCCGCCATGGCGGCGCCCAACCAGAAACTGCAGGTCGTCTGCACGCTGCCCACGCTAAAGGCGCTCGTGCGGGAGGTCGGCGGCGACAAAGTTGAAGTCATCGCGCTGGCCAAAGGAGATCAGGATCCACATTTTGTCACGCCGACGCCGGTGCTGATGAAGCGCACCCGCGAGGCCGCTCTGTTCGTTGAAAACGGCCTTGCGCTCGAGTTATGGGCCGATGAAGTCGCCAATGGATCAGGCAATTCGCGGATCTTCCGCGGAACGCCGGGAAGGGTTACCGCTGGCGCGGGTATCTCCGCGCTGGAAGTTCCGTCGGTGATCTCGCGCGAACTGGGTGATATTCACCCTCAGGGCAATCCACACATGTGGCTTGATCCGCTGCTGGCCAAGATTCAGGCAGCCACCATCGCCAACGCCTTGAAGGCCGCCGATCCAACCAACGCGGCCTATTACGAGTCCCGCAAGGACAACTTTTCGAATCGCATCGACAATGCGCTGTTCGGTCCGGAGCTACTCAAACTGGTGGGCATTCAGAAGCTGACGCGGCTGGTTTGGAGCGGGCAGCTGCACAGTTTCCTTGCCAACAACCAGGCCGGCGGGCAGCCGTTGGCGACGAAGGCAGGCGGATGGTTAAAGGCTGCCGAGACGCTGCGGGGCAAGAAGGCGTTCGAGTTCCATAGAGTATGGGTTTATTTCGCGCGCGTGTTCGGTATCCAGTTGGTCGGAACCATTGAGGAACGCCCCGGCATTCCGCCCGGACCGCAGCATGTCCGCCAGGTGGTCGAGAAAATAAAAGCCGAGCGCATCCCGCTGATTATGGTGGATAATTTCTACGACCCTGCATTGCCGAACAACATCGCCCGGCAGACCGGAGCCAAGGTGGTTCTTCTTCCCAATCAGGTCGAAGGCGAGCCGGGCATTAAGACCTACTTCGAACTGATCGATCACCTGATCTCGAAAATCACAACGGCGCTGAGATAGACAACCTGATCAACCCGAAATAGACAACCTGATCAACCCGAGGAAGCTGGCGATGCCAAGCACGCTCGAACTGAGCTGGATGCTCATCCCGTTTTTGGCCTGCCTCGTGCTATCGATTAACCACGTCTACCTCGGGATGCACGTAATCGCCCGAAAGGTCATCTTCGTTGACCTGGCTCTGGCGCAAATCGCCGCGCTGGGCGCCACCTACGCGATGACGCTCGGCTACGATACCCACTCGGATGCGTTGAAGGTTTCGTTCTTTTCGCTGGCGTTCACGTTTGTCGGCGCCGGCGCCTTTGCTATAGCGCGCATGCGCAAAGAAAAGGTGCCGCAGGAGGCCTTCATCGGCATCATCTATGCCGCCGCGTCTGCCGCTGCGATCCTGCTGCTGTCCAAATCGGCGATGGGAGGCGAAGAGCTCAAGCACATGCTGGTCGGCGATGTGCTGCTGGTCTCGGTGCGTGAGGTCGTCAACATGGCGATCCTGTACGGAATCATCGGGATTTTCCACGTCGTATTTCGAAAGAAGTTTCTGGCGATCTCGCTCGATCACGATGCAGCCGAAGCGTCCGGGATCAACATTCGCCTGTGGGACATTTTGTTTTATATGTCCTTCGGAGTTGTCATTACCAAATCAGTGGCCGTCGTCGGGGTGCTGCTGGTCTTCTCTTACCTGGTGGTACCGGCTGTCATTGCGCAGATGTGGAGCGACACGGTGCGCGGACGACTGCTGTTCGGCTGGCTGGTGGCGATTGTGGCCTCGACCCTAGGCATCGTTTGGTCATTTTACTCAGATTATCCGACTGGTCCGGCCGTGGTAGTCATGCTCGGGCTGTTTTTGATCGCCTCCAGCATCGCTTACTACATTCTTCACGCAGCCAACAAGACGCGGGCTCTGGCCAGCGTGGCGGCCATGGCGGTATTTGGAATGCTCTTTTTTTCCACGATGGCTTCCTTCAAAAAGGTGCAGGCGCCGACGGCCGCGTCGAAACTGGCGCCCGTTGACCTGCTGCTGAATGAGTTGAAGGAGGATGAAGAGTCCCACCAGCTTGACGGCGTCAGCCACCTGGGCGAGATGCACGACCCGCGCATCGTGCCGGCGCTCAACGAGCTGCTGGCCCGCAAACCGTCAGAACAGGTCGTTGAGGCCACTGTCGAAGCCCTCGGCAAACAGAAGGATCCGCGCGCAATTCCCGCATTGCGGCATGCCGCCGCTCAGCCGTATGACGATTTTCTCAAGCTCTCCATCGCGCGAGCCCAGCTTGCCGTCGGTGACGGGCAGGGATTCCGCACTCTGATCCGGATTCTTGAAAACGAAGAAGCGGGGTTTGCGCGACAACAGGCCATCCGGACGCTGGAGGCCCAGTCGGGGCGAGAATTTGGATACAATCCCGAACAACCCGTCGCTGCCAACCGCGCGGAACTGGGGCGTATCGAGGAGTGGTGGCGTCGCGAGGGAGCCGGTCTGGAGTGGAATGCACGGACGGAGAAGTTTGAGAATCGATGAAATCAGTCGCCAGTCGCGGGTCGCCAGCGGAGCTTGCGACCGCGTCTCAGGCTCCAGTGGACTGTAAAATCTGAATTGATACCAACAGCATTGGTCCTAGTGATGCTTAGGGGTGCAGTGAAAAACGGCTTCACCACAGAGACACAGAGGACACAGAGAAAACACAGAGAAAAACTTGGTACCAACGACCGGTGTCTGTAATTCTAAGCATGGATGTCACCGAACTTACTGAGACAGACCTCCGTGCTGCGATCGAAGTTCATAAGACTCGTAGGCCCGCTTTTCTCTGTGTTCCTCTGTGTCCTCTGTGTCTCTGTGGTGAAGCCGGTCAAAAACCGGCCCCAGTTTTTCCATAGGGGAGGAAACAAAGGACAAAGGACGAAGGACGAATCAACCGAAATGTCAGCGTACCTCGTACCTCGTACCTCGTACTTCGTCCTTCGTCCTTCGATGGCAGTCGCATGTCTGACACGGAAAAAGAGCTACGAGAACTCAAAGCCCTCGTCGCAGGACTGACCCGGCGTATCTTCCGCCTCGAACAGGCGGCAGGTTTGCACGCCCCGCCGGCTCCTGAGCCTGGAGCCGTCCATACAGAATCGCCCCCGACCGGCCGTGTTGGCGGGCATGTGCATCCTCCGGATAGCACCTTGTCCGTTTCGCCAAGCGCTTCAGAGTCTCAGCCGTTTCCCCGCGCAAAAACCCGACCGGCACAGCCGGGGACTTCCGACCTCGAAACACAAATCGGCTCGCACTGGCTCAACCGCATCGGAATTGCCGCCGTGCTGGTCGGCGCGTCGTTCTTCTTGAAGCACGCCTTCGAAAACAATTGGATTGGCCCTGCCGGCCGCGTCGCCATCGGGTTGCTGGCCGGCACCGGCATCGTTGTCTGGAGCGAAAGATTCCGCTCGCGCGGCTATAGTCTCTTTTCCCATTCGCTGAAAGGTGTTGGCGTCGGGATTCTTTATCTTTCCCTTTGGGCTGCCTTCCACCTCTATCAAATCATTCCGGGCAGTGTGGCCTTCCTGGCGATGCTCCTCATTACGGCTGCCACCGCCGTGCTGGCGCTTCGCCAGAATACAGAAGTCCTGGCTGTACTTGCCCTGGTGGGTGGCTTTGTGACCCCCGTACTGCTGTCGACAGGACAAAACAAGCAGGTGGAACTCTTTTGCTACGTGTTGCTGCTCGATATCGCCACACTGGTGTTTGTCGCCCTGCGCGGATGGGTTCGCCTGCTGGCCCTAAGTTATGCGGGAACCTTCCTGCTCTATGTCGGATGGTACGACCAGTATTACGATCCTTCCCAGTTGGGTGTCACTTTTGCATTTGCCACGCTGTTTTTCGGCGTCTTCGCCGTGGCGGCCCTGTTGGTATCGCGCAGCCGAAACAACCTCAACGCGGATTCTACGAGAGAAGGAGCGCCTGTAGTAGTTCTAGTGACCGCGGTCAATGCCGTTGTCTACTTCCTGGAAGTTTACGGTCTGCTGAACCGAGATCATTACGCCCTTCTGCCGTGGATCGCCCTGGCCATCGCGGCTGCCTACTTGTTGCTCAGCCGCCAGCTGAAGACCTCCACAAGCGACCGTAATCGGCTGCTGGTGTACTGGCTTCACGTTGCGCTGGCGTTTGGATTTGTGACCATAGCGATTCCGCTCAAGTTGGAGACGCACTGGATCACCATCGGTTGGCTGGTTGAGTCGGCTCTACTGCTGTGGATCTCACGGCGGGCGCAGTCTATCTGGCTCAAGAACATGGCGGCGGGCGCCTTCGTCCTGGGAGTTGGACGACTGCTGCTGATCGACAACTTCAACCCGGAATGGCTCGTGTTCAACGCCCGGATGGCCACTTTTGGGATTGCGATCGCCATACTAGCGGCGATCATTGCACTTCAGAAGTCTGCCACCGACCACACAGCGGGACCAAGCCGGGTCGTGCTGCTCTGCAGCGTGGCTATCAACCTCCTGGCGCTCCATGCTCTGAACCAGGAGGTCTCCGCCTTCTTCACGCAAGAGCGCGAAGTGATCTCAAGCGACGTGATCTCAAGCAACGTGATCTCAAGCAACGTAGCGCGCGACTTCAGCTATTCGGCGCTCTGGATGATCTACGGCGCGGCCTTGATGGCCGTTGGTTTTTGGAAACGCTCACCGGTTCTGCGCTGGCAGGCGCTGATCCTAATCGCCATCACAACGATCAAGGTCTTCCTCTACGATGTTTCGCAACTAAGTCGCGGCTACAGGGCCTCGAGCTTTGTCGCCCTCGGCGTGGTTCTGTTGGCCATTTCTTTTGTCTACCAGCGCAATTGGCTCAAGCTTTCCGGCGAAGACAGGCAATGAGTTATCGTCGGCGGGCAGTTGACTACTGGTTGTTGCTCGCTTTCGTGTCTCTTTGTATTCAGGGGGCTTGGGCGCAGCAACACGCTTCCTACTTCCGAGACGTCAGTATTCCAGCGGCTGTTCAGCAAAGCTACATCACCGTCGACGAAGAAATCTGGACTCGCGCCCGGCCCGATCTGGGCGACCTTCGTCTCTACGACGGCTCCCGTGAGGCGCCCTATGCGCTTGTGTCCCAACGGGCCGCCACCTCGGTGGATGAGACGGAGGCCCGCGTGCTGCAGTTGGGCAGCTCGCAGGGCAGGACCGAATTCGTTTTGGATCTGGGCGCCGCGATCGAATACGACCGCATCACGTTGAGGCTCAAGTCCAGGAATTTCGTCGCGCGAGCCGTGGTCGAGGGCCAGGACGAAATGACAAGCGGCCCGCGAACCCGCCTGGGGGAGTACACCGTATACGACTTTTCCGGCGAGAAGCTGGGATCCAACTCTACGATCAAGCTGCCGCCTTCGCGCTTCCGGTACCTGCGTGTCTCCATCGACAGAGCCGTGGCGCCCGGCGATGTGACAGGAGCCACTGTTGCCAGAGTCGAGGAAAAGAAGATGGCTTGGACGGCCTGGTCGACCGAGGTGCGGGTCAAGACAGAGGGAAGAACGACGGTGGCGGCCTGGACAGCCCAGCCGGGTGTTCCTCTCGAGGGCCTGCTTGTCGACGTGGCCCCGGACGAAATTAATTTTCTTCGCGAGATCGAAGTACGTGATGGCAAAGGCAGAGTGATCTCCGCCGGGCGGATCAGTCGTCTGCAGGTCAGGCGCCGCAATCACCAGGTTGACTCGGAGCATTTGAGTCTGGATGTTCCGCGCGAGCGGTCCGCCTCTTCGAAGAGCTTTTCGCTTTTGATTCACAATGGCGACAATCTCCCGCTGCGTATTGTTCGAGTCACGCCCGTCTGGGTCGAACGGCGCGTCTACTTTGATGTGCAGGGAAAGAGCAGATTGCGTCTGTATTACGGGGACGACAGACTCTCCGCGCCCGATTACGACTATGCCAAATTCTTTGAGGAAGACAGACAGGCGCAGCCGGCTCGATTGGGCGCCGGCGAAAGAAATCCGGAGTACACGGCGCGTCCGGACACGCGTCCCTGGAGCGACCGGCACCCGTGGTTTCTGTGGTCGGCGCTGATTTTGGCAATTGTCGTGCTGGCGGGGCTGGCGCTGCGGGGGTTGAGGAATTAGGGGCTAGGGGAAGTACGAAGGACGCAGTACGAGGGACGAGGTACGAGGGACGAGGTACGAGGGACGAGGTACGAGGGACGAGGTACGAAGGACGAAGGACGAAGGACGAAGGACGGGTTACGAGTTACCCTGAGATTTCTGTTGATTCGTACCTCGTAC
>JBPCNK010000046.1:0-4826 GCA_051001345.1 Acidobacteriota bacterium | reverse complement strand
CGTTTTTTTTTGTGTGGGGTGGTCCCTCCTCGGCTCGTGAGTGGTTTTTTTTGGCTTTGTTCTCCTCGGCCTTGCACCCCCCCCGCTAAGGGACCCCCGGCCCGGCTAACCTGCCGACTGCAATGTCCTTTTCGGACACGTCCTCCGGGGGATCTGAAATTGACTTGAAGTTTGCTCTTAAGAGGTCGGACCTGCTTCAGCGGCGCTGTTGATTTTCCCTGAGACGGAGATTTCCAATTTCTTCTGCCGGCGGCTCTTGGGAAGTTCGAAGATTACTGCGTAGGGCGTCACGGGACGACCTGCGGCGTCGATTCGGATTTCTGCAGGACAATCCGGTGCAAACTTCACACC
This sequence comes from Acidobacteriota bacterium, assembly GCA_051001345.1. Classification (GTDB taxonomy): domain Bacteria; phylum Acidobacteriota; class UBA6911; order JACQSX01; family JBPCNK01; genus JBPCNK01. The sequence continues at coordinate 4,475 of JBPCNK010000046.1, read as the reverse complement.
TCCTGGCAGGAATACGGCCGTGCCGCTGCTGCCGGGCTCTGGAGTGCTGATTCGCATTGTGCCTGCCGCAGGATCAATTTTCAGGCTTGTCTCTCGATTGAGCCTTATAGCAGCCATGCGGGCATCGAACAACTGCCTGACAAACGAGCCGGCGGAAGCTTCCAGACTGCAAGATTCCAGTGTGTCCTTAACTGCGGGCATCGTCACCGATGTGAGGACGGCGATGGCGACCAGAAGAACAATCAATTCCGTCAGGCCAGCCCCGCGCTGTGATCCATAATGTTTCATAGGATTCGCCTCTCAGAGACCTAGCTGTGTCGTCGGCCGATTTCGTCCCAGTCCTGCTGCGGGACCTTGAAAAACTCCTCAACAACGGCCGGATCCAGTTGGCTACCTGACACCCGCCGAATTTCTTCGCGAGCTACTTCCACCGGAAGCTTTTTGCGGTACGGACGATCAGAGGTCATGGCGTCGTAGGTATCCAGGACGGCGAACATTCTGGATTCCAGGGGAATCTCTTCACCCTTGAGACCCTCCGGATAGCCCGCACCATCAAATCTCTCGTGGTGATAAAGAACCATGCGCGCGGCCTTGTCGAGAAATCTGACTCCCTGGAACATTTCATAGCCGATGAGGGGATGCTTGAAGATTTCGGCTTTCTCTTCCAAGGTCAGCTTGCCGGGTTTGAGAAGGATCGCATCGGATACGCCGATCTTGCCGATGTCGTGCAGAAGGGCTCCGCGAGCCAGATCTACGATCCGCGCCTCGTCGAAGTCAAACTGCTGGGCCAAACGAAGCGTGTAGGCCTGCACGCGGACCGAGTGGTTGTGGGTCTCATGTTCGCGGGCGTCCAGTGCTTTGACCAAAAGTTCCAGGGTCATATCGCGATGCTCGTCCAGGTCGCGTAAGGCTGAGCTCAGCGCAACGGATTTCTTGCTCAGGACAGTTCCCAGGTTCTGGGCAATCCGCTTGTTTTCGCTGCGTTGCCGGGACTGGCGCATAGCGCCATGCACGCTCTCCAGGACACGATCAAGCGTGAAGGGCTTTGTGATGTAGTCGACGGCACCCTTCTTCATCGTCTCCACTGCCGTTTGAAGATCAGCGACGCCGGTTATCATCATCACGGCGATCTCGGGGTTGTTCTGGGCAAGATTGTCCAAAAGTTTTAGGCCATCCAAGTCGGGCATCCGGATGTCAGCGATCACCAGAGCCATCGGCCGTGAGTTGAGCTTGATGAGCGCTTCAAAGCCAGTCGCTGCAACTTCACACTCATAGCCCTCGCCGGTCAGGAATTCGGCCAGCGACTCGCGGATGGCTGGCTCGTCATCAACCACCAGGATGGGATCCATAGTCAGATCTTCGTCGTCGTTTTCAAAAGTATTCACGTTCACCCCTTCAGCAGTTGAAAAGCTGCACTACCGAACCTATGAAAGCAATCGGCATGCCAATCTTTTATCCTGACTGCATAAACCAACATCGTTAATATTATTAGCTGTTTACAGCTACATACTTCCACAAACATGGTCGGAAAACGTCAACGAGTCTCGTGCTATCGACAGTTTCTTGACGGAGGCCCTCAAGACTGAAAGTGAGGCTGGAAAGTTCCCAAAAGTGGCAAAAAATCCGGAGCAGAATCGATCCAAGTCCCCGCACCTGACAAGGGGCCAGCCATCAAACGCTCTAAGACTAACAGAGCCGCGACCGTAAGGGAGCGGGCAATCCCAGGCAACGATACGAGTTACTAAAATTGAAGTTTGTGCGTCGTACCTCGTAACTCGTAATTCGTAATCGTGGCAAATCGCAGGATTGTCATCGAAGAGGGAAAAGGCATCGAATGAGCGCAACGGACCCGCTCGCGGTCGCTCGCGGCACAGTTAATCGTGGCGCCAACATCAGCGCGGAGTCCGATCTAGATCGGCGCCACTGTCGTACAAGGGACCTGTATTCAGTGGAAGGAAACAAGGCGCAGTCTCCTTGCTACCGATCACTTGACGCTGGGTATTCTATCGATTGAGGGCTGCGTTTTGTTTGGTTCGAAGGTCGCTGATTTGGTGGGCGCCGTAGATGACCATGGCGGGCAGAACAACAACGGCGGCGACGGGTAAGCCACCCTGCGTGAATGACACAAAGACAATCAGGGCGCAAAGGGCGTTGACAAAGTTGGCCGGCGAGGTCCACAAGAAATTCTGCGTCCACACCGTCACCCAGCTTTGCCGGCTGGCCAAGGCGATTGCCAGGGCCACGGTGCTGGAATTCAGCACGAAGTACAGCAGCGCGCAAATGCCACCGTCCATCAGCAATCGGCCCACGTCCTGCGGTCCGATTGGATCGAGCGGCGCTGTCTTCCCGACGATCACATAAAACACCTGCGACACCGTAAACGCTACCAGCGCGAGCAGGCCCAGGTTAAAAAGATGTTTGTACAGCCGCTTGTTTCCTACCCGGAAATTGGTAATGAATCCTTCGATGACCGCGGTGTTCGACAGATTCAGAGAATTTCTCCAGAGTCCGCCCATTCCCCAGACGCGGGGTCCTGTGGAATTGACCAACCTGCCATACAAGGTACGGCGTCCATAGGCAACTGCGCCGCCGGCCCAAACTTCCTCACCGCTGTTCAGCACCCATACTGGCGGTACAAGCCAGGACACTAACCAGCTCGGCAAACCCACAAATCGGGCAATGTCGACTGCAGTCTTGGCATTGACCATTCCGTTGCCCTGCTCGAGCATGTGCGGCTGCTGCAACTTGGCGGCCGACATCAGCAGGGTCATTTTCACTAAATTAGGAGTCAGACTAGAACGCGCATCCAACATCAGCGCTACTGTTCCGCTGACATAGGCAGTCGCCATGCTTGAGCCACTTAACCTCATATAATTGCTATCGATGGCCAGCTGCGGATAATTTTGTCGAAAGGTAGCTTCCCGGCAGTGACGGCACCGGAATCGCATTGCCTGGCGCGCTCAGATCCGGCTTGAATAGGCCGGCTTTGTGCGTCGAACCACGTGAACCATAGGTCGTGGCCACGTCATCGGTATGGGTGGCGGTTCCACGCGTATTGATGGGGTACACTGTGATGGCTGCAGGCGAGTTTCCTGGGCTGTTGATGGCCCCCCAGACTTTGGAGTACTGAGTGGTTTTGCCCGTGTTCCCGCTGGACGCGACCGCCACGATCCCCGAAGCCACAAGCCTTTCGACGGCCTGGCAAAGCGGGTCCATGGTGTGGGACTCAACGGGAGCATGGCCCAGCGAGAAGTTCGCCACGCGAATGTTGTACGTGCTCCTGTTGGCAATGACCCAGTCGATCGCTCTGATTAGGTTGCTGGTCAAGCCGCTTCCATCATTGCTGATTACCTTGACATCCACGAACTGAACGCCCGGCGCGACTCCGGAATGAAGGCCCGAAGATAAACTTCCACTTCCGCCGATGATCCCGGCGACGGCGGTGCCGTGGCCGTATCCGTCCGTGTTGCTGTTGACAACCACTGGTGTGCCGGAGGTAACGTTGACGGCCGCTCTGATCCGCCCGCCCGCAAGGTCCGAATGAGCACCGATCCCTGAGTCGAAGACCGCTACCACAATATTATTTCCTGTGTAGCCTGACGCCTTTACTCGATCCACCCCTGTGGTGTACTGAAAGGAACTGGTCGAATTGGTGCGGATCGGCGCGTCCAGCGTGACGTATTCGATCACGTCGGATTCCAACATCAGTTTGATCTGGGCGGCAGTCATGCGCGTTGCATATCCGTTGACTATGGCCAGCGCGTTGGAAACGACCATCCTTGCCAGACCCATCTTTGCGGCGACGATCCTCGTTGCGAATAAAAAAGTCGCGTTTGACCTGAACGATGACGTTGATGAGGCGGTCGTCTTTGGGATGGTCTGCCAGGTAGGCGACATCCTCGCTCAAAACGGGAGAAATCTTCTCGCCAAAGCGAACCAGCGGATCGCCGGCGTCCAGCTGTTTGAGCTGGGCAAAGGTAGGGAACAGAAACGTTGCAAAAAGAAGCAGGGATACCGAAGACACAATCCCGATTCTTTTGCCGCGCTGAGTTTGAGTTGCCTTCACAATTCCTCCAGGTCCTGCTACAAAGAGCGCCAACACTACCCGGAGATATGCAAGCCTCGCTCCAGACCCAGCGGCGGAGACTTGAAAGGCTGTATCGACTTTTAAATGAGTGCTATACAGGGACATTTCGGGCTCTGTCGGACCGCCACGAGCCACTGAAGCTTGCCAAAGCCGTCAGAGAAGGGTTGTAGTTTTGACAAGACTTTGACGGCCGGCGATGCGACCGACGGCGTCCTGGGAGCGCGCGTGTTTTGGCGCGCTGCCTGTGCCGGTGTGGAGCTGGTGTTACGTGGGATAAGGGGGCCCGCAGCCTTTCGGCTGCGGCACTGCGAACTGGCGGGAATTCTATCGACTTACGGCCGCGTTTTGTTTGATTCGGAGTGCGCTCAAGCGGTGAGCGCCATAAACG
>JBPCNK010000045.1:0-25920 GCA_051001345.1 Acidobacteriota bacterium | reverse complement strand
TTCGTTAGGTCGGTGTCTGCCCCAACCCCCCACCCCCCCCCCCCCCCCCCCCCCCCCCCCCCCCCCCCCCCCCCCCCCCCCCCCCGACCCCTGACCCCTGAACCAGCCCTGTCCTTCTGCTGGGAATTGTGCTATTCGATACTCGGAGGGTTTGCGCGATTGAGCGTTCGAATCACGGTCTTGGGGAGCGGCAGCTCGGGCAACTGTACTTTGATCGCCACTGCGAGCTGCAGGATTCTCATCGACGCAGGATTCGGACCCCGGACGCTGGCGGGCCGCCTGCGCCGGGCGGGAGTCGAGCCAGACACGCTTGACGCCGTTTTCATTTCGCACGAACACACCGATCACGTCTGCGGCGCGCTGCAGTTCTCAGCGCAGTGGAAGGTCCCGGTTCACATCTCCGAAAGCGCTTTTTGTCGACTGGCGCTTGAGGAACCGCTCGAACGACGCGAAAGCCTCCGGGCCGGCCATGCTGTCACGCTCGGCGATGTAACCGTCACACCGTTTCCGGTCCCTCACGACGCTGTCGACCCCTTCGGTTTCCTCGTAGAGGCCGAAGGATTTCGGATCGGATCGGTCACCGACATCGGATACTTGTCCGGCCCTGTCAAGGAACGCCTCAAGCGTTGTCACGCGCTGATCATCGAGTCCAACCACGACACCGAGATGCTCAAAGTGGGACCGTATCCGTGGACCCTCAAACAAAGGGTTCTGAGTCGTCGCGGCCATCTTTCCAATGAGGACCTGGCCGAATTCCTGTCGGGAGACTACGACGGCGAAGCGCTATACATTGTGTTGGCGCATCTCAGTCTGCAGAACAACCACCCCGACATCGCGCTGGCCTCGGCGCGCCGCGCGCTGGGCCGGCGCGGCCGGCTGTTTGACCAGCCTCCCACGCTACTCCTGACCCACCAGAACCAACCCAGCGAGAACATCCAGCTATGATCGCGCGCTACACGCTGCCCGAAATGGCGGCGGTTTGGAGCGACCAGAATCGATTCCAGAAGTGGCTCGATGTGGAAATCGCAGTCTGTGAAGTGCTGGCCGAACGCGGGGAAATTCCGAAGGCAGCGGTGGCGCGCATCAAGAAGAAAGCGCGCTTCGAGGTCGAGCGAATTCACGAGATCGAGCACGTCACGCGTCACGATGTCATCGCATTTGTGTCGTCGGTGGCCGAGAGCGTCGGAGACGATTCGCGCTTTATCCACCTGGGTCTAACTTCTACCGATGTCGTCGATACGGCCCAGGGTTTGGTGTTGGCCGACGCGTGGAGGCTGATTGCAGTCGAACTGGATGCGCTGATGACGGCGCTGCAGAAGCAGGCCTTTGAACATCGGCGAACCTGGCAGGTCGGCCGGACTCACGGGATTCACGCCGAGCCAACCACGTTCGGACTCAAGCTGGCTGTCTGGTATGACGAGATGCGCCGCAACCGCCAGCGTCTGGAGTCGGCGGCGGGCGGCGTGCAAGTGGGTAAACTCTCGGGCGCCGTCGGCACGTTTGCGCATCTCGACCCGAAGATCGAAGAGCAAGTCTGCCGGCGGCTGGGTCTCCAGTGGGCGGCGGCTTCAACGCAAACACTGCAGCGCGACCGCCATTCCGCCTGGGTGGCCGCCCTGGCCACAACCGCTTCGTCCTACGACAAATTCGCCACCGAGGTCCGTCACCTGCAGCGCACCGAAGTGCGTGAAGTCGAGGAACCATTTTCGGCCGGGCAAAAGGGCTCTTCAGCCATGCCGCACAAGCGCAATCCGGTGACCTGTGAGCAGATCTGCGGCTTGGCCCGCATCGTGCGCAGTCACGTACAGGTGGCACTGGAGAACCAGGCGTTGTGGCACGAGCGCGACATCTCGCACTCGTCGGCCGAACGGGTCATCTTGGCCGACTCGGCCATTCTCCTTCACTACATGACGCGCAAGATGACCTGGCTCTTGTCGGGCTGGCGCGTCTACCCTGAACGGATGCGCGTCAATTTGGAAAGCATGAAGGGCCTGGTCTTTTCCGGGCAGGTGCTGGTGGAATTGGCGCGCGCCGGAGTTCTGCGGGACGAAGCCTACGTCTGGGTCCAGCGCAATGCCATGCGCGTCTGGGACGAGGACCGCGACTTTAAAGAACTGCTGCTCGAGGATCCGGATATTTCCCGCGTGCTGTCCCGCAAGCAGATCGACCGGATCTTTCAGTTGGAAAGCCTGCTGAAAAATACCGACGTCGTGTTCCGCCGTGTGTTTGGAAAGTCAGCAGCCATTCCCCGATGAATGGGCCGAGCTGGGTTTGTGGCACCGCTGGCAGTGCTGTGCCAGGAAGGGTACGGCCCGCAGAACAGTCTCAAAGGCCGACAGGCTGGAAGCCTGTCCCACCACCACCCTACGGGGCGCTGGTGTCAGCTTGGTATCGATTTCACACTCGGAGTAGAATCAGCGGGTGCCAGAAATCAGTCGATTTTTCGGAATCATCATTCGCATGTATGCCGAAGTCGACGCGCCACATCATGCTCCTCATTTTCATGCTTATTATCAAGAGGATGTGGCAATCTATGGCATTGAGCCGATCGAGTTGATTGCGGGTTCCTTGCCAAGACGCCAGCAGCGGTTGGTGGAGGCGTGGGCTGAGTTACATCGGGGGGAATTGGTTGCCGACTGGCAAAGGTTGCAAGCGGGTCGGAAGCCACTCCCGATCGATCCGCTCAGGTAAGAGGTAAATGATGAATCATCCCATCCATCGTGTCGAGTCGTTTAAAATTGTTTCACCCTATGTACTCCATGTGCGATTCAACGACAAGAGCGAACGGACGATCAATTTTTACTCGATTCTCGCGGGCGAGTTGTACCGGCCCTTGCGTGAGTTGTCGTTCTTCAATCAAGTTCAGGTTGATCCTGAAGTCCACACACTGGTTTGGCCCAACGGTGCGGATTTTGATCCCGCTACATTGCACGACTGGCCCCAATTCGTCGAGGCGTTGACGGCACGAGCTCGAAAGTGGGACATGGTTCAAGCATAAGATTTTGGATCGAGCGCCCGGCCCCTTCAAGTGACCAGTGACCAGTAGCAAGAATACAAGTAAGACTGCCATGCCAGCTCTTCCTTGTATTTCTTGCCACCGATCACTTGCCCCTTGAAAGTGGCACCGTCTTGCTATAATCCTCGTTTTGCCTGAAGGAGAAAACCAAGCAATGTCCGTTACGCAAAACCAGGGAGCCGTCGAAATCGACCGGCTGGTTTTTGACGCGGTTTTTGACAGCAGCGAGTCGGTCCGTAACGAACTGCGAAAACAAATTCGCCAGATCGCCCGCGACTGCGGCGTCGAATTGAAATCGATTCAAGGCTTGTACGATGCAATCGGCCGGGGCGAGGCCGGTCCGTTTACGGTCCCGGCCATGAACATTCGCGGGATGGCCTATGATACGGCCCGCGCCGCCTTTCGCGCGGCGCGCAAGCTGGACGTCGGCGCGTTTGTCTTTGAGATCGCCCGCTCGGAAATGGGCTACACCGATCAAGTCCCCGACGAGTTTGTCATATGCATGCTGGCGGCCGCCATCAAAGAAGGCTTCCGCGGCCCGTTGATGGTCCAGGGCGATCATTTCCAGGTCAATGCCAAGAATTACACCAAGGATCCGGAAGCCGAACTCCAGAAGGTACGCGATCTGATCGATGCGGCGCTCCAGGCAGGCTTTTACCAGATCGACGTGGATACTTCCACGCTGGTTGATCTCAGCAAAGCGACTCTGGAGGAGCAACAACGCGTCAACTTCGAGCAGGCCGCGATGTTCACGGCGTACATTCGCAGCAGAGAACCCGCAGGCGTGACGGTTTCCGTCGGCGCCGAGATCGGCGAAGTCGGCGGCCAGAACAGCACGCCGGCCGAGTTCCGCGCGTTCATGTCCGGATACCTGTCCGATCTGCAGAAACGCGGCGGCGGTCTGAAAGGCATCAGCAAGATTTCCATTCAGACCGGCACGAGTCACGGCGGAACGGTTGCGGCGGACGGTTCGATCGCCGACGTGAAAATAGATTTTCCTGCGCTGGAAGCGATCTCGAAGATTGCCAAAGAAGAGTACGGGCTTGCCGGCGCCGTACAACACGGAGCTTCGACGCTGCCGGAGGAAATGTTCGGCAAATTTGTCGAGGCCGGAGCGTGCGAGGTCCACCTGGCGACTGCCTTCCAGAACCTGATGTTTGAGAGTAAGCATCTTCCCGCGAATTTTCGCGCCAAGCTGTACGCATGGATACACTCCGACTGCGCCGCCGAGCGCAAGGCCAAGGATAGCGACGAACAGTTTCTCTACAAGACGCGCAAGAAGACCTATGGACCGTTCAAGAAGGAGTGGTGGTCGTTGCCTTCAGAAGCCAAACGCGGGCTCGGCGCCGAGCTGCAGCAGCGCTTCGAACTGCTGTTTGAAAGGCTGGCGGTGACGGGAACGACGGGAGTTGTCGCGAAGTTTGTGAAGTAAAAGCAAAAGCCGTCCACGTCCACGTCCACGAGCACGTGCACGAGCATGTCCACGAGCACGTGCACGAGCATGTCCACGAGCACGAACACGTAAACGAGCACGTCAACGTCCACGTGGACGTAAACGAAAAGAGAGCGCTTTATCAATTCGGACAGTGGTGCGTGACCGTGCTCGTGGACGTGGACGTGCTCGTGGACGTGGACGGCTTTTTCCACTGCAAACCGCTGCTATCACACTGGTTCGTCAGTATACGCAGCGCACACCCTCGATTTAAGAATCAAAACCCCGTACTTCCTTCGTACTAGGATGAGAATGGGGGACAAAACTATGAGTATCGTGCTGTTGATTGTGTCTGCAGTTGTACTGTTCGCCGCCACGCGGACCTATCGTCACGGGGCGCGGGTGCCGGCGCTGGCGCTGCTGGGCGTGGCGCTGCTGATCGCGTTGCCAGCTTTTATTACAACGGTACCGACGGGCCGCGTCGGAGTTCCGGTGCTGTTCGGCAAAGTCCGAGGAGATTTTCTCGGCGAAGGGATCCATTTGGTCAACCCGCTGGTAACGGTACGGAACTTGTCGGTGCGGACCGAGACGTACACGATGTCAGCCGTGATTCAGGAAGGAGCGGTCAAGGGCGACGATTCGATCAGGGCGTTGTCGCAAGACGGCTTGGAGATGCCGCTGGACGTGACCGTCGCCTACCGGCTGATCCCGCAGGATGCGCCCTGGGTGTATCGCAATCTGGGCAGCCAATATGTCGACAGCATCATCCGCCCGGCGGCTCGAACGGCAGAAACGCGAGGGCCTGGCGCAGTTTTCCGCGCATGACGCCTATGGCGTAAGGCGGCGCGAGTTGGCCGACCGGATGCAGCAGTTCCTGCAGCAGCGCATCGCCGCACTGACGGCGCAGTATCCAGACTTCGCAGGCCGTGCCTTTGACATCCACCCTGTGATGCTTCGAAATGTAGGTTTGCCGGCCAGCCTCCGCGGCGCCATAGAACTGAAACTAGCGGCTGAGCAGGAAGCGCTGAAAATGCCGTTCATCCTCGAGCGCGAGCTCAAAGAAGCCGAGCGCAAGAAGATTGAAGCCGGAGGTATTGCCGACTTTCAGAAGATTGTCTCGGAAGGGATCAACGACTCGTTCCTGAGATGGAAAGGCATTGAGGCGACCCAGGCGCTCGCCAAGTCGGAGAATGCAAAGATTGTCGTCATCGGGGCAGGCAAGAATGGGTTGCCGGTGATTCTCAATCCGGACTGATGAGAGGGGAGTGGCACGGATCATTTTTCGCGGAACATTCCGCTGAGATAGACACAGCCGACAAAAATGAGAATTCCGATTCCGTTGACTGTCAGCGCAATGGGTCCACCGTAACTTTGGGCCAGCGCCCCGGCCAGCAGGTTTCCAAGCGGCATCCCGCCGCGAAACGCCAGTCCGTACATGCTCATGATTCGCCCACGCAAACGCCGGGGCGACTCGCTCTGGACCATCGTATTCAGTTGGGCATTGCAGGCAATGACCGCGGCGCCTCCCAGCAGCGCCATGGCCGACGACAGCAGCAGGGACCGCGACCAGGCAAACGCCAGAATTGCCAGCGCGAGTCCCGCCGCGGCAATCAGCACTCGCCCGATTTTTCCGCGAACATCCGCCACGGTGGCGACACTCAAGGCGCCGGCCACCGCGCCCACTCCAAACAGCGCCAGCAGCAAACTGTAGCCTTGCGGACCCGACCCTAAGACGTCCCGCGCAAAAAGCGGCAGAAATGTGACAACCGGCGCTGCGAGAAACGAAAGGGAAAAAACGACCACCAGGAGCTTAAAAATGATTCGGCGGCGCATGACAAAGGCAGCCCCCTGCCGAAAGCTCCGGCCAACCGGCACGCGGATGTCTGCTGGGGCTTCCGTCTTTTTCATCCGCTTCAAGCCGACGACGACGGCCAGATAGCTGCACGCATTTGCCAGAAAGCACCCGGCCGCTCCCGGCCCGGCCAGCAATACGCCGGCCAGCGCCGGGCCAATCATTCGCGAGACGTTGAACTGAATGGAGTTTAGCGCGATGGCGCTGGAAAGCTGTTGGCGCGGAACCAGCGAGGGAACAAAGGACAGGTACGTTGGGACGCTGATCGCCTGAATGCATCCGGTCAGAAACGACAGCGCGATGACGTGCCAGACTTCAACCACTCCCGCAAACGTAAGCGCCGCCAGGAGGAGGGCCGTACCAACCGACGCTACCTGCGTCCACATCAGAAGGCGGCGGCGATCCAGCCGATCAGCCAGGATTCCACCCAGCAGAGCAAAGGCCAGCAACGGGGCATCCGCGGCGAAGGCATCCAGACCCAGCAGGAAAGCCGAGTCGCTGAGCTCCAAAACCAGCCAGCTCTGAGCCACCTTCTGCATCCAGAAGCCGATGTTGGACAGCAGCGAGCCAGCCCAGATCAAACGGTAATTCGGGCTGTCCAGCGCCCGGAACATGCGTTCCGGGACCGGTTGTGGAGCGATGCGGCGTGGGACCTGGACGACAACGTCGAGCGGAGAAGTCTGGGTCTCTTTCTCGTCAGGGTCGATGGATCGAGGTGTCAGAAGCGAATTCTCTGAATCCTACTGGTCGAGATCCGAACCGATCGCGTTGACCGGGCAAGCTTCCAGTGCTTCGCGACAAAGGGCTTCCTGTTCGCGCGAAGAAGGCTGGTTGAAGACGTAGGAATACCCGCGCTTGTCGTTTCGGACGAAATTGTCCGGGGCGACATCCTGACAGACCATGCAGTCAATACATTCGTTGTCGACGAAGAAGGGCCCTGGAGCATTGTCCTCGTATTTGTGGGAACGGTCCGCCATGTTGCCTCGGCACGAATGGTACGCCGGTGTCGCCCGTGATGCAAGTGCGGGGAGTCACACTTTCAAGTGGCAAGTGAAGAGTGGCAAGAATACAAGAAAGTTGTCAGGGAGGGAAGTTTGGTGCAAATTCTAAGAAAAGCGCACAGGGCAGGAGCCCTGTGCCCACTCCTTATTACGGCAATATCAGGCGCGATTGCGACTGCGGCTTGTCGCGGCCGGCGTCGGGGTAACTGCGCATCAGGAATTCGAGATAGCCGTGACTTGTCTGCTGGACGAGATGATAGTCGATATCGAAACGAATAACCGTCAAACAGCCAAGAATGCCGGCAACATCTAAATGGCGGACGCCGGGCTCGAAATTGGATCGTCGCGCTTCGATTCCTTCCCGCAGCGCATCGACGATAGTCTGGGCATCGATTGAACCAGCCTTGCGCTCATAGAGGACGCCTTTGTTTTCGGTTTCATATTCCTGAAGCAGGACGGTGATGGCCTCCTTAGCGTCTTGATCCGAGAGATATCGGCGCGAGCGGGCTGCGGCCGCCAGAACCGCCTCCAGTGACACCAGCACATCCGGAAACTGTTCACCGACTTGCAGCAACAGCCGCTGCTGGCCTGGGTCGAGCGCCTGGAATTGTCGGTTGTATTTCTGCCGGGCCTCGTGCCCTTGTCCTTCGCGCAGGTAGACGCAATTGGACGGGCAGTCGATCTCGACGACACGTTTGGTCCCGCAGCAGAATGCGCAGATCAGGGCGTTCTTAGCGGGGCAAAAGCGCTTCCCTTTGCGTTGGCCACACAACAGGCACTTCATGGGTGGTCAGGCTTCGACGTGCCGAGGCAAATCCAAGAGTTGCAGATAGTATTGGATGATCATCTGCATCATCCGTTTGTCCAGCCGGGGACACTCAATTCCGGTTCCCTGCAATGCGGCGCCCAGATTGGTGGTGTCAAAGACCGGCTCACCATCCAGATACTGCGCGTAGAAAGCCATCTTGCGGCTGAACAGTTTTTCGATGAACGTCATGGGGCTGTTCTGGAATTCATGATCGGCGACAAACCGGACGCCGGTCACTCCGAGCGTTCGGCAGAGCTCGCGCAGCCAGACGCGATTTTCCGGCGGTACCGGATTGACCACATGATACGTCTTGCCCAAACTGTTGCGCCCCACACCGATTGAAATCATGGCGTCGATGACGTAGTCGACCGGAACCATGTTGAGCGTCTTGGAAGCCGCGCCGACAATCCGCAAAGGCAGTTCGATCAATCCATTGAGTTCCTTGCGCAGGTTAATCCGGCACAGCGCCGTGGCCAGGCCCTTGATAAAGCCGTAAACGCCGTGGAAATGCGTAATCTTGCCGTCGTCTGAACGCCCGATGACGACACTGGGTCGAAAGATCGTCGATTGAAAACCGGCGCGTGCTTCACACTCCCGGATGAAGAGCTCCGACAGGCATTTGGACTCCTCGTAGGGATTCTTAAACTCCTGGCCGGTGAAGATTTCCGACTCCAACACCCGTCCCTGGCGGCGACCGGCGATGTAAGCGGTGCTGACGAAATTCACACGACGCGAGGGCGTCTGTTCCAGCCAAGCCATCAAGTTCTTGGTACCCGCCAGGTTGGTCCGAAAGATCTCCTCCCGTTCGCCTTCCTGAAAGGAAAGCGATGCGGCCGAATGCCACACCTCCTCGAAGACGGGAAGCGCAGCTCGGTCGCAACCGGGCAGTCCCATGTTTGGTAGTTGAATGTTCCCGGACAAAGCCCGGCTGCGAGAGAGATACAGCTGTCGTAAGGCACGATCCTCGACGAGTCGTTCGAGCATCGTCTCCATGCGCCTCTCGGCCGAAGATGCATGGGGACGGATCAGCCAGTGGACACGGTGCCCGAGCTCGAGCAGGCGGACGGCCAGATGGCTTCCGATAAAACCCGTCCCGCCAGTAACCAGAATATCCCTGGGCCGTGTCGTTTCCTGGAAAGCCGGCATCGTCACCTCAAGCTCCGCGCCGCAGAGTGCGGGATTGCGGCTGCAATTCTATCACTGCTAACGGAAGCAATTGCTCGAGCAAGTCGCGGGCAATTTCCAAAGCGGACTCCGGTCGAGACAACGACACGCTGCGGCGCCGCATTTCGTCCAGCACATCAGGATTATCCAGCAATCTGAGCAACGCGGGTTGCAGATCCCCGAGGTCATGAAGGATGATGCCGCAACCTTCGCGTTCGATGAACTCTCCCATGCCGGCTTCCTGCGGCATCAGGCCGCCGGCGGCCCAAACCAAAATAGGAAGTCCCTTGGCAAAGGCCTCGAACGTCGTCAGGCCGCCGGGTTTGGTAATCATTACGTCGGACAACTGCATCAGTTCGTCGATGCGTTGGGTGGGACCAAGGATTCGGGTAGGCGTCCTGGACTGAGCTGCCAATTCTGCAGCAGCCGTTTGCAGTTCCGCGTTGTCGCCACAGAGGAACAGGATCTGCACGGGCAACGCAACATCCAGCAGACGGCCGAGGACGTCCAGGTATTGCAGACTGCCGATGGCGCCGGCGTTGATCAGAATTGTAAAGCGGCCCGGATCCAACCCATGCGATTGCCGCAGGGCTGGGCGCGAGCTGCCCGTGCGGAGAAAATTAGGATGCACGGGCATTCCCATTGTGTGGATTCGGCGTTCATCGATGCCAAGGTCGACAAGGCCGGCGCGCGCATGTTCGGTCGGGACATAGTAACGCTGGACTGAATCGCACGCCCAGCCCCGCCAGAAGGGCGGAACCGGATCGGTCACCACCACTGCCATTGGAATCGACCGGCCCGAGACCGCGGTTTGGTCCTCGAGGAGCCAGGCGCAAAAATGGTTGGTCATGGGATGGAAGGAGACGACGGCATCCGGCCGCTCGTCTTCGATCAACCGGCGACCACTGGGCTTCCAAAGCAGATAGTTAAGGCGCCGTTCGTTGGGACGCAAAGTGTTGACCAAAAAGAAATAATAGCGCATCCAGTGCTGGTGTCGGCACAGCAGCCAGTTGTAGACGGAGCAAAAAAGACGATTAATGGCGTGGGTCTGTTCAATGGGATGGACGATTCGAACTTCCACGGGTCGAGGCGAGACAAGACGAACCGCCTCGGCTACGGCCGCTGCGGCGCTGTCGTGGCCGCCGCCGGTGGTCGCCGTCAGAAAGACAAGCCTCGGGTGCATCAAATCAGTGGCAATAACCTTTCGTCAGGATGAGCAGAGAGTCTAGCACAGGAAACAGCCGTCGCCGTGCAGTAAATGGCGCGAACACAGTCGCCGGCCGCCGCTTGAGAAGGCTCGGCCAACTGAAGAATTGGGGATTGGGGATTGGAGATTGGGGATTGAATTTTCGATTGCGGATTGGGGATTGCGGAGTTGATTGGCGATTGTGGATTGGAGAATTGAGGATTGTATTGAGGATTGCGGATTGACGAATTGAGGATTTTGTTGATCGATTGCGAATTGAGCTGGCGATAATTGGCAGACATCAAATCACTGCTATCGCGTCCAAATTGGCAATCCCAAATACAATCCTCAATTTCCCAATCGGCAATCGACAATCAACTCCGCAATCCGAAATCCGCAATCGAAAATTCAATCCCCAATCTCCAATCCCCAATCCCCAATTTTTGATTACGGCCGAGTCTTGTCAAACCAGCACCGGGGGCCGCTCCATCGCTCGCGCCACCGCTTATTGTGGCGTCGACCATTTTGAATCACAGGGTCCGGCATGGTAAAACAGCTAGGCCATCATGGAACTCAAGAGATTTTTCTCCCTCCAGGAAGCCAACCAGATGTTGGCCGAGGTGCGCGGGTTGTTCGAACGTATCCTTCCGATTTCAATGCGCATGCAGGAGCGCCAGCCGCAAATCGCCGCGCTGGCTGCCAACAACGCTCTCAACACGGGAGGCGCAGTCGGAACGGCCCATGTCGAGGATCTCCTGATTGTCCATAACCTCCTCGAAGAGCTCAACGGTCTCGGAGTTGTCGTCAAGGATTTCCAGCGGGGATTGGTGGACTTTCCCTACGACCGCAACGGCGAGGAAGTCCATTTGTGCTGGGAGTATGGCGAAGACGCGATCCGATTCTGGCACGAAGTGGACGCCGGCTACGCAGGCCGCCGTCCCATCGAGGAGTTGTAGCGTGCTAGCCCTCTTCCTGACCCCTGACCCCTGACCCCTGCCCCCTGCTACTCGATTGCAATCGGCCTAGTTCGTCGAGCAACTGCTGTGCGCTCGGCAAATCCCGCTGGTTGCTGCTGACCCGGATGGTCCTTATGATTCGTCCCGGATCGACAAAGAACGTGGCTGGATGCGCCGCGTTTATGGCATCCAGCCCGACCGGACGGTATACACCGTAGGCCTTGCAAGCCAGGCGATCCTCGTCGAACAAGATCGGGAAAGGGAAACGGTGCTTCTCGAGGAACTGCTTGGGGTGGCCGTAGCCCTCCAGCTTTTGGGGGTCGATTACGGCGATGCCGCAATCGAGGGCGGAAAAATGGGAAAACGCGGGTTCCAACTGGACCAGCTGGCGGCGGCTATTCGGTCACCAGATGCCGCGAATGAAGACAAGGAGTGCGAAGCGCCCGTTGAAATCACGGAGGCCATAGGGACGGCCCTCGAAGGTTTTCAAAAGAAAATCAGGAGCAGCGTCTCCGGCCTTGAGTGTTTTCGAGTGCCGGCGCATGAGAGGCCACTATAACAAAAGCGCGA
The DNA here is from genome assembly GCA_051001345.1 of Acidobacteriota bacterium. Taxonomy (GTDB): domain Bacteria; phylum Acidobacteriota; class UBA6911; order JACQSX01; family JBPCNK01; genus JBPCNK01. Next base: position 13,935 of record JBPCNK010000045.1, on the reverse strand, counting down.
GTTCGTGTCTGTGATCTGACGTTCAAGTGGCAGGTGATCCGTGGCAAGAATACAAGTGACAGCACTTTAGGCCTTCCTTGTATTCCTGCCACTGATCACTTGCTACTTGAATGACCACTTGCCACTTGAACCGTGAGGCTTGCGCCGATATTTGTTTCAGAATACATTGAAGGGCCTCCGGAGGTGGTATGACACAGGCGCAAGTCCAGACTCAAATGGAGTCGTTGTTTGGCATTTACGACGCCGACGCGTTCGTCAAAGAACTGAAGAAGACATTACCCCAACTGACCGATGCCACCGCGCTGGCCCGCGACGCCGCTTTGTACCTGGCGCCGCGGACGGTTCACAACGACTATGAACGATTTATTCCCTATGCGCTGTGCGGGATTTCGGCAGCCCTGGAGGCCTCGTCCTTTGCAAAAGAGGAAGACAAAGTTAAACCGGTGCTGCAGCAAATGGGTCTGGCGCACATTGAAGATCGCAACTCGCCAGTTGATATCGAAGCGATCCCGGCCGACCGCGCCGGACGGATCAACGAGCGCGTTGAGAAGCTCAGCGCCGCCCTTAGAACCCGCGATTTTGAACGGTCGTTTGCCCTGCTGGCCGGATTGGTCGAAGACCCAGAGGACGCACTGGCGGCGCGTGAAGCGACCATGCTGGCGGCCAGCCGCGACCTGCTGCACGGCGGGCACAAGCTCTACTTTCTGGCGCGAATGTGGCAGATGGCCGAACGGATGCAGAGAGAGAAGGCGGCCGTTTATCTGTATCCCGCGCTGCATTATTTACTGAAAGCGCCTGTAGATTCGGCTCTGGCCGATTCGGTCGAGCAGTTGACGGCCGGCGAAAAATCCTCCTTTCCTGTCTTCAACAACAGCAAGAAGAGCCTGGGCGAAGCCGAGTTGGAGCGGTTGCACTCCAGCCTCCTTTTTGAAGATCGAACTACTGCGGTCGGCGCCGTCATCGGGCAGATGCGGGACGGCTTCAGTGTGGAGAGTGTTCTGGAGGGGGTTCAACTTGCGGCTGCCCAAGCCCTGATCAACGCCCAGCGCGGCCGGTGGTTGCTTCCCGTGCGCGCGTTTTTCTACACCGACTGCGTCCGCACGATCAACAGTTTCCTGGCATCCGAACAGCGCTTTTTGCTGGCTGCGCTGGCCGGCGCCGCCGTCAATCAGGCTTCGACGGCGAGCCGTGAAGAGTTTGGCAAGGACGCGAAAAAGAACCGGCCGTGGCCGGAGCGGGTCGAAAAGGTATGGCCCGCCGACCCGTTTACAATTTTGCGCAGCGGGCAGAACAACTCCGACGTCGGAGCTGTTATTTCAAGCGTGCTGGCGATTCTGGAGATGGGAGAAGAGCGCCAGGCCGCCTTCTTTGAGACGCTGGTGCGGCTCACGGCAAAAAACGACGCGGCGGTGTGCCTGGGTTACGACATCGCGCTGTGCGGCCAGTCAATCGCCAACTTCCAGGCCAACAAGGGGCCGTCGAGGAATCTGCACATTCTGGCGTTGGCCTTCTTCATTGCGACCTCGGAAAAGCGGTTCAATTTCTTTGGCGGGCTGGGGTTTTAATAGGGGTCAGGGAATTGCGGATTGCGAATTGATTGCGGATTGACTCCGTAGTCCCTGAATCCTGACCCCTGAATCCTGACCCCTGCTCCTCAGCGCTTCAGATCGGCCGCCCAATTGAGGACGACATTGACGGCCGCGGGGCCGCTCTGCGGCATCGGCGTGTAGATCAAGAAACGCTGGCCGTCGGCGCTTGGCGCATAGAAATTCCGGTAACCACCCACCAAGCTCAAGTTGGCCTCGAAGAGCGCCTTGGGAACGCCAGCCTCAAAAGAAGAAGAGCTTGCGTTGATACTGACACTGATCATTTTCTTGTCAGGGGCGAGGTAAAAAAGTTCTTTGCCGTCGTGACGCCATGCGGGCTGATCTCCCCCTTTGGTCGAAATCAGCCACTTTCCCCCAGTGGGTGGAAACGGCTGAACGTAGACTTCCGAGATTGCCGACTCATTGGAGGTGTAGGCGATCCATTTGCCATCGGGCGAGAAGCGGCCGCGCCGTTCCTCGAATTCGCCCTGTAAGAGCGGGTAGGCTTTTCGGTCGCCAAACAAGGGCAGAACCCAAAGATCCGATCTTGTTTTGGGATCCTGAGCCTCAAACAAAATGAATCGATCATCTGGAGACCAGTCGGTGGGAATTAGCTGTCCATCCGATTTGTAGACGAGTTCCTCATTTCCGGCGCCGCTGGCAATCTTTTGAAACAAGGTTGACACACGATTCCGCGTGGAAACAAACAGGATGCGGCTGCCGTCGGGAGACCACACCGGGGCCTGGTCACTGGCAGGGTCAAAGGTGAAACGCGCCAGAGTTCCCCGCCTCTTTTCGAAAAGCCAGATGTCGCCGAAAGAACCTGTGCGATCTATGATTTCGACGGCAATCCTGTTTCCGTCAGGAGACAGAGCCGGAGCACGGTACGACGCTGGCTCGCCGATTTGTTCAAGCTTAACCCCGCGCCGGTCATACCAGCCAAGTTGAAAGTCGGGCCGGGTATTACCGGTTGCGTATGCGAGAATGCCGTTTCTTGAGGCGGAGACGTGTGCCAGACCTAGGTTCGGAACGCGAGTGATCTCTTGCACTATGGGCAAGGCTTCACCGGTCAATCTCAGACCCGCTGCATCAAACGGCTGGGCCATTAATGTGCGATCTCGAACAAACAGAAGGTATCCGGCCGGCGAATAAATCGCCATCGAATCTGTCGGGAGCAGGCGCGTTGTTTCTTTTGAATCGAGCGAGCCGACATACACCCCCTGATGTTCGGGCTGACTGCTCTGCGCCGAGTATAAAAAATGAACACCATCGGGAAGAAACCAGGGCCACCGATGGGAGCTTTCCTGCCGAGATGGGTCGACTTTCGTGAGCGCAACGGGCGTTCCGCCCGCCTCCGGAATCCGGTAAAGTCCATCACCCGAACCGAAGACAATGACCCCCTTGTCATTCCACGCGCCACCCAAGCCTCCAACAGCATTGCAGAGCGTTACAGCCGGTCCACCCGAGGGATCTATTTTCTTGAGTTGGCGAAACGCAAAAAATCCGATGGACCTGCTGTCCGTCGACCAGAAAGGAAAGAGACCCTCTTCAGCGCCAGGCAACACCTGCTCGGAGAAAGAATCGAGGGGCCGGACAAGCATCGCCCGTCTCCCCGCAATAAACCCGGAGATCACCAGCTGGCGGCCGTCGGGCGATAGAACAATAGAATTAGCCAGGGTGCCGGCGAATGTAGCGTTCTGCGGCAATGTGATGGTGAAGCGCACGGCTTGTGGTTTATCGGCGGGCGCATGCAGATCGAGAAACCCGGCTGCCAGCATCCCCAGGAAAAAGAGCCCGGCCAGCATCCAGGGTAGGTACTGCGCGGATCTTCTGGCAGAAAGAGCTGGAGCAGTCGGAGATACCGCGGACTGCCCAGCCAAGGCGCTGTCGATATCAATTCTGGCGTCTCCGATGTCGCGCAGCCGTCGATTTCGGTCTTTTTGCAGGCAGGGTTGCAGCAGCGCGCGGACGCGCGAAGGAGTAGCGCCAGGCAGCGCAGACCAATCCGGATCTTTGTGAACGATGGCGGCAATGATGTCGGTGACGGTCTCACCGCTGAAAGCCTGCCGCCCGGTCAGCATTTCATACAGGACGCAGCCAAACGACCAGATATCGGTGCGCTTATCGAGAGGCTTTCCGCGCGCCTGCTCGGGACTCATGTAGGCGGCCGTTCCGAGTATGATCCCTTCGCCCAGACTTCTTGAGGTCACCGTCGGCGACAGGGAAATACCGGGCGAGGATTCCGCCGTTACGAGCGCCTTTGCCAGGCCGAAGTCCAGCACCTTGATTTTGCCTTCGTCGGTTACTTTGACATTGGCGGGTTTCAGGTCCCGGTGGATGATTCCTTTTTCATGGGCCGCTTCCAAAGCGTCGGCGATTTGACGGCACATGTCTAAGGCTTCCGGAATCTCCAGCGGGCCGGCGGCGATGCGTTCGGCCAGCGTTAGGCCCGGCACCAGCTCTAACACGAGAAAGCGTGTGCCGTTGGATTCTTCCAGGCCATAAATGTGACCGATGTTGGCATGGTTGAGCGAAGCCAGCAGACGTGCTTCTCGCTCAAAACGGGCCAGGCGTTCCGGATCTTTGGAAAAGATGTCGGGGAGGACCTTGATGGCTGTCTCGCGCCCGAGGCGCGAGTCGCGCGCGCGGTAGACCTCTCCCATGCCTCCCGCTCCGATGAGGGCGACAATCTCGTAAGTCCCGAGGCGGGTACCGGATTCCACGTGGGTAAATTATATCATTTGGAAGGTTTGTCCGGGTTGGGACAGAGCTGTGGCATGGTCAGATTGGGGATTGGGGATTGGGGATTGGGGATTGATTTCGGATTGGGGAGTGCGGATTGCGGATTTGATTGGGGATTGAGGGATTGGGGATTGGTGTTAGGGATAATTCGCAATCCGCAAGAAGCCTGACCCCTGAACCCTACTTAAACTGGATGGACGTTGCCACTGAAAATTTCTTGTAATTGGAGAACTCGTTGGTCACGTCCAGCCGCATACCTTTAAACAGCAGCAGCCGCGCGCTTCCGGCGAAATGGGCGACGGCCGGCAGCCAGACTTCGCTGTTGATCTTACGCCGCTGGAATTTCATGGCGGCGCCCTTGTGCAGCCGAGCTAGAACGCCGAAGCCGAACTTGTAGTCCTCGAGCAGCACCATTTCCATGCGTACTACTTGTTGATCGTCTTCGCTGACCCAGACAATGCCTCCCATCTTGCTCAGAACTTTCCCTTCGTCGGTTTGTGGCTGGAAACCCGGCTTGGGCTGAACGTCCAGGCGAATGACGCTGACGCCTTCGATCGCCTCGCGGCCGACCATTCGAATATCAAACAACTGGAAGGCCTCGTCCATGGCGCGGTCATCTTCCGCGCGCTTTTTCTCGGCCTCCTGGGCCAGTCGCCGCTTGCGATTCTCTGGCATTTCCGCCGAAAGCTTGCGCGCACGCTCCGCGTCGAGCTTCTGTTCTCGGCGCTTCTGCTTCGCCAGCTCCTTTGGTGGAAGCGGCTGGCCATCGCGCGAAGTCAGACGGGTGAAGCTTCCCCCTTCCGGCAATGGAAACACTTCGCGAACCTCGACCTCGGTTTTCCTGACGCGGCCGTCCTTCTCCAGGTGTCGTTCCGTGACAGTAGAGGTGTAGGTGTACTGGCTCAGCAGCGCCCGGTCGGGGCGCAATTTCTTCCGGATTTCCGGGAGAAAGGTCTTCAGGTCGGGCAGTGGCTTGTCGTCGGCCCCTCTGGCGGCGGGGACAAGGAAGACCAGTGCCAGCGCGCCAATCAGAAGTCGTTTCATGGGCCTGGGAGCGCGCGCGTAAGCAAGCGGGCCCCATTCCGCCACTTTGAATCTGTATGGCCTGTGAATGGCAGCAACCATGGCACTGCCTGCTCACGTCTTGGCGGAAATGTTGCTGGCAACAGCACATCAAGGCAATTAGCATCTCTGCTGCGCGGCCGCTCGCTTACGCGCGTGGCACCGCTATAGCCGTCCTCTCCTGGAATGGAAGTCATTTTCATAGCAGCAGTTTCCAATGACGCTTCGGGTCTCTCTAAACCATGAAGAATTTGCGGTCCATGGGTTATTTTCGGAACAGCAGAAACCTCGTGTCCTGGTCTAATAGACGCGAGAATGCGTGTAGGGTTCAAATCGGCCGGTGTTTGACAGAAAAAGCCACCGGCTGGAAGCCGGCGCCACCACCCTTCGATCGCATACTCGGATCGATCGGGCGGTTGTCCGGATTCAGGTTGAATCGGGTAGGGGCTTTCAGTAGACTGACTCTTTTAGTTTTTGGGGTTTGGCGTGGGTAACCTCTGGTCCTTCTCGTTTTACTTCGTTGCGGCGCTGGGGACAGCCTTGGCCCTGCTCGGGTTGACCATCTGGCTCGGCCCCAAAAAGCCCTCCCGGATCAAACAGACCCCTTTCGAATGCGGCAATATTCCCTTTGAGGTCGTCCGCGGCCGCTTCAACGTCAAGTTTTTCCTGGTGGCGGTGCTGTTTATCCTCTTTGACGTCGAGCTGATTTTTCTGTTTCCCTGGGCCGTGGTCTTCCGCAGACTGGGACTGTTCGGATTTGTGGAGATGCTGGTGTTTCTTGCCGCCGTGGCAGTCGGGTTGTTTTATGTCTGGAAGAAAGGCGCGCTGGAGTGGAGCTAGAACACGGCAACACGGGAGCCGAAGGATTCGTCACGAGCCGTTTGGATAAACTGCTCGGCTGGGCCCGCAAGTACTCCATCTTTCAATATCCGTTTATTACAGCCTGCTGCGGCATGGAGTATATGGCCGTGTCCTGCTCGCACTATGACATCGACCGCTTTGGCGCGGGTTTGCCGCGCTTCTCCCCGCGTCAGGCCGACGTGCTTATGGTCGTCGGCACCGTCAGCCACAAACTGGCGCCCATGCTGAAGACCGTTTACGAACAGATGTGCGAGCCCAAGTGGGTCGTCGCCTTCGGCGTCTGCACCTGTACCGGGGGTTTCTACGACGACTACGCCACGGTGATGGGCATCGACACCATCATCCCCGTCGACGTCTACATTCCCGGATGCCCGCCCCGGCCCGAAACCGTTCTGCACGGGCTGATGCTGCTGCAGCAGAAGATCCAGAACCAGAAACACGTGGTGTAGATGAGCAGCGAAGAGCAGAAGCCGGCCGAGTCGGTCACGCTGCGCAAGCTGCGCGGGAAGTTCGCCGGCCAGATCCTGGAAACACACTCCTATCGCGGCGACGACACGGCCACAGTCGCGCGCGGCGAGATCCTGGCCGTGGCTGAATTTCTCAAGACGGATGCCGAGCTGCGCTACGAATTTCTGATGGACCTGGCCGGCGTTGATTACTACAAGCGTAAGCCGCGCTTTGAAGTCGTCTATCATTTCTACTCTCTGACGTTTAACCACCGCGTCCGCATTAAGGTTCCCCTGGAGGAGGCTGATCCGGAAGTGGACAGCCTGATCGAATTGTGGAAGGGCGCCAACTGGTACGAACGGGAAGCCTGGGACATGTACGGCATTCGCTTCCGCGGCCACCCCGATCTGAGACGGATCTTGCTGTATCCGGAATTTCAGGGACACGCGTTGCGCAAGGATTATCCGATCCGGCGGCGCCAGCCGTTGATCGGGCCGAAGAACTAGACCGAGACCGATGAGCCAAAAAGAATTGATCGTCGACACGCCCGATTTGAAGACGCGCAACATGCTGCTCAACATGGGCCCGTCGCATCCGGCCATGCACGGGATCATCAAGATCGTCGTTTCACTGGACGGTGAGGTCATCGAGAAGGCCGATGTTGAGATCGGCTACCTGCACCGCTCGTTTGAGAAGCATTGCGAAAGCGGCAACTGGACGCAGGCCATTCCCTACGTCGACCGGCTCAATTACGTCTCGCCGCTGATCAACAATTTCGCCTACGCGCAAACGGCCGAAAAGCTGCTCGGCATCGACGTAACCGAGCGCTGCAAGTACATCCGCGTTCTGATGAGCGAGATCTCCCGTGTGTCCGATCACCTGACCTGCATCGGCGCTTCAACCATGGAACTGGGAGCTTTCAGCGTATTTCTCTACATGATCAAGGCGCGCGAGTACCTGTGGGAGCTGATCGAGGACGTCACCGGCGCGCGCGTGACCGTCAGTTACGCCCGCATCGGAGGCGTCAAGGCCGATCTGCCGGAGGGTTTTACCGAAAAGACCCGCGCGACCATCGGGCGTGTGCGCGAAGTGCTCAAGGAATGCGACGCACTGGTTACCAATAACCGCATTTTCTACGACCGCATGCGCGGCGTGGGCGCCATCAGCCGCGAAGATGCGATTTCCTACGGGATCACCGGTCCCTTCCTGCGCTCAACGGGCGTTTCCTACGATGTCCGCAAAGCCCAGCCGCATTGGGTCTATGACCGAGTCCAGTTCGACGTGCCGGTAGGTACCAAAGGCGACAATTACGACCGCTATCTGGTCCGATTTGAAGAAATGCATCAAAGCCTGCGGATCATCGAGCAGTGCCTCGACCAGATTCCGCCCGGTCCGGTCAATGTCGATGGTACCGGCAAGGTCGTCAACCTCGATGAGCTGCCTGCCGTGCTGCCATCGGCCCAGATGGCCGATCTCGGAAAATTCGGCCTGACCGAAGGACTGCAGCAGCGTGAACCCATCCTGGAAGCTACACTCGCAGGCGGCGAGGGATCGAGTTATTCAGGTATCAACGTCGACGCCAAAGGCGTCGTGTTGCCGCCCAAGAAACAAACGTACAGCAACATCGAAGCGCTGATGAATCACTTCAAGCTGGTCATGCTCGATCACGGCATCCGTCCGCCCAAAGGCGAAGCGTACTTCTGCACCGAGGGAGGCAACGGCGAACTGGGCTTTTACATCGTCAGCGACGGCAGCGACCGCCCGTGGAGAGTGCGCGTTCATCCGCCCTGTTTTCCGATCATGAGCGCGTTGGGTGAGCTGCTGATCGGGTCGATGATCGCCGACGTGGTGCCGACCTTCGGGTCGGTCAATATGATTGGCGGGGAATTGGATAGGTAGTGCGTGTGGTCAGTGGTCAGTGGTCAGCTAAGATTACCCATCGAGTACTGACCACTGGTCACTGGCCACTGATTCTGCGGTGAATGCCCGGTGTTCAAGTATGGAAATTGAATTCACGGAACAAGCCAAACAACGCCTCAACGACATTGTCGGCCGCTACCCCGTCCGGCGGGCTGCGCTTTTGCCGGTGCTGCACCTGGCACAGGAGCAGTTTGGATACATCTCGCGCGAAGTCGAGGAGTATGTGGCGCAGGTGATGGAACTGCCCGTGTCCGACATTCACGAAGTCGTGACCTTCTACACGTTGTTTCACCAGAAGCCGATCGGCAAGTATCACTTTCAGGTCTGCCGCAACATCGCCTGTCATCTGCTGGGATATGACCAGATCATCAAGCGGTGCGTTGAAAAGCTGTCGGTCCGTCCCGGGGAGACCTCGGCCGACGGGCGCTACAGCCTGGCGACTGTCGAGTGCCTGGCTGCTTGCGAGACGGCGCCGATGATGCAGCTCAACGACGACTACATCGGAAATCTCACGGCCGAAAGAATCGACGCGATCATCGAAGGGCTTGACTGAACGGACGCATGGAAAAGATTCTCTCCAGGAATTTTCACAACCCGGAAGCCCGCAAGATCGATTTCTACACGCGCAACGGCGGCTACCAGACACTCGAGAGAGTCCTGCGCGAGTGGCAGCCGGCAGCCGTGATCGACGAAGTCAAGAAATCCAATCTGCGCGGGCTGGGCGGCGCCGGATTTCCGGCCGGCATGAAGTGGAGCTTTGTGCCGCGCGACAGCACCAAGCCGAAGTATCTGGTAGTCAATGCCGATGAAGGCGAACCCGGTACGTTCAAAGACCGCTACATCATGGAGTGGGACCCGCACATGCTGCTGGAAGGGATGGCCATCTGCAGCTATGCCGTCGGCATCCACACCGCTTACATCTACATCCGTGGCGAATACGTCCGGCAGATTGCAATTCTTGAGCAGGCGATTGCCGAAGCGTACGAGAAACAATTCCTGGGAAAGAACATTCTCGGCACGGATTTTCATCTGGACGTGCACATCCATCGCGGCGCCGGCGCCTATATCTGCGGTGAAGAGACCGGGCTGCTGGAATCACTGGAAGGCAAGAAGGGCTGGCCGCGGTTGAAGCCTCCCTTTCCGGCCGTCGTCGGTGTGTTCGGATGCCCGACGGTCATAAATAATGTCGAAACGCTGGCGCATGTGCCCGCCATCCTGCGAAACGGAGGCGAGTGGTTTGCCGCGTTGGGATCCCCGAAGAACGGCGGGACGCGCCTATACAGCATCAGCGGCCACGTAGAGCGCCCGGGACTGTACGAACTTCCGATGGGAACGCCGCTGCGCTCGATGATCTACGAGCACGCCGGCGGCATCCGCGGCGGGAAAAAACTGAAAGCCGTAATTCCTGGCGGCGCTTCGGCGTCGATCCTGACAGCCGACGAAATCGACATTCCAATGGACTTCGACAGTCTGGCAAAGGCCGGATCTATGCTGGGCTCGGCTGGGGTCGTGATCATGGACGAAGACACCTGCATGGTTCGAGCGCTGTCAGTGCTGTCGCGCTTTTATGCCCACGAGTCGTGCGGCCAGTGCACGCCCTGCCGGCAGGGAACCGGCTGGCTCGAGCAGATTCTCGACCGGATCCTGCAGGGAGAAGGAACCGAGAGCGATCTGAAGAACCTGATTTCGATTTCCAAAAACATCATGGGCAACACGATCTGCGCGCTGGGAGACGCCGCAGCGCTGCCGGTGATCAGTTATACGACGAAGTTCATGAGTGAATTTGAGCATCATGTGAAACATGGGCGATGCCTGGTCGCATAACAGGCTCCAGGCTCCAGGCTTCAGGCTCCAGGGAATTGCGGATTGCGGATTTTCGACACCCAGCCCCTGAAGCCTGGAGCCTGGAGCCTTAAGCCCGAAGGATGAAGCCCATTTGGAAAGTCTCCGAATCTTACGATGCCTCTTCTGACAATCGACGACAAACAAATCGAAGTCGCCCCCGGGACTACCATCATCCAGGCGGCTGAAAAACTCGGGATCTACATCCCGCGCTACTGCTACCACCCCGGCCTTTCGATTGCGGGCAGCTGCCGCATGTGCATGGTCGAGGTCGAAAAGCAGCCCAAGCTGCAGATTTCCTGTCATATCGCCGCTGCCGATGGCATGGTCGTTCGCACGACCACCGAGCGCGTCAAACAGGCGCGCCAGACGATCCTGGAGTTTCTGCTGATCGGCCATCCGCTGGATTGTCCCGTGTGCGACCAGTCGGGAGAATGCGACTTGCAGAATTTCTACATGGACTACGGCCAGTACAACAGCCGCTTCCTGGAAAATAAGCCGAAAAAGAAAAAGGCGACGCCGATCGGGCCGACGATTATTCTCGACCAGGAGCGCTGCATCCTCTGCTCACGCTGCACCCGCTTTACCGACGAGATCACACACACGCACGAGCTGGGGCTTTTCGAACGGGGCGATCACTCGGTCATCGACCTGGCGCCGGGCAAAGTGCTCGACAACAACTATTCAGGAAACGTCGCCGATATCTGCCCGGTAGGCGCGTTGACCGACCGGGACTTCCGCTTCCAGTGCCGCGTCGGGTATCTCCGCCAGGCCGACTCGATCTTTCTGGGTTGCAGCCGCGGCTGCAACATCCATGTTCACTACAACGATGTCAAGCCGTACGCCTCCGGCGGCCGGCGCGTGCTGCGGCTCAAGCCGCGCTTCAACGCCGAGGTCAACCGCTGGTGGATGTGCGACGTGGGACGGTATGGTTATAAGTCGATTGACGACGACCGAATTTCCGAATCGATGCAGCGCACCGAGACTGGACTGGAACGAATCGACTGGGATGAAGCTCTCGAGCGCGTGGCACTGCGACTGCGCGAGGCGCTCAAAAAGAAAGGTCCCGGCTCCATTGGAGTGCTGCTGTCGCCACAGCTGACCAACGAGGACTTGTACCTGGCCGGCAAGCTGTTCCGCGACCATCTGGGCGTGACGCAGATGGATTACGAAACCCCCGGCGAACCCCGGTTCGAGGGTGACGACCTGCTGCTGAAGGCCGACCGCGCGCCCAACCGCACGGGCGCTCGAATGCTCGGCGTGCGTGCAAACGGGAGTGTCTCGGAGGCTCTGCTCGAACACGCGCGGCGCGGCGAGCTGGAAGTCCTGGTGGTTTTCGGGCTGGATCTGTCCCACATTCGAGATCTGTCCGAGATCGCCTCCAAGCTCCGCGAGCTGATCTTTGTGGGCAGCAATTACAACGCAACCTGCGATGTGGCTTCGTTGATCCTGGCCGGCGCCGTCTATGCCGAAAAGGAGGGCACGTTCACGAATTTCGAAGGCCGTGTCCAGAAACTGACGCAGGCGATTCTGCCGCTGGAGAACGCGCTGTCGGAAATGGAAATCCTCGTGCGCCTTTCCAAAACATTGGGCCACCCTCTGGCGTTCCGTCAGCCCGAAGAAGTTTTCCAGGAACTGGCCGGACGCATCGAGGCGTTTCATGGCCTGGATTACGAGTTCTTAGGACCGCAAGGGGCCACAGCCCTGGTTAAGATTGAGTAAACGATGAACGAAGTGCCGATCACCGAATTCGCAGCGCCAGTCCTGATCGCCGCCATGAAGGCGGGATTCCTGATGTTTATGGTGATGAACTTCGCCTACGTGTTGAGCTGGATGGAGCGCAAGCAAAGCGCGCTGATGCAGGACCGCATCGGCGCCAATCGTGCCGACATTTTCGGCTTCACGCTGATCGGATTGTTCAACCCGATCGCCGATGCGATCAAGATGATCACCAAAGAGGAATTCGTTCCGGAAGGCGCCGACCGTTTCCTGCATAGCCTCGCCCCCGTCGTGGCGCTGTTTTTTGCGCTGGCGGCGTTTGCCGTCATTCCTTTCGGCAACACGATTCCACTGTTCGGGCACGAAGTGCGACTGCAAGTACTGGAGTTCAACGTCGGGGTCCTGTACGTGTTCGCCGCGCTGTCGATGGGAATTTACGGTTTCGTCCTGGCCGGCTGGTCCTCCAATAATAATTTTGCGCTGCTAGGCGGACTGCGCGCGGCCAGTCAGATGATCGCCTACGAGATCACGATGGGAGCGACGATCGTCGGCATCATCATGGTCTACGGCACGCTCGACCTGCAGGCGATGAACCACCAGCAGGGCGAGCTCTGGTTCGGGTGGATTCCGAAGTGGGGCGTGTTCATGCAGCCGCTGGGATTGCTGCTTTTCGCCACGGCGGCAATGGCCGAGACTAAGCGCGCGCCGTTCGATTTGCCCGAAGGCGAGTCGGAGATCATCGGGTATTTCACCGAGTACAGCGGCATGAAGTTCGGGATGTTTTTCACGACCGACTTTCTGGAGACCGTCGTTGCCTCGGCCATGGTGACGACGTTGTTCTTTGGAGGATGGCAGGTCCCTTATCTGGGTCCCGGGGGGGTTCACTTCCCGTGGGGCGGCGAGATCGCTCTGTCGGGGCTGGTGGTGGCCCTGCTTCAAATCGGAGCGTTCTTCGGCAAAGTGTTCTTCTTTTGCTGGTTTTTCCTGCTGGTTCGCTGGACTTTGCCGCGTTTTCGGTACGACCAGTTGATGTCGCTCGGATGGAAAATGATGCTGCCGATCTCGTTGCTGAATATCGTCGCGACGGGGCTGGTGATCGTTTTGATAGAATAGAGCGCAGCTATGGCGATTGAAGACAACAAGCTTTCCTTCTGGCAAAAAACCTACGTCCCCGAGGTTGCGCGCGGTCTTGGCATAACCGGCCGGCATTTTTTTCGAAATCTCGGACTGCACATGGCGCACTCGGTGGGTTTGAAGAAGGACGTGGAAGCGGCCGTTACGCAGCAGTATCCGGAGGCTGGCACGTACGTATCACCGCGTGCCCGAACGTTGCACCGGCTGACCAAGCGCGAGGACGGATCGCCGCGCTGCGTGGCCTGCATGATGTGCGAGACGATCTGCCCGGCTTACTGCATCTACATCGTCGCCGGAGAACACCCCGACCCCAACATCGAGAAGTATCCGGTGCGGTTTGATATCGATCTCGGCAAGTGCGTCTTCTGCGGATTCTGCGTGGAAGTCTGTCCCGAAGACGCCATTCGCATGGACTCGCGCATCCTGGAAATCTCCAGCTACACGCGCGAGGGAATGGTCTACGACATCGACCGCCTGCTGGCCAACGAGCCGATCGAGCGATTGGCCGACAAGAAGCCAAAGAAGCGCCTGGTAGGGTCCGCGCTGCGCATATTTCTGGCCGTCCGTTCGCTGATCGTCAATCTGGTTAAATAGCCGCGCCGACAGAGCCGCGCGCGTAAGC
>JBPCNK010000044.1:0-24798 GCA_051001345.1 Acidobacteriota bacterium | reverse complement strand
TGTGCCACCTCTATGATCTCTGCGTGTCTCCGGTAAATACGATCCGGCGGAAAGTGTGATTTCGATAACACAGGCTAACAGTCTAAAGCTGATAGCCTCGGTGACAACAGGAGGAAGCATGCGCAAGTTTGTGTTCCAATTCGTAATTTGGAGTCTGCTGGTGGGCTGTCTAGTTGTGGCAGCGCAGGCGCCGGCAGAAGCCTTTATCACCCGGACGTCTACTGATCTCAGCAAGAACGAGTCGATGGTGCTGGTCGACGACGGCTCGAAGCTGAAACTGGGTTCGCTGGCGCTGGTCGATCGAGATTCAGGAGCCCGCGAGGTGGCGCAGATCCAGCACATCTACGGGAATAACGTGTACTTGAAGAAATCGGTCACGCAGCCGTTCCTGGCGGGATCAGCCGTGCTGCAGGTTCCCTGACAGGTTCCCTGACGATCGTTACTTGACCGTAACGTCTTCCTCGCCGTCGACCTGATCGTAAATAGTCGTCACCTTGCGGATCTCATAGTCGCGGGATCCGCCCGGCGTCACAATGGTGACTTCGTCTCCTTCCAGGTGCCCCATTAAAGCCCGGCCAATCGGGGATGAGGTCGATATACGGCCTGCCTGCACGTCGGCTTCTTCGCTGCTTACAAGGCGGTAAGTGGTCTCGTGGTCTGTTTTCGGCTCGTACAGGACCACGGTCGACCCGTAGGATGCTTTGTCGTGGGGTATGTTCTTCAGATTGACCATCGACAGGCGCGAGAGCCGCAGCTGTAACTGGCTGATGCGCGCCTGCACGTAGGTCTGCCGATCCTTGGCGGCATGATATTCCGCGTTCTCCCGGAGGTCGCCCAACTCCCGGGCCACTTTGATGACCTTGGGGAGCACGGTGTGGAGCTCCTTTTCGAGTGCATTCAGTTCGTCCTCAATTTTCTTCTTAACGTCTTTCACAATAATCTCCCAAACCGCAAAAGCACTCAGCCTCCAGGCGGGTGTACCTTTCCTACTAGCTCGCTAGCCAGGATTATTCACAAGTGAATTCACCACAGAGACACAGAGGACACAGAGAAAGCACAGAGAAAAGCTTTTCGGGGTGCCGAGAATTCCGATTCATGCATCTAATTCCTCTGTGTTCCTCTGTGTTCCTCTGTGCCCTCTGTGTCTCCGTGGTGATTACCTTCTCAATCGCTCTGCGAGCTTGCTGCTCATTGAAAGGGTTGCTACAAAGCGGCCCCGATCCAGCGCAGCACCAGGGTCGGAAATAGACCCAGCGCGAGCGTAGCCAGAGCGGCCAGCAACAACAATCCGGTGGCTGAGGCTTGCTGCTCGCCGAGCGGCTCACTCTCTTTCAGTGCGGGCTTCATAAAAAGTACAACGACAACCTTGAGGTAGTAGTAGGCGGCAATCGCGCTGTTGACAACCGCGAAAACCGCAAGCCAGTAGAACTTCGACTGGACGGCGGCGCCAAACAACATTAGCTTGCCCAGAAATCCCGCCGTCGAAGGGATTCCGGCCAGCGAGAAAAGGCAGACGGCAAAACAAACGCCCAGGACGGGGTAGCGAAACCCGAGGCCCGCGTACTCTTCGATTTCCAGGCGGCTCTCATTTCTGCGGGCCAGTTCCTGAACAGCAGCGAAGGCTCCGATGTTCATCAGCGCGTAGGCCAGCAGATAGAAAATCATCCCACGGGCGCCCAGCGAGTTGTGGGCAGTAACGCCAATGAGAAGATATCCGGCATGAGCAATGCTCGAGTAGGCCAAAAGCCTCTTGATGTTGGTCTGTCGCAGCGCGGCGATGTTGCCGAGCGTCATCGTAAGGACCGCTGAGATCCAGAAGAACGTTCTCCAGTATGGGCTCAGCGAAGGGAAAACCTCGAAGAGAACGCGCAACGTCGCGGCAAACCCCGCAGCCTTTGATCCGACCGACAGGAACGTCGTGATAGGAAGCGGCGCCCCTTCATAGACGTCAGGCGCCCAAGTGTGAAAGGGCGCCGCGGCGATCTTGAATCCGAAGCCGACGAGAATCAGGCCCATTCCGGCCAGAAGCAATGGAGAGACCGATCGCACCGCCGGACCAATCTGGATTGCGATCCTCGAATACTGCGTCGTGCCGGACACTCCGAAGACGAAGGCCACGCCAAAGAGCAGGATTGCTGTGGAAAATGAACCCAACAAAAAGTACTTTAAGGCGGATTCAGCTGACAGCGGATGGTCGCGTCGAAATCCAGCCAGAATGTAGGTGGCGATCGAGAGGATTTCCAGACTGAGAAACGTGAACAACAGGTCGTTGCTTGAAACCATGAAGCACATGCCAACGGCCGCAAACAATAGCAGAGCGCTGTATTCGCCAAGATGGGTGAAGTCTTCGCGAAAATAACGCAGCGACAGCACCAGGACGGCTGCGACGATCCCGAGGAACAGGAGCTTGAAAAGGATAGCGTAGTTGTCGAGAACAATCAGGTTGGAAAAGGCCAGCGTGGGTCGATCCCACCCCATCAGGCAGGCCGCCACGGCCAGTCCCACCGAAACTAGAGCAAGATAAGCGCACCAGATCTTGCGGCGGGCGTCCGGCAACAACGCATCGAAAACCATGACGACCATGCCGGCAATCGAAAGAATGATCTCAGGCAGGATCGTGCTGTATTGAAGGTTCAGAGCGTTCAACGCCTTGGGCTCCCGTTCTCGACACGATACGTTTGAGGCCGCATCTTGGCCTTGGCCTGGTCGATGCGTTCGACCACGCTTTGCAGCGACGAGTCCATTCTGCGGAGAAACGTCCCTGAACTCATCCCCATCCAGACAAACAGCAAGACGATCGGAACCAGAATCGCCTTCTCTCGCAAAGTCAGATCAACCAGACTGCGGTTCTCCTCGTGAGTCACCTCTCCGAGAAACACCCGCTGGTACATCCACAGCATGTAAACGGCCGACAGGACCATTCCGACAGCCGCCAGTCCTGCAAACCAGCGGCTGGTCAGGTAGGCGCCCTGCAGCACCAGGAACTCACCGACAAATCCGTTCAGTCCGGGCAGTCCGATCGAAGAGAGGGTGGCCAGCAGGAAAACCACGGAGAAAACCGGCATAACATGGGCCAAGCCTCCGAAGTCTGCAATCTCCCGCGTGTGCCTCCGATCGTAGATCATTCCAACCAGCAGGAAGAGTGCGCCGGTTGAAAGTCCGTGATTCAACATTTGGTAAGTGGCGCCGTGGAGTCCCTGCAAATTGAAAGCGAAAATGCCCAGGACAACGTAACCGAGATGACTGACCGAGGAGTAGGCGACCAGTCGCTTAATGTCGGGTTGCACCATGGCGACCAGTGCGCCATAGATGATTCCAATGAGCGCCAGGATCGAGATGTAGGGCGCCGCTACGACGGCAATCTCGGGAAAAAGCGGAAGACAGTACCGCAACAAACCGAACGTCCCCATCTTCAGAAGGATTCCTGCCAGGATCACCGATGCGGCCGTGGGAGCCTCGACGTGGGCATCGGGGAGCCATGTATGGAACGGAAACAGCGGCACTTTAATGGCGAAGGCGATAAAAAACGCAAAGAACATCAACAACTGGCCCTGAGGACCGATCACAATCTGTTGGCTGGCTATGCCCTGCTGGATGCGCAGCAGGTCGAAGTCCCGGGCGCCGCTGTAAAAGTACAGGGCGAGAATGGCCACCAGCATCAGAACCGATCCGGCCATGGTGTACAGGAAAAACTTGATGGCCGCGTAGATGCGCCGTTGGCCGCCCCAGACGCCGATCAGCAGGCTCATGGGAATCAGCATCAGTTCCCAGAACAAGTAGAAGAGGATCAGATCGTAGGAGACAAAAACGCCGATCATCGCCGTCTCCAGCAGCAGCAAACTGACGAGATAAGCGCGCAATTTATCCCGGATCGAATTCCACGAGGCCAGAATCGCAAGAGGCATCGTAAAGGTGGTCAGTAAGACCAGGAACAAGCTGATGCCGTCGATTCCAACGTGATAGGAAACGTGAATCTGGTCGGTCTGAATCCAGGCAACGCGTTGCTCCATCTGGATTCCCGCGATGGAAGGAGAGTATTGGAGCAGCAATCCGAGGGACAACAAGAAGATAACCAGGCAGCCGATCAGCGCCGTAAGCAACTGTCCGCTGCGCCATGCCGCCGGCAACAGGGCGACAATGGCTGCGCATGCCAGGGGCAGAACAATCAGTAGAGTAATCAAGTCGATCATTTCGTTAGTCGCCAATCGCCATCAATCACCACAGAGACGCAGAGGACGCAGAGGGGGCGCAGAGAAAGCTTCACGACTTCTGCTCTGTGTGCAACCTCTCACAAAAAATGGTCATGCTATCAATTTCCAAAATCGTTGAATCGTTCCTCGGGCAATTTGAAGATGGCCCACAACAATGAAGCGCGGATTAACACGGATTAAACGGATTAGGCGCATTGCACTTGAGCTGCACTTATCAATCCCAACGCATTGCAATTAATCCGTGTTAATCCGTGTTAATCCGATTAATCCGCGCTAGGGCGCAAGTACGATATCGCCCACAAAAATTATTGGAACGACGTTCGCCATGAATTATCCTGAATGTACCGAAAGTATTATGCGTGACTAGGTTTTTCATACTGTGAATAATTCGAGTTACCGTATGCCTCATGCTCTCTGCGCACCCTCTGCGTTCTCTGCGTCTCTGCGGTGAAAAGTTTTTCATGAGTTCGCAATATAGAGCAGAAGCACCAGACACCCACCCGCCAGGATCCACAAGGCGTAGGACCGCACCAGTCCGTTCTGCATTCGTTTGATGCGGTCGCTGCTCCACCCGAGAACCCCCGCCAGGCCGTTGACCGCTCCGTCGATGGCGCCGGCATCGACGATCTTCCAAAGCACGCCGCGCGAGATGTCAACGACCGGACGGACAATCACCGCATCGTAGGCTTCGTCGACGTACCATTTGTTCTTCAAGAACGTGTAGAGAGCGCCGGCCCGCACCGCAACCCGTTCCGGCCGCTCGGGATTGCGAACATAAAATGTCCAAGCCAGGCCGATTCCAAGCAATCCCACGCTGATGGCCGCCAGAGTCAATCCCAGCTCCAGTCCGACGGAGTGGTGCGCCGTCTCGCCGTGCCGCAGGCCATGACGAAATGAAAAAGCCAGGAACTCGTCCAACCGATTGGTTCCAAGCCAGGCGGGCAGTCCCGCAAACCCCGCCACGATTGAAAAGAACGCCAGGACCATAAGCGGCTGGGTCATCACGCCCGGCGATTCGTGCGGAGGATGGTGCGGGTCAAAACGTTCTGCTCCAAAGAAGGTCAGAAAAATCAGGCGAAACATGTAAAAGGCTGTCAGCAGCGCAACCACCAATCCGATTCCCCAGAAAACCAGATACACTTCGCCCCGCAAAAAGACTTCCCACAGGATGGCGTCTTTCGAGAAAAAGCCGGATAGCAGGGGAACGCCGGCAATGGCCAGCGAAGCAACCAGCATGGTCAGGAAGGTCTGCGGCATGTAGCGCCGCAGGTTTCCCATGCGCGACATTTCCTGATCGTGAACGGCGTGGATGACGCTGCCGGCGCCGAGGAACAGCAGTGCTTTGAAGAAAGCATGCGTCATCAGATGGAAGACCGCGGCCGAGAAGGCGCCCGCCCCAAGAGCCAGGAACATGTAGCCCAGCTGGCTGATGGTGGAATAGGCCAGGACCTTCTTGATGTCGGTCTGTGTCAGCGCGATGGTTGCGGCCAGAAATGCGGTGGCCGTCCCAATGACGGCAATCCAGAACAATACTTCAGGCGTACGGCTGTAGATGGCGGCTGATCGCGCGACCATGTAGATGCCGGCGGTGACCATCGTGGCGGCGTGGATCAGCGCGCTGACGGGCGTGGGGCCCTCCATGGCGTCGGGCAGCCAGACATAGAGCGGAACCTGAGCGCTCTTTCCGACGGCGCCGATGAACAGACAAAGCGCAATGGTCGTCAGAACGCCAAAACCCCATTCCGGCTGGGGAAAGTCCAGAACCACACGATCAAATACCGACGTGAAGTGCAGCGTGCCAAACGTAGAGAAGATCGCCAGCATCCCCAGGACAAACCCGACGTCGCCGATGCGATTGACGATGAAGGCCTTTTTGGCGGCGTCCCCCGCGCTTTTCTTTCCGAAGTAGTATCCGATCAGCAGATAGGAGCAGAGACCCACTCCTTCCCAGCCGACAAACATCAGCAGGTAGTTGTTGGCCAGCACCAGCGTCGACATCGCGAAGATGAACAGGTTCAGGTACGCAAAAAAGCGGTAATAGCCGCTGTCTCCCGCCATGTAGCCGATCGAGTAGATATGGATCAACCAGCCGATTCCCGTGACCAGAACGATCATCACGGCCGAAAGCGGATCGAGCAGAAACGCAAAATCGGCCTTGAATACACCCGAAGCGATCCAGGTAAAGAGATTGGCTTCGACCTGACGGCCGATCTCGGGTAGCTGGAATAGTTCGACCAGCGCGCCGGCGGCCAGCAGGAAGGAAAGTCCCACCGAGGAACACCCTACGGCCGACACCAGGCGGTCCGAACGCCGGCCAATGAAAAGACCAATCGTTGCGGCCCCCAGCAGCGGGATCAACGGAATCAACCAGAACCAGGCTAGGAACATGCTTGGATCCCAAAAGTCGCCAGTCGCCGGTCGCCAGTCGCCAGATGCGGGCCGATCACCATTTCATCAGATCGGCTTGGTCGACGTTGAGCGTGCCGCGCGTTCGGAACAGCGTCACGATGATGGCCAGTCCAACGGCCGCTTCGGCCGCGGCGACAGTCATGATGAAAAACACAAAAATCTGGCCGTCGATTTTCTCAAGGGCGCGGGAAAAGGCGATGAAGGCCAGGTTGGCCGCATTGAGCATGATCTCGATGCACATGAAAAGGACGATGACGTTGCGGCGCGTCAACACTCCCAGGAGGCCGATGCCGAAAAGCAGAATGCTGAGAACGAGGTAATAGGAAATCGGGACAGCCATCAGGACCTCCGTTTGACCAAAGCGACGGCTCCCACCACAGCCACCAGGATTAGAACCGAGGTGAGCTCAAAAGGTAGCAGGTAGGTCGTGAAAAGGTCCTGGGCCAGGCTTTCGGTGTGACCCATCTGGGCGGCGACGCTGGCCGGCACAATTCCACGAGCCTCGTCGCTGACGCGATAGTCGCGGATGACCCACATCAGGGCGCCGGTTGTCAGCAGCACCACGGGAAAAGCCAGCCAGGTGGTTGCGGGTCCCTTCCGTATCGGGGCGGCGTCCGATCGCGGGTCGACCAGCAGGATGACGAACAAGAAAAGGACCATGATCGCGCCGGCATAAACAATGACTTGGATGCTTGCGATGAAGTACGCCTGAAGTTGAACAAAGAGCGCGGCCAGCGATCCAAGGCAGACGATCAGCGCCAAGGCGGAGTACACAATGCGCTTGTGCAGGATGACCGTCGCGGCGGAAAGCAAAACCAACGCGGCAAAAAAGAAAAACAGAACCTGTTCCATGTTCGGCCCAGCAGACCAGCGCCCCACAGGGGCCAGGCCGCTCCAAGGACAAAGGGGAATCTTAATGGTCGGGTGCTGGAGAGTCAAGAACAGGCTCCAGGCTTCAGGGGCCAGAGGTCTACACTTCATGTTTCAGTTATCAGCGTAATTGCGTACGGCCGGTGGAGACAATCCGCAATTATTGAACTTTACATAACGCAGTGACAGCAGCCCTGCACTGGAGGCGCTCGGAAAGGGCTTGCCGCCGGGACGGAGTGTCACTTGGTTATGTAGCACTCATTAGATAAGCGATCCAATACTTCGCAATCCGCAATCCGCACAATTGCTGGAGCCTGAAGCCTGTTCTGAAGCCTGCAGCCTGAAAAGTGCTAACATGGAGCGTCGAGCAGGCAGATAGAGCCGCCGACTCTCAACTGGGATGCAAGAAAGAATTCCTGTTCAAGTAAACGGCGAGGCCCGAGAAATCGCGGCCGGATTGAGCATTCTTCAGTATCTAGAACAGCTCCAGATCCATCCGGGACGCGTGGCCATCGAGTACAATGAGGTTATCTTGCGGCGCGGCGAGTGGCCCAAGACCATCATCAGCCCAAACTCCCAGATCGAAATCGTGCATTTTGTGGGAGGGGGATAATTAGAAATGGAAGACGTTCTGGTCCTGGCAGGAACCAAGTTCCGCTCGCGCTTGCTGGTCGGGTCTGGCAAATATGATTCGATGGTCTCCATGGTCCGTTCCATTGAGGCCAGCGGCGCCGAGATCGTCACCGTCGCCGTTCGGCGAGTCAACCTGGATCGGTCCAAGGAATCGCTGTTGGATCATCTCGACCCTTCGAAGTACACGATACTGCCCAACACGGCCGGTTGTTACACGGCCGCCGATGCGATCCGATATGCGCGCTTGGCGCGCGAGGCCGGACTGTCGGGGATGGTCAAGCTCGAGGTCCTGGGCGATGAGAAGACGCTGTTTCCCGACAACGAAGCATTGCTGGAGGCAACCCGCGTCCTGGTCAAAGACGGATTCACTGTCCTGCCGTATACAAACGACGATCCCATCATGGCCCGCAAGCTCGAAGACGCCGGCGCCGCGGCAATCATGCCGCTGGGCGCACCGATTGGTTCCGGACTGGGAATCCAAAACAGAAACAACATTCTGATCATTCGCGAAATGACGCGCCTTCCCGTCATCGTCGATGCCGGAGTCGGCACGGCCTCCGACGCGGCCGTCGCCATGGAACTGGGCTGCGACGGCGTTCTGATGAACACGGGAATCGCCGGCGCCAAGGATCCGGTCGCCATGGCAACGGCGATGGGTTTAGCGGTCCGTGCCGGGCGATTGGCCTTTCTGGCCGGACGCATTCCTCGCAAGTCATATGCCCCCGCCAGCAGTCCCCGGGAAGGGATGTTGACGGGCTAGTGTTGTTCCCGAGAATGAACTGGACCATCACTTTGCAAAGTATTGCAAAACGGCCAACCATGGCCGTCTGTTTCTATCACTGCTAGAATAGCGCCGGCAGATGCTGACATAAAGGGGCATATGTATTTGACTGTCGAACTCATCGCTGACGATCAAGAGGGTGGTTTCACAGCACGTGTTCCCGACATCCCTGCATACGGCGAGGGAGAAACCAAGGAAGAGGCCATCGCAGATCTAAAGGAGGCCCTCCGTGGCTATGTCGAGACATTTGGGCTGGACGACGCGTTGGCACATCTGACTGCCAAGGTTTCGATCTGCCAAATTGAATTGGACCTGACCGAATTGGCTCGTGGCTAAACTGCCGCGGCCTTCCGGTCGGGAAATGGTTGGCTTTCTGGAACGGCAAGGCTTTGCTGTTGTGCGCATACGAGGCAGCCATCATTTTCTCGAGCGGGGTAAACAACGAACCTCCGTTCCTGTGCACGGAAATCGATCGCTGAAGATCGGAACCCTCCGAGCGATACTTCGGGACGTCGAAATGAGCTCCGCCGAATTTACTCGGATGTGGGAAGTCTGAGAGAAGCGGTCGGGGCAGTTTACCGAAATTCTTTGTCTGCAGCTACCACCCGCACTAGGCGCGGGAGGGTCTGGAGGGCCAACGCATCTGCTGAGCCCGCCCTAGCTTGCCGTACCACAATTGCAAATCTTCATGCATAATCCGGGCTAGGGGGCAGGGGTCCACCGGCCTGGTGGCCGGTGCCACTTTCTATGAAACACATCGTGGTTTCGTTGCCGGATCGCAGCTACCCGATTGTCATCGGGGGCCGGTTGCTAGCCGACTTCCCGGGAATGCTGGGACCGTGGCAAGGGCGCAGGTTGATTATTGTCACCCACCCGGTGCTGCAGCGCCTTTATGGCGACGCGCTCAGGAGTCGCCTCGAGCGCGGGGGCTTTCGGGCTTCCCTCCTGACAGTTCCAGCCGGGGAAGCTAGCAAGTGCCTGGCCGTTGTCGGGAGGATTCACGAGCGCTTGGCGCGTCTCGGCGCAGAACGCCGGTCGGTGGTTATCGCGCTGGGGGGCGGAGTCATCGGCGACCTGGCTGGATTTGTCGCCGCTACCTATATGCGCGGGATCGCTTGTGTCCAGATACCGACGACACTGGTGGCGCAGGTTGACAGCGCGATCGGCGGAAAAACCGGCGTCAATCTGCGAGCCGGAAAGAATCTGGTCGGCGCGTTTCACCAGCCCGAACTGGTCGTCTGCGATGTGGGCGTGCTGAAGTCACTGCCACGGCGTCAATATCTTTCCGGAATCATGGAGGTCGTCAAGTACGCGCTGCTGGAGGATGCCGGCTTCTTTGACTATCTGGAGGCCCATTTCTCAAAGTTGTGCGCGCGCAACTTGACGGTCGTCGAAGAAGTCGTCGAGCGCTGCTGCCGGATCAAGGCGGACATTGTGGGAGCTGATGAAAAGGAAGGCGGCCTGCGGCGGGTCTTGAATCTCGGCCATACGGTCGGCCATGCGATTGAAACAACCGCCGGCTATGGCAAGTACCTGCACGGAGAGGCCGTCGGATTTGGTCTGATTGCGGCTTTGCGTCTGGCGCAGCGGACTGGCTCGATGGACGCCGACGAACGCCGGCGGGTTGAAAAGTTGCTCGGGAAAACGGGCATCGATCTGCGGATCCCTGCGATCCCGGCGGGGCGACTCACCGCCGCCCTGGCGCACGATAAGAAGGTTCGCGATGGCCGGCTTCACTTCGTCCTCCCACGAGGAATCGGAACAGTGGAAGTGACCGATCGGATCGAGAAGTCCGAGATTGCGGCTGTGTGGACTGAAATGCAACGGGAGAGAGTGCGACTGTGAAAGCAAGCGGCGCCGCTCCGTCTCCGATCGACCCGGAGCACAAGCGGGGTTGGCAGATCCGCCGGATGTTCGGAGCGATCGCACCCCGTTATGATCTGCTCAACCACCTCCTTTCGGCCAACATGGACCGCGTGTGGCGACGGGCCGCGGTTCGGCGTGTCCAGCGCGCGCTGCCGGGAACTGGAGGTCCGATTCTGGATCTGTGCACCGGAACGGGCGATCTTGCGGTCGGTTTGGCCAGGCTTGCGCCGGTGGTGGGCTGCGATTTCTGTCATCCGATGCTGAAGATTGCCGACGGCAAGATCAGAAGGCTGAACCTAGAGCCGAAAGTCTGGCTGGCGGAAGGGGATGCCCTGGCGCTTCCGTTCGGCGACTGTCGCTTTGCTGCCGTGACGGTCGCGTTCGGATTGCGCAACCTCGAAGATTTGCGGCGAGGACTCGGAGAGATTCACCGCGTTTTGCAGCCAGGCGGCGTCGCGGCGATTCTGGAGTTTTCCACACCCTCTCAGCGGGTTTTCCGGAGGTTGTACTTTTTTTACTTTCGAAGAATTCTGCCGCGAATCGGCCGGCTGATATCCGGAGAGCAGGGACCGTACTCTTATCTTCCGGAGTCAGTCGAGCGATTTCCCGACCAGGAACGGCTGCGGGAACTTATGATTTCGGTGGGATTCGAGCAGGTCACCTACGACAATCTGACGGGAGGAATTGCGGCGTTGCATGTAGGGGTAAAGCGGGGCTAGGGGCTAGGGGTTAGGGTTCAGCGAGGTTGATTAAAGACTTCAGAACTAGCCAACAGCCGTCTCACAATGCACAACATCTTCCCTAACCCCCCTGCTAGTCAAGACTATCTTCCATCGTCTTGACTTTCCACCAGACTACCTTTTCGAGGTATCCAAGATCGAATGGTTTGGAGACGTAGTCGAAGGCGCCCAATTCAAGGGCCTTGCGGCCGATTCCTTCATCCGAGGCGGCCGTCACCATGATGACACCCAGGTCGGGTTGAAGTTCCTTGATCTCGCGCAGGACCTCAATTCCGGTCTTGCCAGGCATGTAGACGTCCAGGAGGACCAGAGCGGGAGAATCTTCGCGGACCCGTTTGAGCGCTTCCTCGCCACTGCTGGCCGTGATGGTCTGGTAGCCCTTCTGTGTCAGGAACTTCTGCAGCAGGTTTACGATGACGGGCTCATCGTCAACTATCAGGACTTTGGTCATCGACCCCCCTTTCCCTGCAAAAATTCAATCAGAACGGCTGTGCATAAGCAAGCATGTTGCAGAAGGCGGCCCTGCTAACCGGTTCGTTCGTTCGAAGTGATCACGCCGTGGTCAGCGACTTTCAGGAGAGCGGTGGAGGTATGGGAGCGGCCGCTGGAGCAACTGGAGGTTCGATGATCATCTCAGATTGACTGCTGATCCAAGCCAGTGGAAGCCCGTCGGCCTTGGCCTGTTGGACCAGCTTGTCGAGCGCCTGGCGAGCCACTTCGATGGCGATCTTTCCGGTCTCAATTTGCTGCACCTGCGTCGCTATCTCCTGCTCTATGAGACCGCGCGTGCTGCCGTCGGCCTCGACGAAAAAGCGGTTGCGAAGCTCGTTCATCTTGAGCTGTGTGACCAGGTCGTTGTTGATCAGCGTTTTCAGGTTCAGCCGGGCCTCCTGAAACAGCGGCGCATAATAGGCTTCGTTTTTCTGCTGTGCCGCGCCGCCTTCAGTGGGTTTCTGTTCCCCTTCGGCGGCCGGCTTTGTATCGGCTGCCACAGCCGCCGTGGTTGCAGGGTCGGGAGGAACCTGGCTTTGAGAGACCGCGCCTCCGAACCTTTTCAGGTCTGCGTTGGTGATGACGGGGGCCTTTTTGGTCAGTCCTGCACGACGTTCCTTCTCTTTGCGGGCCAACTCACCCAGCGAAGGTTCCTGTGCGGAAGAAGACTGCTGGGCCATCAAACCCATGCCCGCGATGGATGCCACCAGCAAAAAGACCGTTACGATGCGATGCATACCGCCTCCGAAATCTTATTATACCCGATAGATTCTATTTCCTGGCATCGCGACGGCGATGTGACTGGAAACACAGGGGTCAGGATTCAGGGGGCAGGGGGTCAGGGCGTGCTCGTGCACGTGCTCGTGGCCGTCATCGATTACCCGTACCCTTCCGGGTACGGCACTGAACGGTGGTGTCACATTCATAGCCAGCCTCCGATTCCACATAGAATTTTCATCCGCGGTGTGGCGAATCCTCCGGATTCATGAACGCTACGATAAGCGCCGATTCGTCTGTCAGTGCTGTGATGTTCAGGGAGCGGGTCCTCGCCGTAGTTGCCGTTACACTGATCTATAATAAATGGCCGCACGGACCCGCTCCCTGCGGTCGCGGCACCGAACGCTGGCGGCACATTCATAACCAGTCTCCGATGCCCGCTAGGGAGGGTCTAACTCCGGTGTGACAATCCGGCTCCAGATTTCGGCTGGCGGAAAGAGCTTGAGAACGTTTTCGATGACGCCGGGGTCGTGCAAGACGCTGCCCCGTGCCGAACAGTCCAGAGACGGAAACCCCAGGGAACTAGGCTCCAGGCGCGCGATCAGAATCCCTCCGCGCACGCTGCTCTCTCCTTCCATCACCAGTTGGCCACGCCCCACAACCAGGAGCAGACCCTCGAAGCGGATCGAACCGCGCAGGGTCAGCCGGCCTGCGCAAACCAGTATGCCCGCCATTTCCAGAGGTCCTTCCAGGACCAGGTCGTCTGGCGCGAATTGCAGTTGGAGTTGGCCGGAAGATTGGGGCTGTCCCAGCATTTTTGCGTGGAGCGGGAGTTTTTCGAGGAAGTGACTGAGGAACTCGTGGCGGAACAGATTCTGATAGTGCGGGTGCGAGATGAACAGCGCGGACAGATTCTGAATCGATGGGTTTCCGCCGAGCCCCTGGAAGCGGTCTTCGCGACCAACGACCGACTCACGCAGGGCGCTTTCAAGCGCTCCGGCCCCGGCCGAGTCGGCCACGACAACAGCCGGCCGGGCGGCTGAGGGACTGGCCCACAGCAAGTCGTTTTCCCAGCGCGTCTCGCCGCCCGGTCCGACGAGCACCAGAGCGGCGGGCAGTTCGAAGGTTCGATCCCGTCGCAGACGAGCCTCGCGGACTGCCACGGCGTTGCGCGCACGTTCGTGGAGCGGACGGGACGAAAGACCGAGGCTGCGGACCGTCAGCAGATCATCTGAGTCAGTCGACGGCCCGGCGGGGTCATCGGGGTTGTTTGTGATTTTGAGAAAGAAGCGCGTTCTGTCGGAAAGCGCCCAGCCGGAATCGGCTAGGGGCGCGCCCCTCCAGAAGAGTTGGCCGTCGTCGTTGGGCCAGTCGGGAGCCTGGGCTGCCGGGAGAATGCGCGCCACATTCCAGGCGACAGGACTGCGGAAGGAGTAGGCGCGCGCCGTGGCTGCATCGGTTTCCCATACCCCGTCTGGGCCGCGCAGAGCGGCCGTCCAATTCAACTCGCCCAGAACGCTGCGGGCCATGGCCAGTCCCGCCTCGGCGGCCGCAGCCGCCTCCAGTTGCTGGCGGTGATTGACGCCGATCGCCGCATTGTCGCCGACCGAAAAGGCCAGCCCGAGAGCCAGCGCCGAAAACAACAAGAGAAATGCGACCACGGCCAGCAGGGCCAGGCCCCATTGGGATTTTTGAGAGGTGACGGAGGCATGCGCTGCGCGGGTCATGGGTAGAGAAACAATTGATGGTGGCGCGGGTCAAGCGCCAGGGGAAGATCGACACGCCGGCGCGGCGGCTCAACGCCGCGGTTTCTCGACCGGCCGACCAGACTGATGCGCAGGCTTTCGGCCAGCGCTCCATCTTCGACCGGTCGACCGGCAGCGTCGAGGATTTGAACTTCAAACGACTCGACGCCACTGACAAACGGCTGGAAAGTTCCTTGTCCCGACTTGCGCTGCAACAGCGCAGTGCGCGCAAAAGCAGACTCGTCGCGGGCCGAAGCCAGCCAGGCCGGGTTGAGCCGGAACGTGAGGTCTTCAAAACTCTGGGCGAAGGT
This sequence comes from Acidobacteriota bacterium, assembly GCA_051001345.1. Taxonomy (GTDB): domain Bacteria; phylum Acidobacteriota; class UBA6911; order JACQSX01; family JBPCNK01; genus JBPCNK01. Next base: position 10,023 of record JBPCNK010000044.1, on the reverse strand, counting down.
GCCATCAGGATCTCCGCGACTGGGCGCCACCATCCCGCTGCGGTCGCCCAGGATCTCGATTTGGTTTGAACCTGCCGCAACGATGCCCGTTCCTGACCGCCCGCCGTGGTTGCCGGCGTGGCGCGCCGCGGCATCGAGATCGGCGACGGCCACACGCAGCTCTGCTTCGACGCGCTGCGTTTCCATCAGCGTGTCGACCAGGCGGGCCGACCCGGAGAAGACAACCGCGAGCAGGGTCGCCAGCAGGCCGGACAAGCCGAGTGCAACCAGCATTTCGACCAGAGAGAAACCAGCCGACAAGCGCGATCGAACCGGGCAGGGATGGCCTCGATGGTTCATGGCGCAAGTCTTTCCTCGAAGGCGAACGTATAGGTGACGGCGCCGGCAGACTCGAGCCGATAGGTCCACAACGTGCGGTTGCGCAGCGAGCCCGGCAGTTCAACAGCGCGAGGATCGAGTCGGGACTGCCAGGCAGCGCCTTCGGGAAATCTGCCGGCCATGTTGGCTGCGGCAATCGGACGAGCCGCGACGATCTGGCGGGACAAATTTGCGCGTTGCGCCAGGGCCATCGCGACGGCCTGGTCGGCGCGGCGCACCGCCGCCCACTGGGCGACCGACAGCGCGGAACTGCTCAGGATCAAGCCGAGCACGACAATCGCGACGACTTCGGCCACGAGGACTTCAATCAGCGATATGCCCGACTGGCCCCTCGGTGTGCCCGCCGGAGGGGCGGAAGGTCCCGGGGCAGGGGAGCCCCTCCGGAGTTGGGCACCTGGGTGGCCGTTTCGGCCGAGATCACCTGTATCAGTCGTTGTCATATTGAATGCGCGTTCTGCCGGTTAGAGAAACGATGATGGAAGAGCGTAACCGGCCCGATTGCAGACGATAGGTTCCGCCGGGCGAGGCATGCCCTAAAGCGTAGAAGCGCACGGGAGCCGGCGGAATCTCGACCAGATGTACTGAAGATGGCAAGCGTCTCCAGGGAGCGTCCATCGAAGGTTCAGACGGGAGATGGAGTCGATAGGCGCTCCGATCGGCGGCCAGTTCGAGCTCGACTGTCACTTGTTCGGTGATGGCCCAACTGCGCGCGCGGTACAACTGCGAGGCCAGTGTCTGCGTTTCCATCGATAGCTGCAGCGCCTGCCGGAGTCCAGCCACCAGCGGCGCGGCGGCCGCGATGACCAGCAGCACGAGTCCCAGACAAAGGACCGTTTCCATCAGTGTGAATCCTCGCCGCAGATTGTTTGTGCTGGAGCGTCGCATGGGATTTTGTTCTCGGATATCTATACGGGGGAGGGGGAAAATGTACGATGGAAAATTTAGGGGAGTTCCTATACAGTGCCGCCATGCTGGAGATTGCCTTCGCCGCTATGGCGGGATTGGTCGTGGGGAGTTTCCTGAACGTCTGCATCTACCGTATCCCGAAAGGCGAATCGATCGTGTTTCCAGGGTCGCATTGCCCCCACTGCCGGGCGTCCGTCCAGTGGTTTGACAATATCCCGATTGCCAGCTATCTGGTGCTCGGCCGGCGCTGCCGCAGTTGCCGGGCGCCGATCGCCGTCCGCTATCCCTTGGTGGAAGCCCTGACCAGCTGCGTGTTTGTCCTCTACTACTGGACGTTCGGGTTGAGCTCGGCGCTCGGCGTCAACCTCGTGCTGGGGGCGCTAACGCTGGCCTTGTTGTTTATCGACTATGACCACCAACTCCTCCCGGACGTTTTGACGCTGCCCGGCGTGGCGCTGGGTTTGGTGCTGAGTCCCTGGCAATCGGCTGAGTTCGTGCACCGCGGAACGGTCGAGTGGACCGCCCGGCTGCTGGGACTGTTCCCGTCGCCGGTCGCGCTGTCGGTAGTCAACTCCGTGTGGGGGATCGTGGTGGGCGGAGCTGTTTTGTGGATTCCCCTCGTGTTATACCTGAAGATCTTTGGACGCGAGGGCATGGGACTTGGCGACGTGAAGATGATGGCCATGGTGGGCGCCTTCACCGGATGGCCCTCGGCGCTGCTGGTGGTGCTGTGGGGCTCGCTGCTCGGTTCGCTGGTGGGTGGCGCGCTGATTGTGGCGCGCGGGAAGGATCGTTACCTGGCGCTGCCCTTTGGAACGTTCTTGGGCATCGCCACACTTTTGGCGGTGCCGTGGGGACCTCTTTTTCTGGACTGGTACGCCGGTTTCTTCTGACCGGCCCGCAAAATTATTTTCTAAGGAGAACGGACATGACCTCGAAGATTCAAACGATTTCCGTGATTGCGTTACTCAGTCTCCTGCTGCTGGCCTGCGGGACCAAACCCGAAGAACGCGCCGCCGATACCGCTCCGCCCGTTGCGGCTCCTCAGTCCATTGCCGGGCAGTGGGATGTTACCGTCCAGGGGCCAACAGGCGCCTACCCGAGCTGGTTTGAACTGGTCGAGAAGGACGGCGCCTTGAGTGGACGCTTTGTAGGCCGAGTCGGCAGCGCCCGTCCGATTGCGCAGGCGCACTGGAACAACAACGAACTCCACATCCAGCTCCCCGTGCAGTATGAAAAACATCCCAAGGATATGGAATTCACCGGCAAACTCGAAGGCGAACGCCTGGCCGGCGCCACCAACGCCGAAGACGGCAGCACGCTGCAGTGGAGCGCCGTGCGTGTCCCTGTTGCGGCCGCCCGGCCCGAGCCGATTAGCTGGGCCGAACCGATCCAGCTGTTTAATGGAAAGGACACTACCGGCTGGAAACTGCGCCACGCTGAAGGACCCAATGGATGGAAGGTTCAAAAGGGTCTGCTTGTCAACAACCCGCCCAGTGTCGATCTGGTCAGCGAGCAGACGCTGCAGGATTTCAAACTGCATGCAGAATTTCAGATCGCCGAAAAAAGCAATAGCGGTATTTACCTGCGCGGGCGTTATGAGGTCCAGATTCAGGACGACTTCGGCAAGGATCCCAGCAGCATCCTGATGGGCGGAGTCTATGGATTTCTAACTCCGAGCGAGATGGCCGCAAAGAAGGCCGGAGAATGGCAGACCTACGACATCACACTGGTGGGCCGCAAAGTCACGATTGTTCTCAACGGCCGCCCGATCATCGACGGAGAGATTGCCGGCGTCACGGGCGGGGCGCTTGACAGCAATGAAGGCCAGCCGGGACCGATCTTCTTGCAGGGGGATCATGGCAAAGTCACATTTCGCAAGATAGAGGTTACGCCAGCCAAGTGAGGCGATTGGGGATTGGGGAATGGGGATTCAATTGCGGATTGCGGATTGGGGATTGCGGATTTATTAACGATTGGGGCTTCTACTGTTTGGTTTCTGAATTTCTCCCGCGCGATTCCAATAAGGCGATGGTACGGAAGTAGGAGTGGCACCGGCCGCTAGGCCGGTGTTCTCTTTTCATGAATGGCGGATAAGTAACGGAAAGGCGACAGGGCTGGAGCCCTGTGCCCACTCCTGTCCTGGAGCCCTGTGCCCACACGTGCTGTCTACTTGTATTCTTGCCACTGATCACTTGCCACTTGAATCATGGGGCCTCTCCCTTCTTTTCGTGCTTCATTTCCATCGAGAGGAAGAAGTTCAGCCCCGTGCGGATCACGGCAACGGCAGCTAGCTTGCCGATCTGGTCCCAATTGGGTGACACGGCCGTGCCGAGAATGTCGGCGCCCAATTCGAACTCCAGAGCAAGCGCAAGGTAGCGAGCCAGAGTCAAACGGATCTTACTAAAGTCCGTGGTCTGCCGCGCCGCCATCGCGCGGATAAACTGCGCAACGGCCGCACAGACGCCGATGGCCACAAGCGCCACGCCCATGCTCTCGATGCCGAGCTTGAGCCACTGCACCAGCATGATGATGGTTCCTTCGACCGAGTTTAGGGAATGTTCCATGCCGATCTCCTCAGTTTAGAGATAGCTACTCTTTCTTTGGAAGGCGCGCCCGGAGGCGAGTGTTGTTAGCGGCCTCCGCCAGTTCCTCTTGCTTGACCCCGCCATGAGCTGTAGCCCACCATCCAATATATATTCCTTGCGTCTCGGCCCGGCACTCAAACTAGGATGATTTATGGAACCACTCAAAGACGCCGTACAGCAAAGGGACGCCGCAGGCCTGCGGACATTGCTGGCGGCACACGCGGAACTGCGCATCGGGATTGACCGTCCCATTTTCGGAGCTGATGAGCCTGCGATCGTCTTCTGCCGTCGCGATCGTGCGATGCTCGATGTGCTGTTGGAATTTGGCGCCGACATCAATGCGCGCAGCCAGTTCTGGGGCCGCACCGTCGGCGTGCTCGACGACAGCACGCCGGACATGCGGGCGTACCTCATCGGGCGTGGGGCCGTACCGGAGATCGACGAATTTGTGGAAGCCGTCAGAGCGCAGGATGCGGCCAAGGTCCGAACGCTTCTCGCCAACACGCCGGCGCTGCGCCCGCACATCGACCGGCCGTTGTTTAGCTTCGGTGGGCAAGCGATCCTCGCCGCCAAAAACAATCGCCAGGTAGCCGAAACGCTGCTGGAATTCGGCGCCAATATCAATGCCCGCAGCGATTGGTGGGCCGGCAGTTTCGGAGTGCTGGACGGCACGGACCCCGAACAGGCCGCCTGGTTGATCGAGCGCGGCGCCATCGTCGATATTCACGCGGCGGCCGGACTGGGGATGGCCGACAAGGTCAAGGAATGGCTCGCCAGCGATCCCTCGCTCGTTCACGCTCCGGGCGGCGACGGCCAGCGGCCGCTGCACTTTGCCAAGACGAAAGAAATCATCGATTTGTTGCTCGACCATGGCGCGGTGATAAACGCGCGCGACATCGATCACAAATCGACGGCGGCTCAATACAAGGTCCGCGACACGGAACTGTGCCGGCACCTCATTGCGCGTGGCGCGGACGTCGACGTTTTCATGGCGGCGGCGCTGGGGGACCGGGCGCTGGTGGAACGCGTGCTGGAGGCCGACCCCGGTTGCATCACGGCGCGCATCGGGCAGTCCGGGTACGCAGCAGTCCCTCCGGGCCACATCTATCAGTGGGAACTCGGTGCGAACGTGTCGGTTTTGCTGGTCGCCGCAAACTATGGCGGGCAAGAAGTCTACGATCTGCTCTTTCGCCGCAGCCCAATCAAGGAGCAATTCCTTGCGGCGTGCCGGCGTGCCGATGAAGCAAACGCGACGAAGATTCTGGCCGCGCGCCCGAACTTGCTGCAGCAGCTGCCAGGCGAAGACCAGGCCCAACTCGGGGAGGCCGCGTTTGCAAAGGATCTCCCGGCGCTCCAGTTGATGCTGAAACTGGGATTTGACGTCAACGCGCGCGGCGATGGTTTCACGCCGGTCAATCGCGCCGCGCTGTGCGGCTACGTCGAGATCGTGCGCGTTTTGATTGAACACGGCGCGGATTTGGATATCCGCAACGCCTATGGCGGCACGGCGCTGGAAAGTTGCCAGTGGGGCTCGTTAAACTTCTGCGACCGCAAAGGAGATTATCCCGCCTGCGCCGAGACGCTCTTGCAGGCCGGAGCCAAATTGACGTACCCGAATTTCGGCAGCGAGGCCGTTCAAGCCGTCCTGCGGCGCCACACCGCCAGGAATTGAATCGGAGGAAAACTTGAGCCGCACGGGCGAGCCCCTCTTCCTGCATCCGCTCCCCTCCCTTTTCGAAGGGAAAGCTTGCACCCAAAGAGGACCTTTCTATATAACGCTGACAGACAACAGCGACCTTGGTGACAGCACCGAGGAAATGGGTTAGCCTGTTGGGCGGGCCAATCGGCTTCCAGAAACAGCTTGGTTGGTGGCGATGGCAACGATCTGCTACCACGCAACGGCTTGCATGCTTGAGATGGGCGAAGCCCCTCCGACGGTCTTCGCCGCCGCAGGTTTCTTTGGTACGCGACCGAGTTCCTGCCTCCAGTTCTCAACCCAGGCTTCTCGGCCAGCTTCGTCTGGCGCTGCGCTTGCGCCATTACAGCCGCAGGACGGAGCAGACCTATCTGATGTGGGTGAGACGCTTCATCTTCTTCCATAAAGTGCGACATCCCGCATCCGGACGGTGCAGGAATTACTGGGCCACAGCGATGTTCGAACCACGATGATCTACACACACGTTTTGAATCGCGGAGACCGGGGCGTGAAGAGCCCGGTGGACAATCTGTGAGGAAGGATGCGGTGCGTATTACCTGGAAACCATATAAGATGCCGGAAGGACGCTAACCAATGGACGACAAAGGGCTCAGGCGGAATCGGCTGCGGCATGTTATCTGGAAAGTGAAACCAGGAAGCGGGTTTACCTGGAAACCTATGAACAGAAGTTAGGCGTCCATCGCATATGCATATATAGGGGGAGAGATGCTCCGAATTGGCCCTGGGTGTCTGGTCGCGCTGGTCCTCGTAGCGGGGGTCAATGGGTGCGCGTTGCATCGGGCGGAGCGTCCACTTGGTGCCGCGGGCTTGTCTTGCACCGCGCCACTTAAGCCATCCTTGCGAACGGTCTTGTATATGGACCGTTCGAATGTGAACGTGACTTCAGGCCGCCTCACGGATGAGGAATGGCAACGGTTTGTTGATGACGTGCTGCTCCGATACTTTCCGGCTGGAGGAACGATTTTAGCCAACACTGGATGGTGGCGCAGACCTGATGGCAGCACTGGTGGCGGTGCCGGGAGAATGTTAGTCGTGTTGGTCCCGGCCGCTGAAGCCGGATCCCATCGGGCTGCGGTGCAAGCCGTAATCGCTCAGATCAAGCAGCGGTATGGCCATCGATTTGTCCTATGGGAAGAAGACCGAGTCTGTGTCGCGTTCTGAACAAAACTCGTTGCGTGCGGACACGGACAAGCAGTCGCGGCCTCCGAAGGCGTCAAGTAGCGCGTCAGGCATTTGCGCGCGCACAAGATCGAGGGCATCGGGATCGGCTTCATCCCGCCTCTCTGGATGCCGGCGGAGGTCGACGAGATTCTGACCGTCACGACCGAGGAGGCCAAGGCGATGACGCGCCGGCTCGCACGCGAGGAGGGGATCTTCGCTGGTACCTCCTCGGGGGCGAACACGCTTGCCGCGCTGCGTGTGGCCGAACGATTGGGATCAGGAGCAACGGTGGTCACCCTCATGGTCGACTCCGGGCTCCGCTATTTGAGCACCGACTTGTATCGGGTGCCCGATACGGGATCGGTCTAGAGAAATCCGAGGCCAGTGGGCCACCAGCGAATGGAGCCGACGCTCGCTGCTTGTGCGATCATGTCGCTGCGGCGCGCGGCTCAGCGCGGGTCGTTAGGCGGAGGGACGTGGGGCAACGTAGATCAGTCTGCGTTCTCTTGCGTCACAGAGAGGAGTCTACGTCGTGAGGAGGCATGTACTCGTATCTTTGACGATCACATCTCTCGTCGTCGGGTGGCTGATGGCCTCCGGCGGCACGGGCCCAAGAGGGAGCCGAGCATGAGCGACAAGGCGCGAGAGGAGCTGCTGGCGCTTGAGAAGGAATCGGCGGAGGCGTTCGTGAAGAGTGATGCGGACGCGGTCGGCCGCCAAATGGCCGAAGACTGGACCGTCATCACGCCGGAAGGCAACGTGCTTGACAGGTCAACCTTTCTGGGGTTAATCAGATCGGGCGATCTGACCCACGAGGCGATGGAGTTTGCGGACACAACAGTGCGCGTCTACGGGGACACGGCCGTCGTCACGGCTCGGGCCACGTCAAAGGGCAAATTCAAGGGGCAAGCGTTCAGTGAGTTGGAATGGTCGACGGACGTCTTCGTAAAACAAGAGGGGCGGTGGAAGTGTGTGCTGACCCAACTCACGCGCATCGCTAAGAAGTGACCCGGCCTGGATCACCTGGAGTGCGCAATTCCGCCTAACCCGCGCGTCCAGCGGACTCGCGCCCGCGGTTTCGTTTTCGGAGGGTTGGTCGTTCCCGTCAGCGGGCGCTCGCCATTGGCAACATCGGCTGCCGCGGCTCACGCGCCCGTCGTTAGCCAGCATATAGGAAGGAATGACCATGACACCAAGTCTCCGCAAGTTCGCGCTCACCGCGCATATCATTCTGTCGGTGGGCTGGCTCGGCGCGGTCGTTGCCTACCTCGCTCTAGCCATCGTCGGTCTGACCAGCCACGGAGCTCAGATGGTGCGTGCCGCCTACCTCTCGATGGAGTTCATCGGCTGGCGTCGACCCGACCCGGGCATGCAAATAACTGCCAAAGGAGGAAACATGCATAGGTTCTTCGCCCCCATTTTGGTTCTCTCGTTCGCGCTGCCAAGCATGCTCGCTGCGCCGCTAACGCAGCCGCCAGCCGTTGTCCCGGCGGCACCCGTCACCATTGTCGCCCCAGTGAGCGGAGCGCCGGCAGCCAGTAAGCCCAGCCTCGAGGGCCTTGATGAGTTCATCGTTGAACGGATGAAGGAGTGGAACGTGCCCGGCCTGGCGATCGCGATTGTGCGCGACGGCAAGGTCATTCACTCGAAAGGGTACGGCTTCCGGGATGTGGAAAAGCAACTCCCGGTTACACCGGCGACCTTATTCGCCATCGGCTCCATAACGAAGTCGTTCGCAGTCGTAACGCTCGGGATGCTGGCCGACGAGGGCAAACTCGATTGGGACAAACCCGTGCGCGAATACCTGCCGAACTTCCGGCTCTACGACCCGGTGGCGAGCGAGCGGATAACGGTGCGTGACATGGTGAGTCACCGCTCCGGCTTGCCAGGCCACGATTTCTTCATGTACGACACCGGCTTCTCTCAGAAGGAAATGATCGAGCGGCTCCGCTATCTGGAGCCGAGCCAGGATTTGCGGACGACGTATCAGTACAGCAACTTGCTGTTCATGACGGCGGGCTACCTGGCGGGGCAGCTTGCGGGCACGACATGGGAGGAACTTACCCGACAAAAAGTCTTGGTTCCCCTGGGAATGGAACGCACCAACTTCTCCGTCCGGGAGTCCCAGAAAACCGGCGACTTCGCGCTACCCTATGGGAAAGTCAACGAGGAGGTCAAAGAGATCCCCCATGTCTTCCTGAATTTTCCGGAGGAGGGGGCCGCGGGCATAATCAACTCCAGTGTCGAGGACATGAGCCGCTACCTGTTATTCTACCTCAACGAGGGAAACGACGGGAAGTCACAGATCCTGTCGCGGAACAACATTCTCCAGATGCAGACCTCAATGATTGCGACGCCGTGGCCGCGGTACACCGAATTCGGCCGCTACAGCTACGGGATGGGGTTGTATCTCACAACCTACCGGGGCCACAAACTCGTCCACCACGGCGGCGGCCTGGGCGGGTTCCGCGCCTTATTTTCCTTCTTGCCCGAGGAGGAGATTGGCGTCGTTGTGCTGACCAACATCGAGAACCCCCTGCCTACCATCGTCACCCACAACGCCTATGACCGTCTGCTGGGCTTGGAGCACGTGCCATGGAGCCAGCGGTTCAAAGATCAGCAACAGAAGCAGAAGGAATCCGCAGCGGAAGCCGAGAAGAAAGGATACACCACGCACAAGAAGGGGACGCGCCCATCGCACGACCTCAAGGACTACGTCGGAGAGTACGAGCATCCGGGATACGGAATCGTCAGGATCGATCTAGAGAAGGACGAACTGAGACTTTCCAACAACAAAATATCTTCTCCGCTCAAACACTTCCATTACGACCTCTTCGAGTTCGCCCATCCCGACGAGCCGTCTTGGAAGATGAAGGTGGGTTTCGGCACAAACCTCCAGGGGGAGATCGACCACCTCTGGATTCCCCTAGAGGAGAACCTGAAGGAGTTTGCTTTTACCCGGCGGCCTACGAAAGGGATGACAGAGAAGAGCTTCCTTCAAGCCCTGGCCGGGGACTACGAACTCGTGGGCAACACCGTCACCGTAACCCTAAAAGGTGACCGCCTGTTAGTGCTGACGAATTGGGTCGGCCAGCCCGAGCGCGAACTGCTGCCGACCAGGGGCCTTTCGTTTACAATCAAGGGCCTAACCGGGTTCACCGTGGAGTTCAAGAAGGACGCTTCCGGTCAGGTGACCGAAATGGTCCTCTACGAACCGAACAGCACCTTCGTGGCGAAGAAAAGCAATCCCCAATAGAAGGGTCTGGAGATTAC
>JBPCNK010000043.1:0-30812 GCA_051001345.1 Acidobacteriota bacterium | reverse complement strand
GTTTTTGACCTCGCCGACGTCTTCCTTGAAACGCCGCAGGGACTGTACGCGGCCTTCATAGGTCACCACATTGTCTCGCAGCAGGCGCACTTCGCTGTTGCGCGCAATCGATCCGTCGGTGACGTAGCAACCCGCGACCATGCCCGCCTTGGGAAGACGGAACGTATTGCGGACTTCGGCGCGCCCGAGCGACTTCTCCTTGTAGGTGAATTCGAGCAGGCCAAGCATGGCGTTCTTGATCTCGCTGGAGACGTTGTAGATGATCGTGTGAAGCCGAATGTCGACGCCTTCGCGCTCGGCCAGCTCTTCGGCCTTCTTCTCGGGCCGGACACTGAAACCAACAATGATGGCCCCGGATGCGGACGCCAGCAGCACGTCCGTTTCGGTGATCGCTCCGACGCCGCTGTGGATGATCTTGATTTTTACCTTCTCCGTGCCGAGCTTCTTCAGCGTTTCCTCGAGAACTTCCACGGATCCCTGGACGTCGGCTTTCAGGATCAGCGGGAGCTCCTTCATAGCGCCGCTTCGCAACTGCTCCTGCAACTGATCGAGGCTGAGACGGGAAGATTTCTGCATGTCCCGGTCGCGGATCTGCGCCTGCCGGTACGCCCCGATCTGTTTGGCCTTCAGGGAATCCTCGATGACGGCAAAATTGTCGCCGGCCTGCGGCATTCCCTGCAGACCGAGAATCTCCACGACGCTGGAGGGACCTGATTCAGACAGCTGGCGACCGCGATCGTCCAGCATCGCTCGCACCTTTCCGTAAACGGCTCCGGCGATGAACGAGTCTCCGACGTGAACGCTGCCGTTTTGAATGAGCAGCGTCGCCACGGCTCCGCGACCACGGTCGAGCTTCGCTTCCAGGATGGTTCCCGTGCCGCGGCGCTTGGGATTTGCTTTGGCGTCCTTGATGTCGGCTACCAGCAAAACCATCTCCAGAAGGAGATCGAGATTGGTCTTCTGTTTGGCGGAGACGGAAACCATGACGACATCGCCGCCCCAGTCCTCGGCCAGAAGGTTGTGCTCGCTAAGTTCCTGTTTGACTTTGTCGGCCCCTGCGCCGGGCTTGTCGATTTTGTTGATAGCGACAAGAATCGGGACGCCCGCCGCGCGCGCGTGATGAATCGCTTCGACAGTTTGCGGCATGACTCCGTCGTCGGCGGCCACGACCAGCACAACGATGTCGGTGACCTGCGCGCCGCGAGCCCGCATCAACGTGAACGCTTCGTGACCCGGTGTATCCAGAAAGATGATGTCCCGTTTGTTGATCTGCACTTTATACGCGCCGATGTGCTGGGTGATGCCTCCGGCTTCGCCCTCGGTGACGCGCGTTTCGCGGATCGCGTCCAGCAACGAGGTCTTTCCGTGATCGACATGGCCCATGACCGTCACAACGGGCGCTCGCGACGCGAAGTCAGCTTCCAGATCGGCACGCTCCTCGATCTGCTCCAGCTCCTTTTCAAACGAGACGATGTTGGCGCGAAATCCGAACGCTTCACAGATATCCTTGGTCATCGCCTCGTCAAGCGTCTGATTGATCGACGCCATGATGTGGCGGTTGAGCAATTCCTTGAGCATGTCCTTGCTCTTTACTTCCAGCTTTTCGGAGAGATCTTTGACGCTGATCCCCTCGGCCACCGTCACGTCACGCAGCTCGGTAAAATGCGGGCGCGGCGCCGGAGCTTGCTCGACAGGAACCGGCGAAATCTGTCGCCTGTGTTGCGCCGGAGCCTGTGGCCGGCGCGGTCCCGGGCGGTGAAACGGACGCCCGCCAGGGCGATGCGGATGCATCGGGCGCGACGGCGGCGGCGAAGGACGTGCAAATCTTCGACTCGGATCCTGCAGCGGCGCGGCCGGTTGGATCGACGTGCTTTTCAACACGGTGACAACGGGCCGCGCCAGCCGAGCCGGCGTCTGCGCTTCGGCCAGATGTGCGGGCGTCTCGGGTTTCGGCACGGCTCGCAGACGCGCTGCGGCTTCGTCGAGTTTCTCCGGGACGGGTGACACGTCGGCGTCAGGCGCTTCGTGTAACTCGGGTTCCTGGCCGGAAGCAGCCTGGCGAGGCGCCGTATCGGCGCCCGCGGACGCGCCGGCGGCCGGCGACGGGGTGTCCAACGGCTCTTCTATTTCCCGGATGACTTTGCGGCCTTTGCGTGGAGCCATCGAGACAACAACCGGTTTCTCGACCGGCGGCGCAGCTTCGGGTTTCGATCCCAGCGTCTTCCTGGAAGCGGGAGCCTTCGTCGGCGCGGCGCCCGTAGCGGTCTTCGTGCCTGTGGCCGGTTGGGCCTTTGCGGTTGCAGTCGGCCTTTCTTTGACGGGCTCAACCGCGGCCGGCGCAGCAGGAGCGGGAGCAGGGGGAGCAGCCTCGACACGGGCTGGGGAAGCCTCGGCGTGTTCCTTCAACTTCTTGATGCCTTTCAGCGGCTTCTTGGGAGCTTCGGCTTCTTTCCTGGCTTTGGCTTCAGCTGCTTTGGCCTTGGCCTTTTCGCGGACACGCTCGGCCTTGGCGGTTTCCTCCTGTTCCTGTTCCGCTAGAAACTGGAGGCGCTTGCGAATACGGTTGGCAATGCCCGAATCCACGGGCGTATCGGGCGAAATGACCATCACGCCGATCTTTTTCAATTCAGTGACGACCGCCGCGTTCTTGACGTTGAACTCACCGGCCAGATCGCTTACTTTGACTTTTTCTATGTCCATTAAAATCTCAAAACCCTTCGATTGTTTGTGGCGCTTGAAAGCGCCCACTACCCGGATTATTCACAAAGGTATTCACCACAGAGACACAGAGGACACAGAGAAAGCACAGAGAAAAGCTCTTCGGGGCGCCGAGAATTCCGATTCATGCATCTAACCCTTCTGTGTTCCTTTGTGTCCTCTGTGTCTCTGTGGTGAATGCTTTTTATGAATAACGCCTACGTACTGTCGCGGCACTGTTATCCTTTGGAATCTTCGCCAGAACCGTCTCCCACGGGAACTTCTTCTTCGCCGTCTTCGGCTTCAGACTCATCGGCCTTATCGCCTTCAGCCGCAGCAGTTTCCTCCGCAACTTCCTCTTCGTCCTGTTCCTCTTCGGAATCTTCCTCGGCGCTTGCGCCTTCGCCTGCACTCGCCATAAATTCAAGCGCAGTGGCCAGGATCTTCTCGGCGGTCTTTTCTCCGATTCCGGGGATATTCTGCAGATCTTCAGCCGTCGCTGCGGAAAGTTCCTCGACCGAAGAATAGCCGGCTTCCTGCAGTTTGGAAATCATCCGCTCGGTCACTCCTTCCAGCTCCGAAAGCGGATAGTACGAGGAGGTGAGCTTCTCGATCTCGTCGGCCACCTCGCGACGCTTTTCCTCTTCGCTCTTGATTTCGATTTGCCAACCCAGCAGCTTCGATGCCAGGCGGACATTCTGACCTTTCTTGCCGATGGCCAGCGAAAGCTGATCTTCCTGGACGATGACTTCCAGGACCTTATTGATCGGATCGGCAATCAGGACCTTGCCGATCTTGGCAGGATTAAGCGCGTTGACGGCGTATTGGCTGATCTCGTCGTGATACTGGATGATGTCGATCTTTTCGCCCCGCAACTCGCGGATGACGGCGTTGATGCGGGATCCCTTCATCCCGACGCAGGCGCCCACGGGATCGACGTCGCGGTCGCGCGACTGCACGGCTACTTTGGCGCGCTCACCAGCTTCGCGTACGGCATTGCGAATAACGATCGTCTGATCGTAAATTTCGGGGATTTCCATTTCGAACATGCGCATGAGCAGGCTAGGATCGCCGCGCGAGACGACGACCTGAGAACCTTTGGAGGACTTCAGGACGCGAACGATCACGGCGCGAATCCGATCCCCCTGCTTGTAGGATTCCGAACGGGATTGTTCCGGATACGGCAGCACGGCTTCGGTACGCCCGAGGTCGACGATGATGTCGCTTCCCTCGAGGCGCCGGACGATGCCATTGACCAACTCACCGACGCGGTCGGAGTATTCGTTGTAGACGATCTCGCGTTCGGCTTCGCGTACTTTTTGAAAGATAACCTGCTTGGCCGTCTGAGCGGCGATGCGCCCGAGCAGATCGGTCGGTTTCGGGATCTCGACGGTATCGTCGACCTCAAACGAGTCGTCAATCTCTTTGGCTTCTTCGAGCGACATCTCCTGCAGCGGGTTGCTGACTTCGGCGACGACTCTCTTGACTGCAAAGACTTCCAAGGCTCCGCTGGCTACATCAAAGCGTGACTGCAGGTCCTCCTCGGTCTTGAAGTACTTCTTAGCTGCGGCCACCATCGCATCTTCCAAAGCAGAAATGATGATCTGGGGATCGATGTTTTTTTCTTTGCTGATCTGGTCTATCGTCTGCGCCAGTAAGCTCGCCATTCAACTCCCTCTACGCTATCGTTCTAACTCGAAGATCAGATTGGCCCGATGAATGTTCTCAAACGGGATCTCGAGCTTCTGCTTCCCGTCATCAAAAACAACACATTGATTCTGGACTCCCTGGATACGGCCCTTGAAATTCCTTCTGCCTTCGATGGGCGCCTTGGTCTGCAGCTTCGCCTTGCGTCCCTGAAACCGGTCATAATCGGCCAGTCTGTACAAGGGTCGATCCAGCCCGGGAGACGAGACCTCCAGCAGGTACTCTTTGTGGATGACATCTTCCAGGTCCAGCACCGCCCCCAACTGCTGGCTGACCGTCTGGCAATCCTGCAGGTTGACGCCGCCCGGCTTATCGATCAACACCTGCAGAACCGAACTTCTCCCTGCCGGCCGGAAGTCGGCATGCACCAGTTCGAGCCCTTCGCTTGCGACAACCCGTTCGACCAGTTCCATTAGCTTCTCGGTGACCGCCATCGATTTCGTTCCACGAAAACAAAAAAGTGGGCAAACGCCCACCTTTCGTGCCACAAACGCCAGCTGCCAGGTTGTCAGGTGCGGTCGATCTACCTACATGTCACACCTTGCTCACCGTGCGTTTTCTAACACACACCCGTCCAAGCTGCCCGACCTCGGCAGCACGAAAGATTGTGCGGGCTTCGAGCCATTCAGTATAGGGGAAAGGGGCGTAATTTTTCAATGTCTAAGAACAGGGGTCAAGTCCGAGCCGCGCGCGTAAGCGAGCGGGCAATCAGAGGCAGCATTCAGGCATCGGGGGCCAGGCTCCAGGCGGAGTGACAATCCACAATCAATCCTCATTTCCCTGATCCCTGATCCCCGATCCCTGATCCCTGACCCCTGCTCCCAAGCGCCCGGAATGCCGGGCGGCTTCCTGCAACAGGTACTCGATCTGGCCGTTGATGCTGCGCAGCTCATCGGCAGCCCATTTCTCCAGCGCCTTGTGAAGGGCCGGATTCAGACGCAGCAGAAACGGCTTCTTTGCGCTCATCCGTGCAGCGTTCCTGCGTTGATGACAGGCTGGGTTCCGTGCTCAGAGGTCAGAACAACCAGGAGGTTGTTGACCATCGTTGCCTTCTTTTCTTCATCGAGGTCGACGATGTGCTGTTCGCTCAATCGGTTCAACGCCATTTCCACCATGCCAACGGCGCCTTCGACCATCAGCTGGCGGGCCGCGATGATGGCGTGAGCCTGCTGGCGGCGCAACATCGCCTGAGCGATCTCGGAAGCGTAGGCCAGGTGAGTCAGTCGAGCCTCAAGGATCTTCACACCGGCTACGTTCAGCCGGGCCTGGACCTCTCCGCTCAGTGTCGAAGCGACCTGGTCGGGGCTGCCCCGCAAAGTCGTAACGACCTCCTCGTGGGAGTCGTACGGATAATGACTGGCCAGCGTCCGGATGGCCGTCTCGGTCTGAATGGAGACGAACTGTTCGTAGTTGTCGACATCAAACAACGCGCGAGCCGCATCGGTGACTTGCCAGACAACGACCGCGGCGATTTCGATCGGGTTGCCCAGTGCATCGTTTACCTTCAGCCGGTCGCTATGGAAATTGCGCACGCGCAGCGAAGCCCGCTTCTTTACGGCAAATGGGTTGGCCCACCAAAGTCCGGACTCTTCGACTGTTCCGATGTAACGCCCAAAAAGAACCAGTAACCGCGCTTGATTGGGCTGTACCGCGAAAAAACCGAACATCATCAGCGTCGCAAAAGTCAGCACCACGATGCCTACAACGATTTCCAAACTCCCCCCCGTGACTTCCCAGACGCCGATGGCCAGCAGCGCCATGACAACGGCCACCATGACGAAACCGTTGATTTTCGAGGCGGCCCTTTGTTCTACCGTTTTCATTGTTGCCTCCTGTTTGATTGATATCATATTAATATCTTTTTGATAGTCAAGCGAAAAAGCAGTGGCCAGTGGCCAGGCGTCAGCGGTCAGCGGGTCCAAAGATGGATCGGCGTCGTTTCCTTGTATTCCTGCACTGATCACTTGCCACTTGAACGCCGGCTACCAGCCCACCGAGCCCTCTCACGTTCGATTTTGACCCCTGACGCCTGACCCCTGATCGGCGTATTCCTTTGGGCTGTTATAATTTAAGAAACCATGGCTGAGCACGAGGATTCGCCGCAACGCCCGGGGCTGTTGCTCTCGTTTTTTGAGTGGTTTGGGGAATTGGGGATTTTCTGCGGCCGACTGGCTCGCGCCGCTGTGACTCCTCCCTTCGAGTTCCGCGAACTGCTCCGGCAGATGGACGAAATCGGGGCGAAGTCCCTTCCCCTGGTCGCGCTGGCCGGTTCGGCCATCGGCGTGGTCTTGTCCCTTCACACGCGCGATAGTCTGATTCGCTTTGGCGCCAAATCGTTGCTGCCAGTTGTCATCGTCATGTCGATCATCAAGGAGAGTGGTCCGATTATCACGGCGCTGGTCGTCAGTGGACGCGTGGGCGCCGGCATCGGAGCGGAACTCGGATCGATGAAGGTCACCGAACAGATCGACGCCATCGAGGTGTCGGCCGTCAACCCCTACAAATTTCTGGCTGCCACCCGCGTCGTGGCCTGCATCCTGATGCTTCCCCTTCTGACGATCGTCGCGGATTTTTGCGGCATCATGATGGGCTGGATCGCCAACACGCTGGTGGAGCCGGTCGCCTTGCAGCTCTATCTCAACGAGGGGTTCGAGCGCGTCAAGTTCAGCGATCTCTTGCCGTCGACGCTCCGGACGGCCATTTTCGGCCTCATCATCGGCGTCATCGGTTCGTTCCAGGGAATGCGCACCGAGGGAGGGACCGAAGGGGTCGGCCGGTCGGCGACCAGCGCGGTTGTACTTTCGTCTTTGTTTGTGATCCTGGCCGACGTACTGCTGGTCCGGCTCATTCAGATGTTTTTTTGAGAGCGCGATGACAACCGAGAAATCCGCGACAACCGAGATATCCGCGCCAGCCGAGAAGTCCGCGCCCGCAATTGAGGTGGAGGGTTTGAAAAAGTCCTTCGGCAAGCTGGTCGTGCTCGGTGGAATCAACCTGAAAGTTCCGCAAGGCGGGACGCTGGCGGTGCTCGGACGCAGCGGGACGGGGAAGAGCGTGCTGCTGAAGTTGATCATCGGGCTTCAAAAACCTGATGCCGGTTCCATCCGTATCGATGGCGAGGAAATCACAGGGTTGAAGCTGGATCAGTTGAACAAGCTCAGAAAGCGGATGGGGTTTTCCTTTCAGTACTCGGCCCTCTATGACTCGCTGAGCGTCGAGGAGAATGTCGCCTTCCCGCTGCGGCGCCATTCCGACCTGAAGGGTTCGCAACGGAAAGAGCGAGTGCGCGAACTGCTCGAACAGGTGGGAATGGACGGCGCGCTGACGAAACTTCCATCCGAGATTTCCGGCGGAATGAAGAAAAGAGTGGGACTGGCCCGGGCGTTGGCGCTGGAACCGGAGATCATGCTGTTCGACGAACCCACCGCCGGGCTCGATCCGATCACAGCCGGCGAGATCAACGAGTTGATCCTCGAGCTGCAGCGCCGGCACAAGATGAGCTCGATTGTCGTCACGCACGACATGCACTCTGCAAAGGCCGTTTCCGACCGAGTCATGCTGCTCGATCAAGGACAAATCCGCATTGAAGGATCGTTTGAGGACCTTCAAAAGAGCGAGGATCCTTTCGTCGTGGATTTTTTGAAGCATAGTTTTTAGGAGACCTTATGTCACGACTTGCCCGCGTCGGCGCCTTCATCTTTGTAGCCCTGCTTATGCTATTCGGGGGGATTTTTCTCATCGGCGACCAACAGTTCCTATTCAGCCGAACGTACCGTGTCTGGGCGCCGTTTGACAATGTCGCCGGCTTGGCAAATGGCGCCGAAGTGCGGGTCGGCGGCGTTCGAAAAGGGACGGTAGATCACATCCGCATGCCCCAGAATCCGACCGAGAAGATGCTGGTTGCAGTCGATCTGGAGAGGGCGACCGACAAAGTCATCAAGAGGGACTCGCAGGCATCGATCGAAACCGAAGGACTGCTCGGCAACAAGTACCTGGCCATCTCCTTCGGTTCCGACAAGGGGCAGCCCATTCGAGACGGCGACACGATCGCCAGTCTTCCGCCCCAAGAACTGGCCGACATCATCAAGAAGGTCAACACGATGATGGATACAGCTAACCTAGCTCTCAAGAACGTTGATGGAGCGACGGCCAACGTGAAATCCATTACCGAAAAGATCAACCGGGGTGAGGGAACTGTCGGCGCGTTGATCAACGACCGGCAGATCTACAACCAGGTCAATGCCGCAACCGTCGACGTGCGGGAAACGGTCGCCCAGGCGAAGGTCGGGGTGACCGCTTTTCAGGAAAACATGCAGGCTCTGAAACAGAACTGGTTGTTCCGGGGATTTTTCAACGACCGCGGTTATCAGGACTCCACCGAGCTGACCGAACACCAGATCGCCAAGTTGCCCGAGGGTCCCTTCGCCAAGAAATTCATCTATGATGAGGGTCTCTTCGACCAACCGGATTCGGCCAAGCTCAAAAATGAAAAGGCTCTCAATCAGGTAGGGGACTATCTGGAGAAGAATCCATTTTCACTGGCCGTTATCGTCGGCTACCTGGGACAAACAGGGGACAAGCAGGAGAATCTGATTCTTTCGCAGGCGCGCGCAATGGTCGTCCGCAAACATCTGGTCGAGAATTTCAAGATGGATGACTCGAAGATCAAAACCAGCGGAATGGGCGAAGCCGACAAGCCAAGCGAAGACGGCAAGTTGAGCCGGATCGAAATTGTGGTCTATTCACAGGGCGCCGCAGCGCCAAAAGCGGCGCCAACAACCGGCCCGGCCAAGCCAGCGGCCTCCGCACCGACCGAAAAAGGCGCGGCCCCACCAGCGCCACCTCCGGCAACTACCCCGCCGTCAACGGTGCAGCCACCAACTAAGCCGCCGCCGAACTAAGGACGAAGGACTAAGGACGAAGGACGAAGGACAAAGGACGAGGGACTAAGGACGAGGGAGTAAGGACAAAAGGCGCAGGAAAAAGTGGGCTTGGGAGCGCGCATCTCGCACGCATTTTGTGTACTGAAGGAAAATTTCCGTCTTAGTCCTTCGTCCTTCGTCCTTCGTCCTTCGTCAGTTCAGTGCTTTGACAAATGCTTCGTCGCCTGCGGCTGCAAGAACAAGTTTCGGGGCTGCGAGATACTTCGACGCAGCCTTGCGGACGTCTTCTACGACCAGCGCATCCAATTGGCTGAGAAACAGACTTCGCGCCGTCGCTCCGAGCTCCAGCATTTCTCCTTCCAACACTGCATCCAGATATTTCCTTTGATCGGCCGAGGCCGATTCCCTCTCGGAGCGCAGCAGCAAGCGCGCTCTGTCCAGGTCGGCTTGACCGATCGAATCCGGCAACTGCGCCACGACCTCGCCGATCTTCTGCAGTGCCCGGCCCGTATCGGACGCATCGAGTCCTCCGGCGCGGATCGATACGTGACCCAGCCGACGCGGCAGGGAGAATTGTGTCTCGAGCGTCCGGCCCGGAAACTCGGCGGCCAGCGACGACAACCGGTCTTTGAGAATCTGTTCAAGAACGCGAACCGCTGCGGAATCCTCCGAGACGCGCGACGTGCCCGGCCCTCCGAGGACGACCAGGCTGGGACCCTTGCCCGCCTCCACACTGCGACTATTGGCAACCGCTTCGGGCGGACGAAACGACTGCGTGACCGCCTCACCCATGGTCCACGGACCGAAGTGCGGACTGATGCCGGCCAGAACCTGCTTCATCTGCAACGGTCCTGACAAAACCAAAAATGCGTTATTGGGAACAAAGTAGCGTTTGAAAAATGACCTCAGGTCGACCAATGTAACCTTTTCCAGCTCCTCGGCGGATGGCCCAAGGGGCAAATGCCCGTAGGACGTTGCGCCGTACACGGCTTTTAGAAAACTGCTCTCAGCCCGATGGACGGCCTGCTCGGCCTGATCGCGCAAGCGCGCCGCACGCGCGCTGCGCAGGCGCTGAAAGTCCGCATCGCTCCAGGAAGGTCTCCGAACCACCTGGCCTAAAACCTCCAGCATATAGCGCGTCTGTTGAGGCGGCCCGGATAGATGGAAGGTCGTGCTGTCAGGCGTCACGTTCCAGTCGAGTTCTACACCCAGCACGGCCAGTTCCCGTTTCAAGACTTCAGAAGGTCGAGTCTCGGTTCCGGTCGAAAGGAGTTCCGCCAGAATGTCCACCAACCCAAACTTGCCGACCGGATCGAAAGCCGAACCGACCTTGACCAATAGTTTCATCTCGACGCGGTTGCTGCCACCCCAGGGAATCGCAAAGATCTGCAATCCGTTGAGCAGCGAACGCCTTTCGACAACCGGATCGGCTGCCAAAAGCGCGAATTCCGTCAGCGCCAGGACCAGGAGTAAGGACAAACAAGTTTTGAATGCTCTCGGTTTATTCATGAAATCATCCTGGGATTCACCACCCGGATAAGGCCAAGGCAATTAACTTCCCTTCCGTCCGGGCCCGCTCGCGTATCCGGATTATTCTCAAGTGCATTCACCACAGAGACACAGACACAGAGGAACACAGAGAAAAACAAAAACTTTTGGGATCTTATGATCCCAATCTTCTCCGACAGTCAGGCTGTCCTGGCTTGTAGGACTTGTAGGACGTATCCCTTGCCATTCGCGTAAAGCCCGCCGCTCTATGCCTCTGTGCCTTCTCTGTGTCCTCTGTGTCTCTGTGGTGAATGCTATTGCTGAATAATGCCGGCTCACCCGCGCGGCGCCGCTATTGCCTTAACAACTTACCACTAACGCGACCGATTTCACAATCTGGAGCAGAGTAAATGACAAGTAACTCATTTTTTATCAATAGCTTATGACAACAACCACGGTGGTTACGGTGTTTGACACCCCCTACCCGTTATGTTAGCGTTTTTGACATGCCTTCAGTCGGCAGCATCAAAAGAGAGCGCCTCGACAACGGACTGGAGATCCTCCTTTGCAAGGACTCTTCCGTCCCGATTGTGACCTCGATGATTTGGTATCGGGTCGGTTCCCGCTACGAGACCCGCGGAGCAACAGGCATTTCTCATTTCCTCGAACACATGATGTTTAAGGGAACCAGGCGCTACGCGCGCGGGCAGATCGATGCCATTACAATGATCAACGGTGGCGCCAACAACGCGTTCACATCGCACGATTACACCGCCTACTATTTCACCTTCGCATCGGACCGCTGGGACCAGGCGCTCGAAATCGAGTCCAATCGCCTTGCAGACATCTCCCTTGATCCCGAAGAGTTCGAGCTCGAAAAACAGGTCATTATTGAAGAGCTCAAAATGGATCTGGACTCCCCCTGGGGCGCGCTGAGGCAGGCCGTCGAGACGCGAGCGCTGGACCGGCATCCCTATCGTTTTCCAATTATAGGGTTGCACGAAGACCTGGAGAAGATGAGCGTCGGCCAGATGCGCCGTCATTATGAGACCTACTACCGGCCCAACAACGCCACGCTTGTGATTGCCGGAGATATCGATCCAGCACTGACCCTACGCCGCGTCCGCAGGCTATTCGGAAAGGCGACTGCCCGTCCGCTCCCGCAGCAGCGGCTGCCGGTCGAACCCGAACAGAAGCGCCAAAAGCGGGTCGTCCTCCACAAAAACACTCCGTTGGACCGGATGATCCTGGCCTTTCATGCACCCTCCATTACTTCGCCCGACTATTACGCCCTGCATTTGATCGACAAGATCCTGAGTGAAGGACGGACTTCGCGACTCTATCGGCGTCTGGTGGAAAAGGACAAACTGGTTTCCTTCAGCACAACGGAGTACTCAGAGACAATCGACCCGCACCTGTTCTTCGTTCGCGCCGAGCTCAGGCCGGCGGTGAGCCCTCGGCAGGTCGAAACTGTCATCTTCGACGAGCTCGACCGGCTGGCCAGCAAACCGGTGTCGCGGCGCGAACTGGAGAGGGCCCGGAATCAAACCAGCCTCCAGTTTCTCGAGAGCTTCGAGACCACCATCGACCAGGCTGTTCGGATCGGACTATATGAAACGGTTGCCGGTGACTGCCGCTTTTCGGAAACGTTCCTGACCCATCTCTTTCAAGTGACACCCGCGCAGATTCAAGACCTGGCCGCGCGGACGCTTGTCCGGCGAAAAAGCACGGTGGGGCTGCTGACGCCATGAGGCCGCCCTTTCACATTTTCCGCAAAAGGCTTCCGAATGGGTTAACGGTCCTGCTCTCCAGGAATGACAAGATTCCGATGGTGTACATCAACACGTTTTGCGTCGCCGGCTCTGCCGACAATCCGCCGGGAAGAGCGGGACTGGCTTCCTTTCTGGCACGAATGCTGGACGAAGGCACCCGGCGGTACACGCATCGCCAGATCGCCGACACGATTGAGTCGCTGGGCGGAGACTTGTCGGCCTTCAGCAACCGGGAACTGACGGGCCTCAGTATGGCGCTGCTAAGCCAGCACATCGACAAGGGCCTGGAACTGTCGGCCGAGATGTTGCGCTTCCCAACTTTTCCGGAGAAGCGGCTGGAACTGGAGCGACAGAAGCTGACCAGCCAGATCAAGAGCTCACTGGATAACCCGCAAGCGGTCGTATCGCAGAATTTCAATGAAGTGATTTATCAGGGTACGCCGCTGGCCGAACCCACCGTCGGGCGCATCGAAACGGTCGGCGCCTTCCGCCGCCGCGACCTGGTCGATTTTCACCGCAACCACATCGTGCCGGCGCGCACCATTCTGTGCGTCGTGGGAAGTTTCCAGGTCGACGAGATCATGGATTTGATCGGCAGATATTTCCGAACCTGGAAAAGTCCGGCCCGCCTCAGACCGCGGCCACGGTGGCGTTTTCGGCGTCAATCCCAGCCTGTGCTGCGCGAGCTGCACCTGGATAAGGAACAGTTCAACATCATGCTGGGCCATCTCGGTATCGAGCGGACCAACCCGGATTACTACGCGCTACAGATTCTTGACGTGATTTTGGGCAGCGGCCCGGGGTTTACCTCGCGCATCCCGCAGAAGCTACGAGACCGGATGGGCCTGGCCTATACAACCTACAGCGATATCGCGGGCAGCGCGGGTTTCTACCCGGGCCGCTTTGTCGCCTTCATTTCCACATCGCCGGGCAATCGCGAAGTTGCGTTGAAGGGACTGCGCCAGGAGATTTCTCAAATCGTACGCAAAGGCATCACGCGGCAGGAGCTTGCCAACGCGAAGTCGTACCTGACCGGCAATTTCGTCTTCGACTTTCAGTCCAATCTACACATCGCGCGCTTCCTGGTGGGAGCCGAACTCTTCAAACTCGGGTTCGACTATCTGGAAACCTATCCCCGGCTGATTCGTGGTGTCACACAGCAGCAGGTCAATGCTGTGGCGCGCAAATACCTGGACGTCGATCGCTGCACAACAATTGTCGTCGGCCCTGTCCACACAAGCGAAAGTTCTTCGACCACGTCGCCCCAGCAGGCGGCGGCCAAGGCTGACGGCAGGTGTTCTGGGCCGCGCGCGTAAGCGAGCGGGCAATCAATGGCGCGATGCTCACGAGTATTCACCACAGCCAGTGGCCAGTGGCCAGTGGCCAGCTGAAGTCCGGGCCGCGCGCGTAAGCGAGCGGGCAATCCGTGGCGCGATGTTCACAAGTATTAGAATTAACAACACTAATTAAGATAGGAAGACTCGCGACTTTCACAATGATTGACCCCGACAAACCCGCAGCTCCCAAACGCCCCATGGGACTTCACGTCAAAATCTCGATTGCGGCTGCTTGCCTGCTGGCCGTCATTGTGGGAATCTATTACATCTGGGCCAAGGATCAACCCCCTACTGTCATTGCCCACGAGGAGATCCCCGGGACGGTGCGCCGCGGAGACTCCAACTTTGACTGGTACAGCCGGCACGTCGAGATCTCCCAGATACGGTCCCAGATTGGGAGCAATTACGCCGGCAACCGAGTGTCCATTGTATCGGGCCTGATCGAAAACATGGGCGACAAGACACTGGAGGCCGTCGAGATCCAGGTCAAAATTGCCGATGAGGGCAAACTCATGCTCGACACGCGCCGCTGGGCGCAGCGCATCACTTCGATGCCGATCGGACCGTTGAAGACACGCGGTTTTGTCTGCTATATCGAGCCCATCCCGCCCGACCTTGTTACCGGACAAACCGAAGTGACGTTGACAGGTTTCAAGTTCTCCGAGCGCTGAGGAGCAGGGGTCAGGCTTCAGGGGTCCGGCTTCAAACCCGTCAAGTAATTCTAAATTCTATTCACCACAGAGACACAGCGCGGCATAGCCGCAACCGTATGCCGGAGGCCGGCGACGGAGCGCCAACAGAGCCGCGGCCGGAAGGCTGCGGGCCGGTAAAAAGGAAGCGGGATCAAAAATCTTGCTCAAATAACAAGATTTCACCAATTGGTAATACAGAGGACACAGAGGAACACAGAGGGATTAGATGCATGAATCGGAATTCTCGGCACTCGAAAAGCTTTTCTCTGTGCTTTCTCTGTGTCTCTGTGTCTCTGTGGTGAATACTCTTGAACATCGCGCTTCAGATTGGTTGCGGCTTGCCGCGCTGCGTGGTGAATACTCGTGAACATCGCGCCACTGATTGCCCGCTCGCTTACGCGCGCGGCCCGGACTACTTGCTCATTGCTGGGTGAGAACTCCTGTACTGGAGCCTGGAGCCTGGCTGTGCTCCTCGTCGCTGCCGTGCTGGCGCTTCCCGGATGTGCCTCCCGCGCGATGGACGCGGCCCAGCGCGAGCAAGCCTCGCTGGAAGCCGCCCTCCTGGAGCGCGAGGACGAACGGCGCTTTGGGCCAGACGATTTTTTTGAGAAGGCGCTTGAACAGGGGCCCGACGATCGCCGCGCGCGGGCGCTGTTGGCCATCGGCCGCATCGGAGATCTGGCGGGCCTGCCGCTGATCTACAGGCACCTGAATCATTACAATTATCAAGTCCGCGCCATGGCTGCGTTTGCTGTCGGCGAGATGCTCGACGCCGCGACGCTGGAGGAAGCCGGACTGCGCGCGCCCGCCGACGCTGCCGGCAAGTTGATTGCGCTGCTCGGCGATTCCGCAATGAACGTGCGTCTGCGCGCCACCGAAGCGCTGGGAAAAATGAAAGCTTCGAGCGCGGTTGCCGCCCTCGAGAAGGTCCTGCCGCAACCGGACCAAGCCCTCAACGCCGACCAGGAACTCTGGGTGGGGACAGCCATGACGGCGCTGTTTCGTGTGGGCGGCCCGCAGGCCGAAACGCTGGCGGGCGCCTATCTGCAATCCCCGCATCCGGAAGTCGCGTGGAGATCCGCCAATGCTCTGACGCGATTGAAGAGCACGCGCTTTTTCTCGGAACTTCGCGTTCTCCTGCAGTCGCCCCACGCCACGGTGCGCGCCGGCGCCGTACGAGCTCTGGCCACCGATCCGGAAAAGCCCGTCGCATTGGTGGCGCCGCTTTTGCAGGATCCTGACTTGCCGGTCCGGATCAATGCTCTGCGGACGCTGGGCATCTTCGCGGGGCCTGAGGCTGCGCAAGCAATCTCGGGATCGCTCCAGCAGTCACAGGGAGAATCGACCAGTCGTGACCTGGCGCTTGTCGCGCACCTGCAGGCCCTGGGCCAGAGCGCTGCGCCGCAAGCGGCAGAGACTGTCGAGCCCTTCATTTTTCAGCAGGGCCCGCGCGCCAATGCGGCTGTGCTGGCCTTGGCGAAGCTCTTGGCCAAGAGCTCGGAATTTCCCGAGGGCAATCCGCGCTTTTTTGATTCGACGGCTAGTTTTATCATCGAGGACTTCTGGGCCGCGAAAAATTGGTGCTTGGCGCTCGGCGCCCACGGCTCGGCCGAAGCAACCGAACAGTTGCGCGCGATTGTGGCCGAACGCTCGACACGGTTTGCCGCTGAACTGCAGGCACGCGTCAAGGTCCTGGCCGTCGATGCGCTCATCGAGGTCAATCCTCCGGGTCTCAAGCAGGAGCTTCTGGCCGCGACCGGTTCGCAGGATCCGATTGTGCGGGCGCACGCCCTGGCCGGGCTGGCACGCGAACCGATGGCGACGACGCTGACGCTGGGGGATTTGGAAACCGCTCACTCGGCCTGGCTGGCCCACAAGTCCGAAATTATCAATGACGCCCGGATTGCATTGCTGCGCCTGCTTGAAAAAACGCCGTTGCCTCAGGCAGCTCCCTATGCCGAGACAATGCTCGCTGAAGCGCCCGATCGGAACAGCCGGCAACTGGCCGCGCGGATCGTGCGTCTGAAGACCGGCCGCGATGTTTCCGAGCGGATTGGCACGGTGCGCGTGGTCCGCCCGCCTTATTACTATCGCGACCTGATTCTGTTCCGAAAACACCCGGCCCATGTCATTTTCGAAACCGACCGCGGAAAGATTCATCTCGAATTGAACCCCGAGGTGGCGCCTCTGACGGTGGCCAATTTTCTGGAGCTGGCGGCCCGCGGCTTCTTTGACAGCCAGTCGTTCCATCGGGTCGTTCCCAACTTCGTCGTACAGGGAGGCGACCCGCGCGAGGACATGGAAGGCGGCCCTGGGTACTCGATTCGCTGCGAGATCAATGCGACAGCGTTTCAACGCGGGACGCTGGGAATGGCGTTATCGGGAAAGGACACTGGCGGCAGCCAGTTCTTCATCTGTCACTCCGCTCAACCGCATCTGGACGGCGGATACACGTCCTTTGGACGGGTTGTCGCCGGCATGGAAATCATCGATCAGATGACCGAAGGCGATCGCATCGTCCGGGCTGTGGCCCTTCCCGACCGGCCCCGTTGGTGGGGATACTGATCCACGAGGTACGAGGTACGAGATACGAGGTACGAGGTACGAAGTACGAGGTACGAAGTACGAGGTACGAAGTACGAAGTACGAAGGACGGATTCACTCCGAGTAGGAAGAGTCATAATTCGGAACAGGAACCACCGGCCTGGCGGCCGGTGCCACTCCTTGTACTTCGTCCCTCGTACCTCGTCCCTCGTACCTCGTAATTCGTAATTGGTATTGACTTTTGCGAGCGCCGGGCATTAAATCGGAGCCAATATTCACGTCTTCGAGAGCTTAGTTGGGAGGGTACCGTGATGACACGTCCATCTGGCAATAGCCCGCTTTTCCGCCGTGTGTTCATTTCCTTGTGTGTTGCCTTGTTGTTGACCGGGATCGTCCTGGTGGAAACCCAGGCCCAGGTCCTGTACGGAACTATTGTCGGCAACGTGATCGACACCAGCCAGTCTGCTGTTCCCGGCGCCACGGTTACCGTCACCAACCTGGAAACCAACCAGGTGCGTGAAACATTGACCAATGAAGGCGGCGCCTACACGTTTTCCACTGTCCACCCGGGAAACTACACGGTAAAAGTCAGCCTGCCGGGTTTCAAAGAATTCTCGCAGGCGGTGGCCGTCACGCTCAACAACGTCACTCGAGTTGACGCGACGCTCGAAATAGGCACGCTGGCTGAGACGGTGACCGTAGCGGCCCAGTCGGCCTCGCTGCAAACCGACAAAACCGATGTTCACACAGAACTGAGCTCCAAAGAAGTCACCGACCTGCCGATTGGGATCTACCGGAACTATCAAAGCTTGATCGATCTGGTGCCGGGAGCCACTCCCGCCCAGTTTCAAAACGCCGTGACCGACACTCCGGCCCGGGGTCTGACGACCAACATCAATGGCACTGCCCGAAACAGCAACAACACGCGCCTGGATGGCGCCACCACCGTCCTGACCTGGTTGCCGCACCACGTGAGTTATGTCGCTCCGCAGGAGTCCATCCAGACCGTCAGCATTTCCACGAACAACTTTGACGCCGAGCAGGGGCTGGCCGGAGGCGCAGCCATCACGGTTCAAACCAAGTCGGGAACCAACCGGTTGCATGGCGTCGGCTTTGGCTATCACAATAACCACATCCTTCGAGCAAAGCCCTTCTTTATTCCCAAAGGCAGCGACGTGCCCAAGAACCTTCTAACAATGTACGGAGGCACTCTGGGCGGAGCGATTAAGAAGGACAAGCTCTTCTTCTTTACGAGCTGGGAAGCCATGCGGGAACGTCAAAACTTTTCGCGCCTCGTAACAGTGCCGACCGCTCTGCACCGTACGGGAAACTTCGGTGACGTGACGGGGTTGAACCTTTATGATCCGCTGACCGGCAATCTGGATGGTTCCGGCCGGACGGCCTTTACCAACCGCACGATTCCGGAAAACCGCATCAGTCTCTCCTCCAAGAAGCTACTGGCGTTGATTCCGCTGCCCAATCTTCCGGGCACTTCCAGCAATTACTACGCATCGGCTCCCCAGGTCTTCGACCGCGACAACTATGATTTCAAAATCGACTGGGTGCGCTCGACCAAAAGTACCGTCTGGGGAAAATACAGCCTCATGAATGCGCCTGTCCGGTGCGAGTTCTCCCTGGCCGGGGCCGGCGGAAACGCCCTATGTGACGGCGGAAACGGGTTGGGAGAAACCCGCGTGCAATTGGCGGTGCTCGGCTCCAGTTACGTAGTCTCGCCTCGGTTTCTCGTCGACGGCACGGTCGGCTACAGCCGGTATGCGCATCGCACGCGAGGAGCGGACTACGGGACTAATTTTGGTTCCGAGGTCCTCGGCATTCCCGGCACCAACGGTCCGGATCCCCGTCAGAGCGGCATACCCATTTTTGCCATCTCCGGGTATGAAACGCTCGGCAACACCAACACCTGGAGTCCGGTTGATCGTAAGGACAACAGTTGGACCTACACGGGCAACGCAAGCTGGTCCAAAGACAGACACGACATTCGATTTGGCGCCGACATCGCGCGCCAGCACATGAACCATTGGCAGCCAGAACTGGGCGGCAGGAGCCCGCGCGGCAATTTTCGATACACTGGCGGCGTCACTTCGCTACGGGGAGGAGCCGCATCGGGCCGGTTTAACGCCCTGGCGCAGTTCATGCTTGGCCTGCCCAACGAACTGGGCACGGCCCTTCAATTCTACGATCCGATGACGACGCGCGAATGGCTTCATGGGTTGTACTTTCGCGATCGCTGGCAGGCCACTCGCAATCTGACTCTGACGCTCGGTCTGCGCTGGGAGTACTACCCGATGATGACACGCTCCAATACGGGTATTGAGCGCTATGACCTGGAACTCAACAAGGTCTTCATTGGCCGGAAAGGCGGCGTAGACGATAACGTTGGCGTGACGGCCAGCAAGAAAAACTTTGCACCCCGTATTGGGTTGGCGTATCGCCTGGCCGACAAGTCGGTGATCCGATCAGGATACGGCATCACGATCGATCCTTATCCGAGCGCCCGGCCGCTGCGTTCCCCTTACCCGGTGGTGATTTTTTCCGATCACGAAGGTCCGAACTCCTTTCAGCCCTTCGGTCGTATCGAAGACGGCATTCCGCGGCTCGTAGGCCCTGACATCTCCAAGGGCATCATTGATATTCCTCCGACGATAGGGACCCGCACGGTCGAAAAAGGTGAATTCAAGCGGGGCTATATCCAGTCGTGGAATCTCATTTATGAGCGCGAGCTCCCGCTCAACATGGTGGGCTCGGTCGGATATGTGGGCACGCGCAGTATTCGCCAATTCGCCACGTTGGAGCTGAATGTGGCGCCTCCCGGCGGCGGCGCTGCGGGGCGAGAGTTGTTCAAAAAATTCGGGCGAACGGCCAGCACCAGCCTGCATTCTCCGTGGAATACATCCGACTACAATTCGCTGCAGGCATCCTTGAACCGCAGGTTTAGAGATGGACTCTTTGTCAAGACAGTGTATACGTGGTCGAAGGCGATCAACTTCAACGACGACAGCGGAGAGGGATGCTGTATCTTCATGCACCCTTCAGTCCGCAGCCGCCAACGCGCCGTGGCCGGCTACGATCGCACCCATATTTTTCGCTCGGCTTGGATTTATGAACTCCCGCTGGGTCCCAACAAGAGATGGGCTCAGGGTGGAGTGGCCGGCGCCGTACTGGGTGGCTGGCAGATGAATGCGATCTTCAGCGCTGTCAGCGGAAGACCGTTTACGGTGAGCGCCAGCGGCACATCCTTGAATGCTCCCGGCGGCAACAGCCAGGTTGCCGATCAGGTCCTGCCAGAAGTGAAGAAGCTCGGCGGGATCGGGAGGGACAATCCGTACTTTGATCCGCTGGCTTTCCGGCCGGTCACAGAAGTTCGTTTCGGCAACTCCGGCCGCAACAGCCTGCGGGGACCCGGATTGCTGAATCTGGATCTTGGGATATTCCGCAGCTTTAAGGTGACCGAAGATGTGGAAATGCAGTTTCGCGCCGAGGCATTCAATTTCACCAACACGCCTCACTTCAATAACCCCAGCGCGAGCGCATCGGACCTGCGATTGAATCTCGACGGATCGCTGCTTTCTAACAACGGCTTTTTTGGGATCACCAGCGCCCGGCCCGACGAACGCAACTTTCGCTTCGGTCTGCGCGTCAGCTTTTAGAACGAAGTACGAATTACGAGTTACGAATTGCGAATTACACCGGTCGCCAGGCCTGAAACATCACACCGGCCTGGCGACCGGTGCCACTCGTCCTTAATCCTTAGCCCGGACTATCCGCAAAACTCGATGCAGGGCAGGCGCGAAGCGCCGTTAGCCAATAGCCCCGCGCGTAAGCGCGGGGTTGCAGACGTGAGGAGCGAGGGAGGCCCGAAGGGCCGGCACCTACACAATGCAATCGAGAAGGCAATTTAAGAAGTGCCGCGCCTTCGGCGCTCCTTCGCTCCGGGAGGCCTGATTCCCCGGCCTGTCGGCCGGGGCTATTGGCTGGCGGCGCTTCGCGCCTGGATCAGTTCGTGAATAATCGCGGTTAGTGCTTTGTCCTCGTAACTCGTAACTTGCAACTCGTAACTTGTAACTTGTACTTCGTAACTTGTACTTCGTAACTCGTACTTCGTAACTCGTACTTCGTAACTGGTACTTCGTAACTCGTAACTCGTAACTCGTCCTTCGTAGTCAAGAGTTTTCCGAAGCCTCAAGCGGCACCAACCGCAACGGACTCACCGAGATGGCGCGCTCGCGCTGCTCCAACAGTCTCCTGTAGAGAAGCTCCTGAACGCGGACCGGTTCGCTACGCCCGGCGCTGACCTTGCGGTAGGTTCCGTCTGGAAGCAGCAGGCGCGCTTTTTGATTGTCGGCAAATTGAGCCTCCAACGCTTCGATTACTTTCCTCTTGGGTGATTCGTCCAGGACGGGAAACATCAACTCCACGCGTCGATCCAGGTTCCTCGGCATCCAGTCGCCGCTCGAAAGGTAGACTTCCGTGTCGCCTCCGTTGCGACAGACAAGCGCGCGGCTGTGCTCCAGATACCGGTCGACGATTGAGATCACCTTGACGTTTTCGGTCAGATTGGGAACGCCGGGGCGAAGGCAGCAGATCCCGCGGACGTTGAGTTGGATGGGAACTCCGGCTGAGCTTGCGGCGCAGAGTCCCTGGATGATGAGCGGGTCGGTCAGCGAATTCATTTTCGCCATGATCCCGCAAACTTGTCCCGTGCGGGCGCGATCCGCCTCCCGGCGCAACAACGCTACGATCTTCTCGCGAAGGCCAAACGGGGCCATGATCAGGCGCTTGAATTCCGGGGGCTCGGAGTATCCGGTGATAGCGTTGAAAAAGCCCGATGCGTCGCTGCCGAATTCGTCCGAGGCGGTGAGCAACCCGAAGTCGGTATAGATGCGCGCGGTCCGCTCGTTGTAATTGCCGGTGCCAAGATGCAGGTACCGGCGGATCCCGGCCTGTTCGCGCCGCACCACCAGCGTGATCTTCGCATGGGTCTTCAGGTGCGCCAGACCGTATAGCACATGGGCGCCTGCTTCCTCCAACTTTCTGGCCCAGCCAATATTGCGCTCCTCGTCGAATCGAGCCGTGAGCTCCACCAGTACGGTCACCTGCTTGCCGTTTTCGGCGGCCTTGATGAGGGAATTCAAAATCGGAGACCCGGCCCCACTCGTTCTATAAAGAGTCTGCTTGATGGCCAGCACGTCCGGGTCCTGGGAGGCCGCTTGGACAAACTCCGCCACCGGATCAAACGAGTCGTAGGGATGATGCAGAAGAATATCGCCCTCGCGGATGATGTCAAAGATCTGAGTCTCCTGCAGAAATACGGGCGGCATTAAGGGTGGCTGGGAGGGATACCGCAGGTGGTCGAAGCCGGGCATGTCCACGAGGAACTGCAACGGACGCTTATCCAAAAGTCCCTTGAGGGGAAGCATGGCGGACTGGTCGACCTCGAGCCTCTCCTGCAATAGCTGCTGCAGCTTGGGCGTCATCTGCTGCTCGAATTCAATGCGAACCGTTTTCCCCACCTGCCGTCTGCGCAGTTCTGATTCCAATTTTCGGACGTAACCGGCGCCACCCTCCTCGTCGAAGTCCATCTCCGCGTCACGCGTGATGCGAAATCCCGAAGCCTCCACGATGCGGTAACCGCTAAACAGGCGCGTAAGTCTGCGATGGATCACGCCGCTTAGCCAGCAGACCTGGACTTCGTCTGCTTGCGGCAAGCGGCACAAGCCGGCGATCAACCCCGGCACCTGAACGACTGCAAGCCGTAGTTCGGACTCTTCCTCGGCGGCAGTTAGAAGAACGGCGAAGTTAAAGGAGAGGTTGAGCAAACGTGGAAAAGCCTGGGACTCATCAATGGCGACCGGCGTCAGAACAGGGTAGATCTCGCGGTCGAAGTATTCGTCAAGGTAAGTCTCTTGGTCGGACGTCAGCTGCTCGCTTGCCAGAATGCGGATTTTCTCTTTGGCCAGAGCGGGCACAATCTTTTGGCTGTAGAGGTCGTAGCTTTTCTGTTCCAGCTCACGAACGCTCGACAAAATCAGGTCCAGCAGTTTGTTCGGATCCAGTCCTGCAGCGTCTGCTTCGCTATCGCCTTCTGACAGGCGGCGCCGCAGCGCTGCGACCCGCACCATGAAGAACTCATCCAGGTTGGAATGAAAAATATTGAAGAAGCGAAGTCGCTCAAGCAGGGGGTTTTTCGGGTCTTGTGCTTCGTCCAGGATGCGGCTGTTGAATTCAAGCCAGCTCATCTCCCGGTTCAAGAATGGGGTCGGCGATTGTTTGGAGGTCATGCGGGTTGGGACGCCTCTCGCAGGATGATCTTTTTCCCGAACACTTCGTTGAAGAGGTCACTGCGGCTGGTCAGGGCGGCCCGCTCCATGGTCAGGTCGAAGACGTTCTGGGCCTGGAAAACGATCTGGTCCTCTTCGCGCGCGACTGCCAGCCCGACAAACTTCGGCAAGTGTTCCCTGTCCAGGGCATTGGTCACTCTCAAGATCGCCGCAAGTTTGGAAACGATGACGCGTTCGTCACGATCTAGAGAAACATAATTCGCGTGGCTGCGCTGGGGCATGGTTCGGCGATGATAACGGGCCACATTGGCTATGATTTCCAAATCGCGGCGATTCAGCCCAAAAAGATCCGTCCGGGAGATCAGATAGTAACTGTGTTTGTGATGGGCCGTGGGGCTGACAAACAGTCCGATGTCATGAAGGAGAGCCGCAACCTCCAAGTACAGCCGCGCTGTGTCGTCCAGACGGTGCTCCCTTTTGAGTTCATCAAAAAGGAGCAGGGCCAGATTTCTTACACGATCGGCGTGGCCCTCGTCGAACTGATATTTCCTGCCCAGGGTGCGCGCCGCCGAGAGAATCTGGTCTGTGAGCTGCTTGCGCCGCGCTCCTTTTTCGCCGGGCGTCAACTCCTGCAGGATGGCCGAACGGATGCTCGCGTTGGTAACGATGACCTCTTGGGCCTGCGTATCCTTCAGCAACTGAACGTAGGCCAGCAGAGCGGGCGCCAGCGATTCAGCATCTAGGAAGGAAATGGCGTACTTTTGAACAAGCGCTTCGACGCTCAGGCTTGCCACAGAATCGACAAAATTGGCAAAGGTATCCCTAGGCAGGACCCAAAGGCCTCCGTCGGAGGCCGCTCCGTTGACCGCAACGGCCACAAATCGGACGTCACCTCCAACGGCAATGTAATTGACGGCGTCTTTGACGGGAATCGATCTCGTAATATTCGTCACGAGACTGGCGATCTGCCGCTTGAGCAAGCGTGTCTGCTGCTCATGAGTCGTCGTGCTCCGACCCAGCCCTTGGCGCAGCCGAATGGATCCGAGCGAGAAAGTCCCCGATTGCAGCGGCGCCCCTTCCTTTAAAAGCGTGACATCCGTGTTCCCTCCCCCGATCTCCACCAGAAGCGAACTTCCGTTTGCAATCTCCGGCATCTCTCGCAGAGATTCCAACACCGCCGAATAGATCAGGCGGTTCTCCTCGGATCCGTCAATGACCTCCACATCCAGACCGGTGCTCATCAAGACGCGATCCAGGAAGGTGTCGCTGTTTGAAGATTCGCGCACCGCGGCGGTGGCCACTGCGCGATAGCGAACCACACCGTAGCTATCAATCACTCGTTTGAAATCGGCCAGCGCGGCACAGGCCGCGCGGATCGACTCCTCGCTGAGATAGCCGTGCGTGAAGGCGTCTTTCCCGAGTTGCACGCCCTTCTTGAGAGAATCCAAAAGGCGGAGCGAGCCGTCCGAGAGCACTTCGGCGATGTCCATGCGGATCGCGCTTGAGCCGATGTCGATGGCAGCCGTGAGGCTGACCGCCGTACTTGTCATGTCGCCACCGGACTCAAAGCGCTGGCTGAGGAAGGCGCCTTCCTGGGAGTTCGCGCGACCGAAAAGGCCGTCTTCACGCCAAACAGCTTTTCAAAATAGCCGGCATGCTTTCTTGCGGACCAAAGATCCATCTTGATGTTCGAGAACGAACTGGCGACCACTCGAAACTGCACTCTTTTCTTGTTCACTACGCACTTCAATTCTTCCACAGCGGAAAAATGGCTGCGGTCCAGGCCATCGGCAATTCGCAGGATCGCCGCCAAAGCCTTCACGACCTTCCTGGCTTCCGGTTCCAGAGCGGCAAACGATGGGTGGGATTTCTTTGGAGAGGCGCGCCGGTGATAGCGTACGAGGTGAGCTAAAACACTGCGTTCCTCAGGGCTGAAGCCTCGAAGGTCGCAATTCATCAGCAGGTAATAGGCGTGTTTGTGGTGTTTCGAGTAACCGATGTGGTAGCCGATGTCGTGCAGGAGGGCGGCGTACTGCAGCAGGCGTTCCTCGTTCTCCCCCAAACCGTGGAGACTAGACGTTGCGCGAAACACCTGCTGCGCCAGGCGAGCGACCTGGTGGGAATGATCGACGGGATAATCGCACCGAGCCGCCAAGTCGACCACCGCCTGGAGTCTCAGGTCTCCGTCCACGCTTAACGCTGCCGGCATCGGCTGGGATCGGGCGATGAAGTCGTAGATCACGCCTTCTCTCAACGCCACTGGGCAAACGGTCAGAGAGCGGACCCCGGCACTTTCCATAATCGCGTCAAGGCAGATGAGAGCAGCCGGGAGAGCCTCGGCCCGAAGAGGATCCAGATCGAATTTTTTGACTCGATCCAGGCTCGGAAGTTTGAGCAACTCGCCCAGAATTGCGCGCAAATCTTCGCGACTCACTTCGTCTGGAGGCTGAAGCTCCGCTTCCGATTTGCTGCGAAGTTGCTGTGCCAGCCGCATCAACGTGGTAATAGACCCACTCGTTCCGATGACCCTTTTAGGTTCGTGTTTTCTTATTTTTGCGATGGAAGTCGCCAGCGTCTCTTGCACAAATTCGCTCATGCTTCGCATCGCCTTTTTGCTCATCGGATCGGAGTTCACAAAGCGGCTTTGCAGACGCAGGAATCCCAGCTTGGCGCTGGTCCAGAAGAAAATCTCGCTCGCGTTTGCGATCGTCAGCTCCACGCTGCCGCCGCCTATGTCCACCAGCAGCGCCTTCTCACTTCCGAGATCCACGTGACGGGAAACGGCGAGATGAATCAGGCGCGCTTCTTCTTTTCCTGAGATCAGCCTCACCGACAGGCCGATTTCCTCGCCAGCCCGGCGTAAAAACTCCTGCCCGTTCTCCGCTTCCCGAAGCGCGCTGGTCGCCACCGCCAGCGTGCGGTCCACACGCCGTGCCAGGGCCAAGCGGCGAAATTCGTCCAGGCATTGAAGCCCACGCTCCATTGTTTTGGCATCCAAACGCCCGCTCAGGAACGCATGCTTCCCAAGTTGCGTCATCATTTTTTCCTGCAGCACGGTTTCAAACGAGGTGGCGCCCAAAACCTGGGCAACCAGCATGTGAAATGAATTGGATCCGAGATCGATTGCGGCTATTCTCATGGTTCGGCTCAACCTTGATAGTACCTCCTGTGGATGTCAAGATCCTTAAGGTTTTGTAAAATCGCCTGCCGTAGAGCGTGCTATGGTTGCTACCCTGGGGCGGAAAGCGTTCGGAGGATTCGTTGACTGTAAAGCGGGGCGGAATTGAGGCAGGGGATCCAAAAACGGGAACTGGAATATCTCGGCAGCACAATAGGTTAGACGATTCTGCGTTCTGCCGACGGATTCTGGAAACGCGCGCTACTCTGTTGCTCGAGGAGCTTGCGACTCTGAGCCGGCGGCCCCGACAGGACTCCATTCACGACACGCGAGTGCAGTCGCGCAGAATGCGGACAGCCCTTGAGACTTTTGAGGACCTGTTTCCGGCCCGCCGATGGAAGCCCGTCTATCAAAAAGTTCGAGCGATTACGAAACTGCTTGGGGAGATTCGCGAGACAGAGGTAACCCTTGCTCTCCTCGGTGAGTTGAGTGGCGGCGACAGCGCTGACAGTAACTGTCGTAAGTATTTGGAAGAGACTGTCCAGGGAAAACTCGACAAGCAGCAGGGCCAGCTTAAGAAGGAGTTGCGACAACT
Organism: Acidobacteriota bacterium; assembly: GCA_051001345.1. Classification (GTDB taxonomy): domain Bacteria; phylum Acidobacteriota; class UBA6911; order JACQSX01; family JBPCNK01; genus JBPCNK01. Next base: position 3,680 of record JBPCNK010000043.1, on the reverse strand, counting down.
TGGTTTCAAACAACTGGCGACCCAGATGGAATCGTTGCTGGCCACTTTACGTCCCGACAAGGTTTTGCCCCAGGCAAGGGGTTGCGTCAACAAGGGCGAAACGAAGCGACCTGTTGAAAGAGACCTCGCCTCAGGCGAGACGGCTCTGCAGCCGGCACTTTTTGAAACCAGTGATCATCCCCCTGAGAGGGCCCGGCGAGTCCTCAGCGAGCATGCCGCACCGATCTTTGGTTTTCGTGGACGCTCCGATTTCGTCCGCGCCACTGATGAGCGGTTGCACGAGCTGCGAATTGCCGGAAAGAAACTGCGCTACGCCATGGAGATTTCCGATCAGGTCTGGCCCGGTGGGCTTGCCAAGGAGATCGCCCTGGCCCGAGCGCTGCAGGACGCAGGCGGGCAGTATCATGACTGGTGCGTGTTGCGGGCCTGTGTCCTGCGTCAAATCCGCCGCCTGACCAGGGACGATCCCCGCAACCTGCTGTTCCAGATCGGCCCGCTTCTGGCGCAGATTGAGGCCCGTTGCACAGAGTTCAGGAAAAGGATTCTGCCCGCCGTGACACGATTGCAGGCGAGCCTGAGACAATTACTGAAGGAGAAGGAACAGGAGCAGGACAAAATACCGTCCCCACACGCTGATGATTCTATACATAGTGAGACACGCCATCGCGGTGCCGCACGGCACTCCCGGGGTCGCTGAAGACGACAGGCCGCTGACCCCCGACGGGATCAAGAAGATGAAAAAGGCCGCGGCAGGGCTTAAGGCGCTCAACGTGGCCCCCGATATCATCTTCACCAGTCCCCTGCCCCGCGCCGAGCAGACCGCCAAGATTGTTGCGGCGGCGCTGGGCTCAGGAATTCGTTTACAGATATTGCCTTCCCTCGCTCCATCCGGCAAGCGATCAGACATCTATCGGGAAATTCAAGCTCACGAGGAGGCCGAGTCAGTCATGCTGGTTGGCCACGAACCCTCCCTTGGGGAGATTGCCGGAGAGATCGCGTGGGGCTCGGCCAAACACAATCTGGAATTCAAAAAGGGCGGCGCCTGCGCAATTGATCTTGTTTCTCTCTGGCCTGCACCGCGCGGGACGCTCCTTTGGCTTCTGACCCCGGCGATTTTGCGCCAGATCAGTACTTGATTTTCAGTGCGGCGATTCAACTCCCCGCATGAGAATCTTGAACATGGGCCTGATAGTGGACGCAACCGTGGGAGGCGCCGCCGATGGCAGTGCCGTACCCGGGAGGGTACGGGTAATCGATGACGGCCACGATCAGGTTCACGTGCACGAGCACGTCAACGAGCACGATCACGCCCTGACCCCTGACCCCTATTTTCTTTGAATCTTCCCGCTTGCACGGTACTTCTGATAAGCGCTCTGAATTTCGGCGGCCTCGGGTGCGCCGCGATGAATCCAGATTCGGTAACGGCACGAAACAGATTTGCCGGATTCAATTGTCAGCGGCGTCAGGCCCGGCCAGCCAACGGCCAGTAGGCCATAATGCCGCGTCATCCAGGTGGGCGGATGGTCCGGGTGGTCGGGATGTACGAAGATGGCTGCGCCACTGAGTTCGTTGGGGCCTTTCAGGTCGCCGGATAGATCGGCCCAGGGCAAGCGAGTCACAACCAGATCCTCGGTGCTGCGGCCGGTAGGTACCGTAATGATCGTTTTTGAGCGCGGACCAAAACGGAGCGTCAGTCCTCCGTAGCTTTTGCCCTCGGCGCCCCAAAGCGTGACTGGGCGGTCGGTAGCCATCCACGTCAGCTCCACGTCTATGGAACGTCCCTCGGAAGATACGGAGTGGACTTGCACCCAGACCTCCTCACGCATGACTTGTCTGTCGCCGACAAACCATCCATTTTCCACGCCCAGCACCGCCGTGTCCGCTTTGGTTTCCCGCGCCAGCCAGCGCTGAAACTCATAGCGGATTCCACGCAGGCTCCAAAGATCGTATTCCTGGTCGGCGATCTTGATGTGAGGCCACGCCCAATAAAGGCCACGATGATAGAGGTGATCGCGAGGAAAATCGTCGGTCAAAATCTCGCCGTCAAGACCGTAAATAGGATGGATATAGGTGGAACGGCTGTGGGCGTCGGCCACGCCCGGTTTGCTGATGACACCTTGATTGTAAACAAGGACAGCCCGGTCGTCCTGCCACAAGCGCAAAGATTTGTCGCCCAGCGTTTCGAATCGAAAACGCGTTTGTGACTTGGTCTGCGACGCTCCGGAACCCTGCGCGCATACGCCTTGGCTGACAAGCCCGATCATGCAACCCGCCAACACAAGACTCCGAAGCATACCCGTCAGCGATCGATGTTGTGCCTTATCGGTTCTTGCAATCGCATTGGCCAACATTTCGGGCTCCTTCCGTTGGTGATTTGACTATGCCTCACCAAGTTGCATACTATCCCCATTTGCGCAGTTTTTTTCCGCAGGCGTGGCACTAAATACACGGCACGGAGTCTAATGATTTACAAGGTGAAGCATTAACACTTCAGCGTCGGAGGCCGATAGGCGCACCGGCATCGCTCCGCAAATGTACCGGCCCAAAGCCGGCAGCTGAAGTTGCAAAGGCTTTTTTCGTGTGAATTCGTGTAATTCGTGTAATTCGTGACTAAGCTTTTTGCGATCACCAAAGACCAGCGACGCCGAAGTGGGGCTAAAAGCCAGTCACGAATTTAAACGAATTATCACGATCTCTGATTGAGCCGCCAATCGAAACTTCCGCCTGAACCTCTCATCTGACTGGTTATGACATTTCAACCAGGTCGCCAGCGGATAACGTGTGCACGCCAAACGCGTTCTTTGGCTCTTCTGCTGTCGACGGCAATCCTTTTTGGCAGTCCCCTTTCCGCGGAGCGTAGAGGCAGCGATACGAATCTGGGTGAAATGTCGACTCGCAGCGAAAGCGAAATGCTTCGAGAGATTAATAAGATCCGGACTCGCGAAAACCTGCCGCCGCTGGTCTGGAGCGTTCCCACTGTCAGGATGGCGCAAGAGCAAGCTCTGGATATGGCGCAGCGAGGCTACTTCTCCCATGACCGACCGGCGTTTTCCGATCGCCGCAGCGAGTCCTTTGGCGAGCGAGTCAGGCGGTTTAGGATCCGCGCGGCGGCGGCCGAAAACATTGGCACTTCCTCAGGCTATAGCGCCGACAACAGTCTGGAAAAAGCCCTCGAGGGCTGGATGCGATCTCCCGGACATCGCCGCAACCTTCTCAATCCGCAGTTCCGCTCAACCGGAATCGGGCACTACCGCTGGTCCGAGAGCGTGCCGAAGCGAGGCGGATACCGCCTCCAGTGGCACGACATGTGGGTGCAAACCTTTTCCACCGCCGCCCCGACCGATTAAAGCGGGAACGTAAGAACGTGTGAAAAAATCGAAACCACCCCATTTCTTTCGCCCCTCTGGGGCTCATGGAGGCGACGAACCCTAAACCCAGGGCGCCCTGGGCTCTATTATTTGCCCCCTTCGGGGGCACGTCATTGGCCCTCCGCATCGGAGCGGCGAGAACCGTTGGGCCGTCGCAGGAGTCGAAACGAAAGTCGCCCCGCAGGGGCGAAGGATTAAAGCCCAGGGCGTAAGCCGGCGTAAGCCCTGGGTTTCCGTTCGTCGTTTCGACAAGCCCCGCAGGGGCGAAAGATCAAGCCCCGAGCGTAAAGCGGGCGGGCCCAAAGCTGACCC
>JBPCNK010000042.1:0-26752 GCA_051001345.1 Acidobacteriota bacterium | reverse complement strand
GGACGAAGGACGAGGGACGAAGGACGAGGGACGAGGGACGAGGGACGAGGAACGATTCCCGACTACATGGTATGGGTGCCAGCCCTTCAGGCCTCGGTCGCTCCTCACGCCGGCAACCCCGCGCTTACGCGCGTGGCTACCTCGTCCTTCGTACCTCGTACCTCGTCCTTCGTACCTCGTCCTTCGTCCTTAGTCCTTAGTCCTTCGTAGTTACAGCCTCCCCCGCTTGTATTCCTCGACCAGGTAATCGCAAGCCCGCGAGGCCAGCGCCATGATTGTAATCGTCGGATTCTGGCAGGCGGAACCGGGATAGACCGCCCCATCCATGACAAATAGATTCTTGACGTCATGGGCTTGCTGCCACTTGTTGACAACCGACGTCTTGGGATCATTGCCCATGCGCGCAGTCCCAACCTCATGAATGGCCAGCCCCGGCGGTGAAATGTTGGCGTGACTGGTGACGTTCTGGGCGCCGGCGGCTGTCAGCATTTCGGCCGCGGTCACGGCCATGTCGTCGACCATCCGGCGTTCGTTGTCGCCATAGGCTGCGCTGATATGAAGGACCGGAATTCCCCAGTTGTCGACTTCCTTCTTGTCCAACTCGCAGAAATTCTCGTACCGCGGCAGGCATTCGCCAAAGCCGCCCAAGCTGATAAACCAGGGACGGTTCTCTTTTACCGCCTTCTTGAAACCCGCTCCAAAGCCGGGCAGCCCGAAGGCATGGCCCCAGGTACTCTCGTGCGCCGATCCCTGAAAGCCGTAGCCCCGCAGGAACTTGTCGTGCTTGGAATCAATGTTCTGGAAACGGGGGATATAGATCCCGTTGGGACGGTTCCCGCGAGTGTCGGGAGTATTCTTCAACACAGGCAGAATTCCGGACGCGCCACCTCCCATGACGTGGTCCATTAGATAATGTCCCAGCATCCCGCTGGAGTTGGCGATCCCGTTACTGTACCTCGCCGAGCGCGAGTTGAGCATGATACGCGTCGACTCTAATGTCGAGGCACATAGCACGACGGCCTTGGCGAATACCTCGCGGTGATGCCGCGTCAGTCGGTCGACATAGTAGACGCCTTTGCACTTGCCACGGTCGTCGACGACGATGTGGCTGACCACAGCGTCGGGTATCAGCGTCAACCGCCCGGTCGCCTCAGCCGCCGGCAGCGTGCTGGCCGGACTGCTGTAGTAGGAACCGGTCGTGCATCCGCGCGAACAGGGCCCGCAATAATGGCACTTGGGACGGCCCTTCAGGTCCGCCGTCAGAATGGCCACGCGCCCAATCGTTACAGTCCGTCCGAATTTTTGTTTGACCGCCTTACGCAGCAGTTGTTCGCCGCAGGTAAGCTGCATCGGGGGCAGGAACTGTCCGTCGGGCAGTTGCGGAAGGTTTTCGGATTGGCCGCTGACGCCCACAAATTTCTCCACCCGGTCGTAATAGGGCGCGATTTCCTGGTAGCTGACGGGCCACTCCTGGTCGAAGCCGTCCTTTCCGGCCGCTTTGAAATCATAGTCGCTCAACCGGTAGGTCTGGCGCGCCCACGTAATCGACTTGCCTCCGACGTGACGGCCACGGATCCAAATGAAGGGGCGATCACGCGGCGTCGTATACGGGTGCTCGGTGTCCTTGATGAACAGATGATGCGTGTACTCATCGCACTGGTAGCATTGCTTTTGAATCAACTGCTCCTGTTGAGAGGAGGCCGGACCGAAGCGCCGGCCGCGCAGAGGCATGTCGTAGGGCTGCTTGTGCTCGGTAAAATCAACCGACGGATCCAGTTTGCGCCCTGCCTCCAGCACGGCCACGCGCAGGCCGGACTCAGTCAGCTGCTTGGCGACCCATCCGCCGCTGGCGCCCGAACCCACGATGACCACGTCATATGTTTCAGTCTGTGCCATCAGTTTTTCCTTCTATGAATACTGGCCCGGATTATTCCCAAAAACTCATTACAAGCCTCAGGCTTCAGCGACATTCAGATTGAAAGGACAACGGTACAGATGATTCGCAATTCCCTGGAGCCTGGAGCCTGAAGCCTGGAGCCTGTGTCTCACGCCTTGTGCTCCGGGTGTGTGCAGCCTGGATACGTTTCAAAAAAGAGATTGCCGTCATCGCCGAGCTCTTCGCGCATCCCGACTTCAGACGTGTAGTAGCCGGTAAGGGTCATGGATCTGATCGCGTTGAAAAACTCGACGCCAATTTGGTCTTCGAGCGATTTGTTTTTGCCCGAACTGAGAATAGTCAGCAGCGCAATCTGTTGTTCCGGTGTCGCCTTGATGAAGTCTGCGCCGAACAGCTCGTTGCTGCGCGCGTCGACCCAGCGCAGCCCACGAATAAATTCACGGCGCTCGGACGGATTGGCATCCTCGAGCACCGCGTCTACAAATTGGTTGACCAGAGCGGCCTTGGCGCCAGCAGTATCGGTCTGCGGGATGATCAGCTCGCTGAAGGTCACGACGGTTTCGTTCTGGTGCGCGCTGAGAACTTTGGGCTTCCATGCCCCTTCGGCGGACTGGGCTGCAGGCAGGATGCCCGCCCCGCCATGTGCGTGCTTTTCCGAACGGGCCAGGGCAAAACCGTTGAGTTTTTCAATCCACAGCGGCAGCGACGCGGCGCCCGCACCGCCCATGGCCAGCCTTTTGATGGCCTCGCGGCGATCCAGCTTGCGTTGTGTCATCATCGACTCCTAATCAAACCAGTTCCAATCCCCAATTCCGCCAATCTTCAACCCAATGCGCAATTCGACTCGTCCTTTGTCCTTAGTCCTTCGTCCTTCGTCCCTCGTCCTTCGTAACTCGTACCTCGTACCTACGCCCAGTACGCCTCTCCCGCCGGCTCCGAAATCAGAACGCCCTTGAGAAAAGCGATGGCCTTCTTCAGTCCCTCGTTGCCCGACATGAGACTGTCTTCGTGCTCGATGCTCAGCGCGTGATCGTAGCCCACCATGCGCAGGTTGCTGACAATTGCTTTCCAAATACCGTCGTCGTTGCCGTAGCCGACCGTCCGGAAGATCCAGGACCGATGGATCTCGTCGGTGTAGCGCTTGGCGTCCAGCACTCCGTTGACCGCCGTATTGCGCGCGTCGATCTTGCAGTCCTTGGCGTGGCAGTGATAGATGCAGTCGCCCAGCGCCCGGATCGCCGCCGGAATGTCGATGCCCTGCCAGAACATGTGGCTCGGATCAAAGTTGCACCCGATGACACCCGGAGCGATGTCGCGCAGCTTGAGCATTGTTTCCGGATTGTAGGAAACGAAATTGGGATGCATCTCAATGGCGACTTTGACTCCGTTGGATTTGCAAAACTTCGCCGTCTCTTTCCAGTAGGGTGTCACTCGCTCTTTCCACTGCCACTCCAGCCCCTCCATGAATTCAGGCGGCCAGGGCGCCGTGATCCAGTTGGGCTGCGTCGCGCGGGGGTCTCCGCCGGGACACCCGCTAAACGTAATCACCTGGTCGACATCCAGTTTTGCAGCCAGCTTTACGGTTTGCTCAAAAATGCGATGGTGCTGCTGAGCTATCTTCTTCTGGGGATGCAGCGGGTTGCCGTGACAGCTCAGCGCGCTGATCGACAAGTTGCGGCTCTCAATGGCCTTCTTAAACTGCTTGAGCTTGGCAGCGTTGCCCAGCAACTGGGCGGGCTTGCAGTGCGCGTCGCCCGGATAGGCGCCTGTTCCGATCTCGACGGCCTCAACACCCAGCTCGCGGACATAGTCGAGCGTTTCTTCAAATGGCTTGTTGCCGAACAGGACGATAAAAACGCCGATCTTCATAGCATCTCCTTCGAATTAACAATTGGTGAAGTCTTGTTTTTTGAGCCTGATTTTCGATCACGCTTTCTGTTTACCAGCCCGCGACCTTCCGGTCGCGGCTCTGTTGGCAGTGGCACCGGCCGCCTGGCCGGTGGTTTTGACTGGCGACCGGCGACTGGCGACTGATCTCAACCGACCGTCACCCACTTCTTCGATTTCGCGGCCCGCTCGATGGCGTCGAGCACTTTCTGATTGGCCACTCCATCGCGAAAGTTGGGGCTGGGAAGCTTGCTGTCGGCGATCCCCTCCATCAGGTCGTAAACAGTGTGGGTGAACGTGTGCTCGTACCCGATGATGTGTCCCGGCGGCCACCACGCTTTGACATAGGGATGGTGCGCGCCCTCGGTGACCATCACGTTGTGGAAGCCTTGCACCGCTCCGGGATCGGAACTGAGAAATACGTCCAGCTCATTGAGCCGCTCGAGATTGAACGCAACGCTTCCCTTACTGCCGTTGATCTCAAACCGATTGTAGTTCTTCCGGCCCGTGGCAAAGCGGGTGGCTTCGATGGTTCCCAGGGCGCCATTTGCAAACCGCACGACGGATGCGGCCGCGTCATCGACGGTCACCTTCCCTTTTTTGCGAGGATTGTCCGGAAGCGGCCGCTCTTTGATGAATGTTTCCAGCGCCGCGGACACTTCGGTGATTTCGCCGACAAGAAACCGCGCCAGGTCAATCGAATGCGCCGCGATATCGCCCAGGGCACCCGAGCCGGCTTTGTCTTTTTCCAGTCTCCAGACCAAGGGAAAGTTGGGATCGACGATCCAGTCCTGCAGGTAGGTTCCGCGATAGTGGTAAATGTCGCCCAGCTTGCCCTGTTCGATCAACTGCTGAGCCAGCATGACGGCCGGCGCCCGGCGATAGTTGTGACAGATCATGTGCAGGACGCCTGCCTTCTCGACTGCGGCCAGCATCTTGTTGGCTTCGGCCAGCGTATTGGCAAGCGGCTTTTCGCAGAAGACAACTTTGCCGGCCTTGGCCGCGGCAATCGCAATCTCGGCATGACTATCGCCCGGAGTGCTGATGTCCACGACGTCGATGTCTTTGCGCCGAACAACTTCCCGCCAGTCGGTTGCAACCTGTTCCCAGCCGTACTTGCGTGCGGCCTGTTCGACATTTTTCCGATTGCGGCCGCACAGTACTTTCAGGCGCGGCTCGACGCGCGGGGAAAAAAAGGGTGAGACCTGGCGGTAGGCGTTGCTGTGCGCCTTGCCCATAAACGCGTATCCGATTAGTGCGACATTGACCTGCGTCATAACTCCTCCCTGGTGATGAGGACAAGTAAACCTGCGGAAAATGGGCAGAAGTTTATAACAGTCGCAGCGGCCATACAAGTAAGTCGCCAGTCGCCGGTCGCCAGTGGGCAGTAGGCAGTGCCGCGCGCGTAAGCGAGCGGCCCCCGGGCAGAGATGCTAATCGCCTTCACATGCCGTTGCCAGCAACATCCCCGCCAAGACTTGAGCCGGCAGTGCCATGGTTGATAATATGTGTCAGGGCTTCAGGGGTTAGGTCGTGCTCGTGGCCGTGGACGTGGACGTGGTCGCTGTGTCCTAGGACCGACCCACCTGAAAGCTGACAGGCTGGAAGCCTGTCCCACCCGGAAAGGTTTTTCGTGACCCAAAAAACAAGAATGCATCCGCGGTTTACAGCAAAGAGGATCTGCCGAAGATCAATGTTGACGATCCGCCTGCTGGCAGCCACGCTGATCCTCTCTTCGACGGCCTCACTCGGCTGCGCAAACGCCGCGCAGCCGGCAGCAAAAACCCACCGCGACCCCAGGGGCTTCAGCGTTGAAGTACCGCCTGGCTGGCGCGTACAGACTCACGCATCCGAAAGTGTCATCCAGTTGCGCGGCGCCGCTGGCGAGGACGTGCTGTTCAGCCCGGTTTTCCTCCAGGGTGTGCTCGGCCCGGCCACGGCAAACTCTGTTCTGCGTTCAGTGGCTTCCAAGATGAAACCACAGGTGAGGTGGAACGCGCCGCAGGCAGCCGGGTCAGCGGCGGTTCGGATGCGCGGTACCTCTCCGGAAGGAACGTCTGTGGCATTGCTGACCTGGTCGCCGCTGCCGACGGGTACGGCCGCTTTGATCTGCACGCTGTCGGCTCCAGAGGCTGGTTACGCGACAACGACCGACACTTTCGCCAGGATCCTGACCAGCTTCAAGCCGCTGGCACAGCCGGCTTCAGAGCCCCGACGTCCAGAGACGAGCTATCTGGTTTGGAATGACCCGCGCGAGAATGCTTTCAGTATGAAGATACCTGCAGGATGGAACGTCACCGGCGGAATGTTCCGTTTCGCCTCCGTTGACTTGAGACCTGCCTGGCGGGCGGTTTCCCCCGACGGAGCGATTCAACTCACAGGCGGTGACTCCGACGTTCCGACGTTTGTCGTACCCTCGGCGATGCTTCAGATGGGGGGATTTGGCGAAGGCTCGTGGTACTCGCCCGGCTATGGAGTTCAGCTTAAGGTGCGGCGTTTCCTGTCCGGATCCGAGTTTGCACGCGATTATGTCACCAGTATGATCGGCCCCGGATGCTCCGACCTTCGCGTCACAACGGCTGAGCGACCTGCCTCGGTGGCCGCGATAAACCGGATTTATTCAGAATTCGGCCAATTGGGGATGGTCATTCGCCTCAGCGGGGGCCAGGCGGCCTTCACATGCCGTCGCGGCGACCAGCCGCAGCGAGGATATTATTTCGCCGTCACCCAGCAGGTCTAGTCCCCGGGCGGAAGCCTGTGGAACGGCGAAAAACTTTTCGGCTACACTGCTCCCGCCGCGAGAAACGCCGAGGCCGATCCTGTACTGCCCACCATGATCGGATCGATCGCGCTCAATCCGCAGTGGGTGGCCATGCAACAAGGAATCGCAGCCAACACATCAGCCATCGTCACGCGGACGCAGCAGGAGATTTCCAAACAGATCGCTTCGGCCTTTGAGAACCAGCAGACATCGGGCGATCGGAGTATGCAGGCCTTCTCCAAGGCGATCCTTGGGGTCGAGGACGTGGTCGACCCGGTCACAGGCGAACGCCTGCGGGTCGAAAGTGGTTTCGAGCATTACTGGAAGGATTATCGGGGCAAGGTTGCCGGAACACAATCCGACACGCCCTTCAACGCCGACTTTCGGAAGTTAGTCATCGAGCGCCCGTAGCAAAGCGGGAGTGGCACCGGCTTTTAGCCGGTGGCAACATCACAGTGCCGCGAGCGACGCGAGCGGATCCGGTTGGATGGTTTCGATCCGACCCGAGGCTACCCTACTTCTCTCCGTTAAGCGTCTTATCAAAGGACCTGACGTACTTGGCCAGCCCCAGAATCTCTTCGGTGGTGAGTTTGTCGCCGAAACCCTTCATGGCGGTGTTGGGGACGCCGTCGATGATGACCTTGGTGATCTGCTTGATGCCGCTGCCGCTTTTCCATTCCGCATCGCAGAAGTTCATCGCCTTGACTTTGGAATTGCCGTCGGCCATGTGACAGGGCTGACATTTGCCTTTGTAAGCGGCCAGTATTGCTTCGCTCGGCTTGTCGTCGCTGGCGCCCAGTACCGGCAAACCAGCCAAAAGGACCAAAAGGATAGCAGAACTGCGTTTTATCATTACGAGAACCCTCCCAGGGTGGACACCGTTATTATAAGAGAACCTCCCGCCCCAACAGTTGCAAAAAAACAGGGCTCAGGCGTCCGAGCCACGCGCGTAAGCGAGTGGGCAATCAGTGGCAACAGTGTCCCAAATGGTTGCCACCAACTGCCCGCTTGCTTACGCGCGCGGCTCGGAAGGTCGCGGCACTGCCTACTGCCTACTGCCTACTGCCCTCGCGACTCGCGACTCTTTCTCATGGATCCTTAAAAATCTTCCCAATAACTCCGCCTATGCGCGAAAACAGATCAGGCCGTTCGACAACTTGGTGTACGTCGCAATAGAAGTCCGGTTCCGTTCCGGGGATCAGGATTTCGCTGTAGATGTTTGAAACAAACAAGCCATCCTCGCCCAGAACTTCGTTGCATCCAGCTGTGGGTAATCCCCCCGAGGCGCGGCACAGTTCCACGGGATGCAGCCCGGGTGGCATGCGAAAGGGCCCGGGCGAATAGAGACGCTCGGCGCCCCGCATCGTCTGCGCCCAGATCGGCAGCGCCAACTGCGCGCCGTAGCCCCCCGGCATGATCGGGCGCGGATCGTCATAGCCGACCCAGACACCGCAAACCAGGCTGGTTGAAAATCCGACGAACCAGGCGTCCTTGTAGTCGTTGGTGGTGCCCGTCTTGCCGGCCACAGCAAACGTCACGCCCAGCCGCGCCGCCGAAGCGGCCGTCCCTCGCAATACGACGTCGCGCAGCATCGAGACCATTTGAAAGGCGTGGGCGCCGTCGAGCACCGCGCGCTGGCGGGGCTGCATCCGGTACAGCGTTCGCCCCCGGGCATTCTGAACTTCCCGAATTACAAACGGAGTGACGGCGTTGCCTCCGTTGGGAAAAGCCGCATAAGCGGCCGTCAGTTCCAGCAGCCGCACCTCGCCGCTTCCAAGCGCCAGCGACTCGACCTCGGGCAGATCGGTCGTGATTCCCAACTGCCGGGCCAACGCGATGCTTTCGCGGGTTCCTCCGATGCGCTGCAACTCGGTCGCCGCGCGGTTTTCCGACCGTCTCAAAGCGTCCCGCATCAGAATAGTCCGCGTCACCGGCTCCTCGACCAGCGCCAGAGTGTCGGGGTCTTCGACATACTGCATTTCCGTACCGATCCGAATCCGAGTCGCCGGAGTCAGGCCGTGACGCAATGCCTGCGCATAGATAAAGGGCTTGAACGCCGAGCCCGGCTGGCGCAGCGCCTGGATCGGTCGATTGAACTGGCTGTCTCCGTAGTCTCTGCCTCCAACCAGGGCCACGATGGCGCCGGTCTCCGGTTCCAGTACGACGACCGCAGCCTGCAGCGGATCGCTTTTATTCTTGTGGCGAAACAGACGCTTGGATTGTTCAATGCGCGCCAGCTCACTGACTGCGGCCTGCTGGGCCATCGCCTGGACTTCCGCGGAGTACGTGGTGTAGATCCGCAGTCCGGCGTCATTGAGAATTCCTTCACCCAGTATGCGGACCAGCTCGGACCGGACATAGTCTTTGACGTAGTTCTCCGTGTGAGCGCCAGCAGTGCTGCGGCGCGAGAGTTTCAACGGCGTGGCTGCCGCCGCGCGAGCCTGCTCGCTGGTCAGAAAACCCACGCCGACCATTCGCTCGAGCACCTGGTCGCGCCGTCGCTGGGCTGCCGCCAGTCCCGCGCGGGGATTGTAATTGTTCGGCGAGCGAACGATGGCAGCCAGCGCGGCCGCCTCTCCGAGATTGACTTGCCGAATGCTCTTTCCAAAGAGATCCTGTGCCGCCGCTTCCATCCCATAGGAGCCGTATCCCAGGTAGACGCGGTTCAGGTACATCTCCAGAATCTTTTCTTTGTAGAAGAGATTCTCCAGCCGGATGGCCAGAACCATCTCCTGGAGCTTGCGCATCAGCGTACGACGGTGCGTCAGAAAGATCTGGCGCGCCAGCTGCTGGGTCAGCGTGCTTCCGCCTTCGACAATCTGCACCGCCTTGGTATTGACCCAAGCAGCGCGCGCGATACCCTGCAGGTCCAACGCACCGTGATCGTAAAAGCGACGGTCTTCGGCCGCCAGGATCGCCTGTTGAACGTGTCGCGGAATGACTTCAAGCGGGACATGGGTGCCCCGCGGATCCTGCAGTTTGAACCACACCTTGGCCCGCGTGTCGTAGACAAACGACGGCCGCGTCAGCTGTTCGGACGCGTAGCCTGCGGAAAACCAGAGATACAGAAAGAAAACCAGGAATATTCCGGCCGGAATGCCGCCGAGCAGATAGGCCTTTTTGCGATTGCCGGAAGTACGCCACCACCCAACAAAGCGTTCGCCGAACTCGGAGGCGAGCGTGCGAACCTTCTCAAGCACAACCCGTAGTTGATCCATCAAAAATAGGCCCCGCCCACAAACAACGACGCCTCATTCATTATACGCGCTTGAAGGGCCTGAAGTTCAGTGCGTTCAAATGGCCAGTGATCAGTGGCAGGACCACAAGAAAGGGGGTGACAGTACAGGTGGCAATTGGTCAGTGGCAAGAATACAAGGAAGAGGTGACAGTGGGCACAGGGCTCCAGCCCTGTGCGCTTTTCTGTCAATTACCCTCCATTCATAAGAAATGCGATCTTCTTATCTTAGAATACTAGTCATGAGCTCACCGCGACGCCAGTTGCCAATCGCAGCAACTACTTTCCTGGCCTTACTTGTATTCCTGCCCCTGTTCACTTGCAACTTGAACGCTGGCCGCCGCGGTCTGAGCGCCGCCGAGTTGGCTTCGATTCGCTCCGTGTCGGATTTCTCGTTTTCGAATGATTCGAAAACGCTGTACCTCATCTCAAACCACGAAGGAACACGCGACGTCTACGCCATGGACGCCGCCACCGCCATCATGACGCCGCTGACCCAATCGGCCGGACCCTCCCAGTTGCAGCTTTCGCGCGATGGAAACAAGCTTTCGTACGTTTCCGCTGGGACCTTTCACATCCTGGACATCTCCACTCGCAAAGCCACGCCGCTTCCGGAGTGGAAGCTTGAGGCCGATTCATACGACTGGATGCCCCACGGCAAATCGATCATCGTGGCAGGACGCAGCGAGCAACGCACGGACCTCTGGAAGGCCCCAGTGGACGGTTCTGCGCCCATCCGGCTGACCGAAACAGATCGCGACGAACTGCTCCCGCAGGTTTCCCCCGACGGCAAGCGCCTGTTGTTTCTACGCCGCAGCCGCGACTACTTTTCCGACAACGACCTGGTCGTCTTCGATCTGGAGACACGGGCCGAGCGCGTCGTTGTCGCGCAAAAAGGGATCGTGTTTGCCTTCTATCCCTTTGGTGCGCCGTTTCGTTGGAGTCCCGACGGAAAGGCGATCTATTTTCTCTCGGCTCGTTCCGGTTGGGACAAAGTGTGGCGCGTTGACGCGGCCGGAGATCTCCCTGCCGTGCAGATTACCCAGGGCGACGGAGAGGACCGCGCCTTTCAGGTTCTCGCGGATGGATCGCTGCTCTTTGTATCCAACCGAGGCGGCATCGCCGTCGATTGGGGGCTATGGAAACAAGATCCGGCAGGCAGAACGCGCAAACTCTTTGGCGGAGGCGGTACCGTGCTGGCGCCGAGGGCGGCAACCGACGGCACGCTAGCATTTCTCGCTACGACGCCGGTTCAGCCCGCCGAGCTCTTCCTGCTGCCCCCCGGCTCGCTGGCGCCCGGCACGGCGCGCCAATTGACCCGCAACATGCCAGCCTCCATTGCGCGCTCCACACTGGTGGGCGCCACAGCCGTGCGTTTTCGGACCGACGACGACGCCATCGTCGACGCGGTGCTCTACGTTCCTCCCGAGGCTACCCCCGAGAAACGAGTCCCGGCTATCGTCGCGTTGCACGGAGGCCCTTCGATGCAGGACAGCCTGGCCTGGAGCCCATCCAGGCAGATCCTCGCCCAAAACGGATACGTCGTCATCAGTCCGAACTATCGCGGCAGCATCGGCTCGGGACGCGCGTTCGAAGAAGCCGATCTCCTGCGGATCGGCGACGTCGACCATACGGACGTTCTGATGACGGCGCGCGGGCTGCGAAATTTTCCGATCGTGGACCGGGACCGGTTGGGAATTTTCGGTACAAGCTACGGGGGATACCTGACAAATTTGACCATCGGACTGGCTCCCGGCTTGTTTCGAGCCGCCGTCAGCTGGTTTGGAATCAGCGACTGGTCGTCTCTGTTTGCGTTTGAAGGACTAAATCCGGTCGTCTACAACTTCTTCAAGAACCGGATGGGGCTGCCCCACCAGCATCCGGAGCTGCACCGCCAGGCTTCGCCGCTGACCTACGCCGAGAGCATCGAGGCGCCCCTGCTGTTGGTCCATGGGACCAAAGACAGGGTCGTCCCGCCCGCGCAGTCCAGAATGCTCCACAGCCGGCTGGCCGAGTTGGACAAGATAAGCGAGCTGATTTTGTATGAAGGCGAGGGACACGGTTGGAACCGCCGCGAGAACGTCGAGGATGCCTACAATAGAATGGTCGAATGGTTCGACAGATATCTTAAGAGTGGGCAGTAGGCAGTCCGTCAGAGCCGCGACCGTAAGGGAGCGGGCAATCAGAGGCAACCAAGCTCCAGACACTGCCACTGATTGCCCACTCGCTTACGCTCGTGGCCCTGAAAGACTGCCAACTGCCGACTGCCCACTGCCTACTGAAAAAGCCCATTGACAACTTCTTTTTTCGTGCGCTATTCTCACGGCCTCTTGTGGCAGGTTTTTGTAATGAATCGGTGGTAAGGAGAGCTGCTGAAGCCTGATTTCGAGGCTAGCGGCTTTTTTTTTGTTTTCGAAGCAGTACGAAGACAGCGCAAGAATTTCGAAAGGGTAAACCATGACTGACAGGGAACAGGGGACCGTTAAGTGGTTCAACGATGCGAAGGGCTATGGATTTATCCAGCGCGCTTCCGGAAGCGATGTCTTCGTGCACCATTCAGCCATTCAGGGCTCAGGGTTCAAAACACTGGCAGAAGGCCAGTCGGTTGAATTCACGGTCACGCAGGGCCCCAAAGGCCTGCAGGCGGAAAACGTCACCAAACTCTAACCAACGAAGGACTAAAGGCGAAGGACTAAGGACGAAGGACTAAGGACTAAGAATAGAAGGACTAAGCAACTCTCCCAGACGCCGCGATGAACAATCCGTCACTAATCCATTCCTTAGTCCTTAGTCCTTGGCCCTCAGCCCTTAGTCCTTCGTCCTTAATCCTTAGTCCTTAGTCCTTAGTCCTTAGTCCTTCGTCCCCGCCATTTCGTCTACAATGCTTTCTATGCAGTTGCAGGGCCGTAACAAGGCCGCCCTCTTTTTTACGATTTTCGGCTCTTGTCTGGTGGCGTTGGCCGTTGTGCTCAACGTCGGATGGATTCTGCTGAACTGGCGGCAAGTAGCCTTGCTCGTCCTGGGGATCATTTTCTTTCTGGCCATCATCGGCGGTCTGGTCCTCAACACAATATTCCTGGTTCGACAGATTCGACGCAATGAGCAGCAGGACAGCTTCATCAACTCCGTCACGCACGAATTGAAAACGCCGATCGCCTCGATCCGGCTCTATCTGGAAACGCTGCGGCTGCGCGAAGTCGACGAGACGCGGCGCCGCGAGTTCTACGACGTGATGCTGGCCGACACCCAACGGCTGCTCGACACCGTTGAGCAGGTGCTGCGCGCCGGACGCGCCGGACACCACCGCTCGAGCAACCAGCGGACCACTTTCGATTTGTGGAAAACTCTGGCTGAGTGCGTCGAAGTCACACGCTCGCGCCATGATTTGCCCGGGGAGGCGATCCTATGCGTCGCTTTGGCTCCCGGACAGCCGCCTCCGCTAGTACTAGGAGACGCCGATGAACTTCGCACGGCCATCTCGAATCTACTGGAGAACGCTGTCAAGTATTCAGACAAAGACGTCCGGATCCAAGTCGAACTGGCCGACATCGATTCGCGCCGCATCGCCGTCCGGATCACCGATCACGGCATCGGGATTCCGCCCGATCAGCTCCGACGTGTCTTCAATCGTTTTTACCGCGTGCCAGGCCACGGCAGGATGCGCTTTAAGGGAACCGGGCTCGGTTTGTTCATTGTCCGCTCGATCATCCGCGAGCATGGCGGGCGCATCTTTGCCGAGAGCGAAGGCATCGGCCGCGGCAGTACCTTCACCTTCCACCTGCCGCGAGTCTAGCCGATGCCAACCGTTCTGATAGTCGAAGACGAAGCCCATCTGGCCGACGGCCTGCGCTTCAACCTGGAGGCCGAAGGTTATGACGTTGACGTAGTCGACCAGGGGCAGTCTGCGCTGGACCGCCTATTTGACACCAGCCGTCACTACGATGCCGTCCTGCTGGACGTCATGCTGCCCGACAAAGATGGATTCGTGGTGGCCAGCGAACTGCGCGAGGCTCAGCACTTTGTTCCCATCCTGATGCTGACTGCACGCGGCCGCTCCGACGATATTCTGCGTGGTTTTGAGTCGGGCGCAGACGATTATCTGAGCAAGCCCTTTGATCTGGAGATTCTGCTGGCGCGGCTGGGGGGCTTGTTGCGCCGCCGCGAATGGCTACGCAACGGCCAAAGAGAGACGACGGACCAACCACAATCTCCTTTGGCGCCGCCGGTGGCCGCGTCAGTTTTCACGTTTGACTCGAAGGTCATCGATTTCAGCGCCCAGCAGTTGCGGGTCGGCGAGCGCATCCTGCGGTTAACGTTGATGGAAACCGAACTACTGCGCTTTCTGGTCCGGCACGAAGGCCAGACCGTGTCGCGCAAGTTGATTCTCGAAGAGGTATGGGGACTGCGCGAGGACACCGATACACGGGCAATCGACGCCTTTGTTGTGCGCCTGCGCCGTTACATCGAATCAGATCCATCCCAACCGCGACATCTCATCACCGTCCGCGGCGTCGGTTACCGCTTCGTCGCCGAACCTTGAAAGGCAGGGGTCAGGCTTCGGGGATCAGGGGTCAGGGCGACAACGTGGCCGTGCTCGTTGACGTGCACGTGCTCGTGCTCGTGCTCGTGGCCGCCATCGGATTACCTATCCGATGGTGTGAAAATAAGTGATCACGGCACGTACTTCGTCCTTTGTACTTTGTCCTTCGTCCCTCCTAAACGTCCCTCGTACTTCGTCCCTCGTACTTCGTAATTCTATCCGTTATTACAAAACTATTACAATTCCCCGAAATTACAGAACTATTACAATTTTCCCCACCGTATTCACTTACTATTGTTGCAGCGACCGATGCGGTCGCAAATTTTTTCTTGTGAGGCTCGATGAAATTACAAACAGCGATGCGGCAAACTGATCGTCGGCCAGATTGGCGACTTGGCCTGTTCTGGGTAGGCTTGCACTTGGGCGCAATCCCGGCGCTCTTCATGTTCAGCTGGAAGGCGCTTGCCGTCAGCCTCTTCCTTTGGTGGGTTGCCGGAAGCCTGGGCATCGGCATGTCCTACCACCGTCTGCTGACACACCGCAGCTACCGAGTGCCCAAATGGGTGGAATACTTTCTGACGATTTGCGCGACGCTGGCCATGGAAGGCGGCCCAATTTTCTGGGTCGCCACTCATCGCAGACATCACAAGCACTCCGATCAGGCGGGCGATCCGCACTCGCCGCGTGACGGCCACTGGTGGTCGCACATGGGATGGATTCTGGCCCCGTCGGCCGAGCGCAACGATCCTGCTCTGATGCAGCGCTATGCTCCGGATTTGTATCGGGATCGTTTCTACCGCCTGCTTGACCGGTTTTTTCTGGTGCCCACGATAATTCTCGGGTTCATCTTGTACGCGATCGGCGGCTGGCAGCTTGTGACCTGGGGTGTTTTTATGCGCCTGGTCTTTGGACTGCACTCCACCTGGTTTGTCAACTCGGCTGCCCATATTTGGGGCTCGCGCCGGTTTGAAACCACCGACGACTCCCGCAACAACTGGTGGGTAGCTCTGATCACCTTCGGAGAGGGCTGGCACAACAACCATCACGCCCACCCGACGGCGGCGCGCCACGGGCTGGCCTGGTACGAGCTGGACATGAACTGGATGGGAATCCGCGCGCTCCAGTTGATGGGTCTGGCCCGCTCGATCAAGCTCGTCAAACTGGATGAGCTTGAAGCCGACGCCCACAAAACTTCGCAGGCCGCCTGATCCCAATTGCGGATTAAGAGAGTCAAACCGCGGGGACGACTCCGAAGTGGTCAGTGGCAGGAATACAAGGTGCGGTTTCTTGTATTCCTGCTCCTGACCACTTGCCACTTGAACGGTCGGGTCCTGATCGGATTTGATCCCGAGGCGATTGACGCGTTGGCGCAATGAAGCCGACGCCTCGGCAGGCCGAAGTACCGGACGATCCGCAACGTCCACGCTTTTTTCCCTCCGGTTTCCTCCGCAAGATTCCCGTCGAGCGCCCCGCCTCGGGTTGGCGCGTCCACGTGGCGTTACTGTTCGTTCAACTTTTTTTCGGGGCGTTTCCTGTAGTCGGCAAACTGGGCCTCCTGGAAATCCGTCCTTCGACCTTCGCCCTGTTCCGCAGTCTCGGCGCAGCCGCTGTCCTGCAGTTGTTCTGCCAGCTGCGCCGCGAACCTTCCCTCGGCAACTGGGGCGACTACGGACGAGTCCTCGTTTATGGGCTGCTCGGAGTCACCCTCAATCAACTGCTTTCGATCAACGGCCTGAAACTGACAACGGCCATGCACACGACGGTTCTGGTCGGAACCATCCCCATCTTTGCTTTGATTGCCGCGACGGTGAAGGGTCAGGAGAAACCGTCGTTGAAAAACTGGTTCGGGATCTCTCTGGGATTCCTGGGCGTTCTGTTCCTGGTTTTTCAGTGGAGCGATCGAACACAAAGCGCATCGCTGTTGGGCGATTTGATGATTCTTTCCAACTGCCTGATCTACGGAATTTACCTGGTGGTAACCCGCGACATTCTGAAACGGCAAAGCGCCTGGACCGTGGTTGCCTGGGTCTTTACATTCGGCTCACTGGCGATGCTGCCAGTGGCGCTGCTTGAGCCCATCTCGTTTTCGTATTCCTCCAGAGCCTGGGGGATCATTCTTTTCGCGATTGCATTTCCGTCAGTTGGAGCCTACCTGCTGAACAACTACGCGCTCCAGCGTGCTCCCACATCGACTGTGGCTGTCTACATTTACCTGCAGCCGGTGATCACGGCCGTGCTGGCAATCTGGATCCTCGACGAGCGCGCCGGGTGGGATCTGGCCGTCGGTGCAGCCTGCATTTTTTCGGGCGTGGCTATCGCTTCCCGGCGCACCGGCAACCCACAACCTGTTCAAAACCCGTAATTCCCCTTAAGCTCGGCCAAAAAAAGTGGTAACATGTTAAAGGACTTTTTACTTGTAGGCAGCCTGATGATCGGGTGCGACGCGGATTGACTTTCTATCTTTAATCGTTTCAAGTACATAGCTGGATACGCTCCGACCTCACTATGGCAAAGCCAAAGAAAAAGACCAAAGCCGATCCGAAAAAAACGCGCAAACCAAGTTCCGCGAAGTCTAAAGTTCGGAAGCCCTCGACCGTAAAAAAATCCGTCGCTTCCCGACATAAGGCAAAGGCTTTTTCCAAGTCCCGTCCCTCCAAGTCCTCCCTGCCCAAGCCACCGAAGCACCGCGTTGCGCCTAAGCCTAAAGGGAAAAAGCTGGCAGCTTCCAAACAGCTGGCATCCTCTAAAAGGCCGGTAGCTGCCAAAAAGCAGGTAGCTGCCAAAAAGCAGGTAGCTGTTAAAAAGCAGGTAGCTGTTAAAGAGCAGGTAGCTGTTAAAAAGCAGGTAGCTGTTAAAAAGCAGGCAGTTCCAAAAGCTAAGCCGGCTATGAAACCCAAAAGGAAGCTCGCCTTCGCTCAAGCGGCTGCCCGGCAGCAGACGACCCAGGCCAAAGCAAAGGCTGCTGCTCCGACGCCGGCTCCATCTACGGCCAAACCGGCCCCGGCTGCGGCTGCCAAAGTTTCTCCGCCGGCAAAAGCCAAGAAGGGTTCCGCCAGGAAACAGCAGCCACCACCCCCTCCCCCTCCTCCGAGGCTTCCCCCGCCTCGCACGACCAAGAAGACGCTGGAGAGGATCGATCGAACGCTTCGCGATGCCATCGACGACTGGTATGCGAATGTAGGCCCGTACTATGTAACGGCCGAAAAGAAAAAACTGGATACCGAACTGGGCGACGAAGAACTCAAGCGCTTTCACGACGCCAAGGGCCACCGCATCAAATTCGCGAAGGATGATTTGGATTTCACGTACGGCCTGAATGGTTACATTGAAGAGGAAGAGTACCTGGTCCAAGTGAGTGTCAACAACAAGGTCGAGGACTTCGACTATCAGTCTTTTCTCAAACAGCTACGCGAGTTCTACCAGCATAATCACAACGAACATCCGCGGCGAATCGTCGAATTCAAAGACCTCACTTTCTCCGAACTGTTTCCCTTCAGGACAAATTTCGATCAGGCCTTCGAAGTCATTCAGAACAAGGGCAAAGCCGATGTCATGCGATTGACCTTTCTGGTCAGCCGATATCACGCCGGCACCCTGGCTGAAAATCCGACCGCTTTCCGTGAGCTTCTGCAGGACTATTTCATTTCTCCCATGCGGCGAATCTACGCGGCCTTGTACCGAACCAAACGGGCCTCGTAATTTCGGGACGCCGCATGAAGCGTCATCGGTCGGAAGGCTGGATCGGCTGGATCGATCCAGCGTTCGACTGCCCTGCTCTCCACAACATTCTTTGTCAGCCCGAGTTACTCGAGCACCGGCCGGGCGGCCAGTCAATTCTGGAATGCCACGGGCGACGGATCCATCGTTTTGAACTGGCCGAACACCCCGGGCGGCGCTGGCTGGGTCAATACTTCCAGAACCCATCACTATTTCGATTGTGGCGACGGCCTACAGCTCTGCGACTTCTCTGGACGTCGCAGTCGCTGGCTCGAGCAGGCCTGCTGGCTCCCGTCATTATCGCCGCAGTGCGGCCGCGCCGTTCCTGGTGGAACCGCAACAGCTTTGCCGTGATTGCGGAGCTCCCCGACGTCTACGAGCTGCAAGCCGAAGACCGCCACGCACTGCCCATTCATCCGAGCTATCCCGGATCGCTCGAGACCCTGGCAGGACCGCTCGCCCGCACCATAGCAAACTGGCACAACCGAGGAATCGCGCACGGCGATTTGAAGTCGCGCCACGTCTTGTTGCAGATCGGTGCATCGGCCGATCCGAAAATCTTCCTCATAGACATTGAGCGGACGATGATACGGCGCGGCCGCCTACTGCGCGGCGTCTATGCGTTGCGGGACCTGGTACAGTTTCTCGGATCACTGGGACGCCATGCCAGTGAGCCCTTCCGGCAGGCCTTCTTGCAGTCCTATTTTGAGGAACGCCGGCTGTCTCCCCGCGTTCAAAACTGGTTCGAACGAATCCTCCAGCAATATCGCGATGGCCGGATGCAACAGGGTCGAACTCTGCTCGAGCACCTGATCACCCGAAAGCGCCGCAACGCCGCCAAACGCCAAACATGAGGATGGAGGGTGGCACCGGCCGCCTGGCCGGTGGCTTTTGCGGCTGCCTCAATTTCATCCAATCAGCAAATGGTCGAATCGCGCGGAGGGGGGCACCAGCTTCCAGCCGGTGGCTTTTTCCTTTCAGAATTGGAGGCGCACTGGACAGAATCGCCCGCGCCTCAATGTCACCGCTCTCTTCGTTCGCGGCACTGACATCGCTACACTGACAACACGGCCCACTGCTCACCTGGCCGCGCTTGTCACCCAAAGCTTCAGGTTGTACGCGCCCGGCCCTTGAACGGCATCAATCCTGGCCTTGGCCAGTTCGGCCTCCAGTCCGGGCGCCCCAGCCCCGTCCAGTTGCCGAACCATGACGATGGCGCCTGCTGCGTCAACCGTCAGTTCGAATTCAACCACGGATGCTTCCCGCAATGGCCTGGGTAGCTCGTTCATCGCCCGGTCATCGCGAAGGGCCGCCGGGCGCAGCAACGCCGAGACAAGCCTGTAGCCCTGACTCCGCGCGATTTCGGCATCCGAGGGTTCAAGGTGCGGCGGAGTCAAAACCACACGAACTTGCTTCCCAGTCGCTCCTTGCAATTCGTCCACAGCTTTCCGAACGATTTCGGAAGATACCGTCGGATGGGCTTCGCAGATGATTGGCCCGGTGGCCTGCCAGACCAGGGCGACGGCCTGTTCGATAGAAAGCAATTCGGCTCTATTGTAGAGGTTTCCGGCAGAGTCGATTTTCAATTGCAACATCATTGGCTCTGAACTGGTTTTTCCATCCAGAGAGAACTGAACCATGACGGTCGCGATGACCGGAACCGGTTCTCCGTTGAGGAGGGTCGGCTTATAACGCCACTGCTTGACGGCATCAACGGCCGCACTATCCAGCAGCGAGTGGCCTCGAATCGTTTTGACGTCAGAGACCACGCCCTGTTCGTCGACGGTTACTTGCATCACCACCGTCCCGGAAACGCGGGCTGCGCGCGCCTCTTCGGGATAGACCGGCTCGACCCGATGAATCAACTTCGTAGATTGGACTTGCCCGCCCACGCGCAGAGATTCTGGCCGCGTCGTCTGTGCTGTCGCGACTGGAAGGACAATCGAAAACAAAAATACAAAGCTCAAAACGGCGAACCTCTTTTGGGTCTTCATACGCCCTCCCGTGTTGCCAACTCCTAGTGCTAACACTCTCCAGGTAAACATAGCAGTATCAAATAGCCCATCAGTCCTGGCCTGCGGCACGGACCCGCTCGCGTCGCTCGCGGCACTGTTAATTGTGGCGCTGCCGACCCGCTCGCGACGCTGTTAATCATGGCCCGGGAATATCTTCTTGGAACCCCATCTCCAAGAAAAGTTCCCGAGCTCACCCACCCGCCTGCGGCAACAGGATATCCCAGCTTTGCTGCGCGGCCCACTGCTCAAGGGTCCTCCAGCCCACCTGCGGGTAATCGCGCCGCAGCGCCGCCGTGTCGATCGAGTAGCCGACGCGGTCAAACCATTCGTACATGATTGCAAAGTCTTCGCTCCAGGCACGCACCTGTTCCAGTGGCACTTCGGCGTACGAGATCTCGCGACCTGAAGCCCCCGACAGAATCCCGGCCGACTCCAGGCCGCTGACCTCGTCCGATCCGATGTCGATGCGCTTGCCCAGAAACTCCTGTCGCCGCTCCAACGCCAATGCGGCAAATTCGGCGATGTCGTCAAGAGAGATCTGCGCCAGCTTGCGCGCGGGCGGCAACGCCATGGCCAGTTTCCCTTTCTGCAGGTCCGGTAAAAACCACGGTGAAATGAAATTCTCCATGAAAAAGACCGGACCAATAATCGTATGCGGAATACCCAAATGGACGATCTGCTGTTCAACTTTGTACTTACTCTCAAAATGCGGAATACCGGTACGGCGGTCGGCGGCGGCGACCGAAGTGTAGACCAGGTGCTTTAGACCGCTTGCCCGCGCAGCATGAGCGGCGGTGACGCCCTGACGGACCTCCGCATCCATTCCCGCTTCAAAAGGCGTGGAAACCGCGAAGGCGGCTTCCATGCCGTGCATCGCTTTTTCCAGAGCGTCTAGGTCATTCAGATCGCCGGCGACAACCTCGGCGCCGAGTCGGTTGATTTCGCGCGCGGCCGGCGAGTCAATCTTGCGCGTCAAGGCGCGCACATGGTGGCCCCTTCTGAGAAGCAGTCGCGCCAGCGCGCCTCCCTGTTGGCCCGTAGCGCCCGTGACAAGGACGGAAAGTGGGTGGAACATGAGACCTCCTCTGAATAGTACGCCAACTTACACGTTTGTTCGCGGCTCTGTTAAGATGCATCCACGAGCCGTCGCACTCTCGCAAACACGCTGTGAAACATGGCTCGCGTCAGCCTGCCCGTTTGCGTGTTCTGCTGGCTCGGGTGGTAAGAACACAGAAGAGTTGGCCCTTCCCGCAGAAAATATTCCAGAGCGTGTCCGAAGAGAGGGCGGCTTGTCTTCCAGTCGTCTTTTTGCCGCGTTCGCCAGCCCAGACTCTGCCCCGCATCACGGCGTGCTTTCCAATAAGACTCTACCGCAATTCCGCCGAGCGCCAAGACCACGCGGGCACCCTGGAACGACTGCAACTCACGCACGAGGTAAGGGCGGCACGTGTCCTTTTCCCCAGTTGAGGGCTTGTTGTCTGGTGGAGCACAACGCACCGCTGCCGTGATGTAGGCGTCTTTCAGCTCCAACCCGTCCTGGCGGTCAAGCGATCGGGGCTGGCTGGCAAAACCGTAATGGAAAAGCGCCTCGTAGAGCCACTCGCCACTGCGATCACCGGTGAACATGCGACCCGTACGGTTTGAACCGTGGGCTCCGGGTGCGAGACCAATAATCACAACCTGCGCGTGCGGATCGCCAAACCCCGGGACCGGTTTGCCCCAATAAGGCAAATCCCGATATCGATGGACCTTCTGAAGGGCGACTTTTTCGCGATACTCGACCAGCCGTGGACACAGGCGGCAGGCGACGATTGCGCAGTCAAGCTGCTGGAGATTAGATGGGGTCATGTCTAAACTAGGGGTCAGGGGTCAGGGATCAGGGAATTGCGGACTGCGAATTGAGCGTGGATTAGAGGCTGTGCCGCTCCTTTCAATTCGCGGCTCTGACCCCTGACCCCTGAAGCCTGACCCCTACTTAACAGGCTCCTCGGAATAGGTTCGCACTTCCCTAACCCCGAGGCCTACTGAATTCCCAACTCCACTTTGGCCTTGGCCTTCAGCGCATCAAGTTCTTTCTTTGTACCCTTTCCCCGACTGTAGTAGGCGTGGAACTTGTCCAGGTCCGGTTCCGCGTATTGTTTGTACTGTCCGTTGAGAACCACCGCTTTGGCCAATGCTGCCAGCGCCTCCTGGCTCTGACTCAGTTCGCCAGACACCAAGCCCAGATAATAGTAGTAGAGATCCATCCGCGGCTCATTTCCGATTGCTTTCTCGAGACTAGCCTTGGCCTCGGTCATTAGGCCCTTCTTCTTGGCAGCATCCTTTTCCGGCCGTCCCTGTTCGAAACGAATCTTGCCGGTGAGGAACAAATTGGCGCCGCGCAAGGTCTTCATCCGTTTGTCCCAATCCTCGGCTGTGACATTCTCGGGCCTGGCAAACGAATCGGTTGCAGCCAAAGCCT
The DNA here is from genome assembly GCA_051001345.1 of Acidobacteriota bacterium. GTDB lineage: Bacteria > Acidobacteriota > UBA6911 > JACQSX01 > JBPCNK01 > JBPCNK01. The sequence continues at coordinate 4,239 of JBPCNK010000042.1, read as the reverse complement.
CACTTGCCATCGCAATCGCTTCGTCATTTTTCTTCTGGCCAGCGTAAGCGTCCGCCATCAAACTCAAAATGTTCGGATCTTTCTGAAAGGCCATCCCCTTGGCGCCGTGCTCGATGACTTTGTCGTGTTTTGCCAGAGCGCTGAACGCATAGGTAACGTAGTAGTGGACGCGCGCCAGATACTCCGACTCGGGGTACTTGGTCAGAAACTGTTCGGTCAGCTCGATCTTGCGGGCTGGATCGGGCGCCTGAGCGACGGCGAGAAACTCCTGGTACTCCTCCGGTGAAGTCGGCTTTCGGGCCGGCGCGTCCTGCGCCAACGCCCAGGTCAACTGCAGTAACGCCACCGCCAAAACCGGAAGAACGCTCTTTGCCCTGCCCAAAAAATCGTTCCGCATGGAGCCTCCTTGTATTTCTAATGGGTGAAATCCTGTAAATCTACGAAGAATCTCGATCATGCTTTCAGTCGACCGGCCCGCGACCTTCCGGTCGCGGCTCTGTTGGTGCTCCGTGTCAACTGGCCACTGTCCACTGGCAACTTTTGGTCTTGTAAACTGAATTCGGTTATGAGGGAATCCCCAAGTCGCATTTTATATAAAACGTCCAGAGATTTCAGAAGAAAACAGCCGAGCGAGGTGCTCCATGGATGATTTTCAGGTTGAAGGCTTTCGAGAGATCCTTCGCTCCGATACACACCAAGCCGTTGCCACGGCTGTGGACCTCCGGATTCCGGAATTGGCGGTACTGCTACGCTCGCTTACGATCGAAGAGTCCGTCCAGCTGCTAAAACTGCTGCCTTTGGATACAGCCGTCGAGGTCTTCGACGAGCCCACGCTGCAGCTTCGGCGGGAAATGGTCGAATACCTGGACATGGACCTGGTCGCCAGCATCGCCAACCACATGTCCCCGGACGAGCGCGCTGACTTTTTCGGCAACCTGGACGATTCCACCCAGGCTCAACTGCGCCCGCGCCTGAATGCGGAAGCACGAGCCGAGCTTGAGCAGTTGCTCGTATTCCCAAAGACTTCCGCAGGCGGCATCATGACGATCGATTTCGTGCAGACTTCGCCGACACATTCGGTTGCCGAAGCCATCGAGCGCGTCCGCGCCATCGGCGACGACGTCGAAATCGTCTACAACATTTATGTCGTCGAGCCCGGGACAGCGCGCCTGTTGGGCGTCGCGTCGCTGCGCAATCTGCTGATGGCCCAACCTGACCAGGTCATGGATGAAATCATGAATGATTCGCCCGTCACCGTCCGCGTCGACACCGACCAGGAAGAGGTAGCCCGGACGCTTTCCAAGTACAACCTGATTGCCATTCCGGTTGTCGACGCGCAGAACAAGATCCTCGGCATCGTCACCGTCGACGATGTCATCGACGTGCTGGTGGAGGAGGGCACCGAAGATCTGCAGAGAATCTCCGCGATGGAGCCTCTGGAATCTTCCTATTTCAGAACCGGCTTGGTCGAAATCGTGCGAAAGCGCGCCGGCTGGCTCGTCGTCCTGTTTTTCGGCGAGCTTTTTACCGGCACCGCGCTGCGACACTATGACTCAGCTATCGAAGCCGCCCGGGTGCTGGTTTTCTTTGTGCCGCTCATCATCAGTTCGGGAGGAAATTCCGGATCTCAGTCCGCCAGCCTCATCATCCGCGGCTTGGCTACCGGAGAGATCTCGCTGGGGCAGTGGGCCCGCGTCGTCCGCCGTGAGACAATTAGCGGGTTATTGCTTGGACTCATCCTCGGAGTCATCGGCCTTGGGCGGGCTGTGCTTTGGGGAAATGCGATGGATGTAGCCGCCGTTGTCGCCATCACGCTGGTGGGGGTCGTCGCTGCAGGCGCCCTTGTCGGCGCCATCATGCCGTTGGTGCTCAAACGCGCCGGCTTTGATCCGGCCGTTTCGTCGACGCCGTTCATTGCATCGCTGGTCGATGTGCTCGGCATCGTCATCTACTTCAGCCTGGCGAAGTGGATTCTGGGTATTTGAGGTGGGACAGGCTTCCAGCCTTGTCAGCTTTTTGAGTGAGCGACTGTATAGGACATACCGATGACGACCACGAGCACGTGCACGAGCACGTCCACGAGCACGGCCACGTCCACGCTCCGACCCTGACCCCTGAATCCTGACCCCTGACCCCTAGCCTTGTATTCAGCCGGATTGGTCGCTATAATCCCCGGAAATTGTCATCCCAGTTCTGAAAATACAGAAAACTGATTTCACATCACGGAGGACGCATGGCAACTCTTGCCGGACTTTTTGGGGTTTTTGCTTTTGGCATCATCGTGGCTCTTCTAGGAAGCATCAAGCTGAAGCTCACACCCCGGATCGGCGCCGACGATGCGCAGTTTGGCAAGATCGTTGCAGTGCTGCAATGGACGATGGTTGTCATGGCCATCATCGGAGGAATTGCCATCGACAATTTCGGCCATCGGACAATTCTCATGGCGGGCGCCGTGCTGTCGGCGGCGGCGATCCTGCTGATTGGCAGCGGCAAGTCGGTGTCGGCGATCATGGGAGCGTGCGTTTTGCTGGGCATCGGCGGCCAGTTCGTAAATCTGGGAGGCAATACGCTGATCCCCCGGCTATTTTCCGATCCTTCGGCCGGCAGCAATATTGGAAATACCTTCTTCGGGCTCGGTGCGTTTCTGGTTCCGGTCATAACCGCCGCGCTGTTTCAGAGAATGGGGTTTTCCAAAGCGCTGACGGTTCTGGCTGTCATCCTCGCTGTTGGTGTTATGTTTCCGTTTCTTGGAGCGGGCCAGTTCCCCGTCGTCGAAGCGGGGTTCAGCATTGATCTGGCAATAAGTCTCCTCTCAAACGTCGTTACCTGGCTCGCGGCGCTGACACTGTTCTGTTATATCGGTCTGGAAGTTTCCATGGCCAGCTGGATTACAACCTATGCTTCCGAGTTGGGCGCCGATAACGCCCGCGCCTCGCGCATTCTGTCGGTGTTTTTTGTAGCGATGATGCTCGGCCGCTTAAGCGTCGGGCTGCAGGACAGAGTGACGGGCCTCGATCTAACTCCAATTGGAGGCTATGTTCTGGCCGCGGCTGCCCTGGTCGCCTTCGTTGCGATCACGTTGATGAAAAACGCCCGTACCCTGGGATCGGCAACCGGCGCTGTGGCGCTGGCCGGTTTGGCTTTTGCTCCGATCTTTCCAACAACCGTAGGCGTGACCTTCAAACACTTTGAGCCTGCACAGTGGGGGACGCTGTTCGGCGTGATCTTTGCCATAGGCCTGGTCGGCGCCAGCACGATCCCGGCCTGGATCGGTTCAATGGCCAAGGGAAAATCAGTTCAGGCAGGGCTGAACATCCTGCGCGTAACGGCAATCCTCCTGGCCGTGATCGCCTTCGTACTGGGAAGAATGTAGCGCCACCACAGAGCCGCGACCGTCAGGGAGCATTCCGTTGGAAGCAAACACAAGGATTGGTGAGGATGGTTTGGAAGCTGGGCCTGGGAGCGCGCGCGTCTCGCGCGCATCTGACCGAGCGCCAGATTCTGCGGGCGGGACGCCCACGCTCCCAGGAACGCACTTTCATGGCAGGGATTTCAACCCTCTGCCCGTTTCATTTACTCCTCTAGCTGTGGGAGCAAGCCATGCTTGAGGCGCCGTTACCGCCCAATGAGCCTTCCCGCCTTGCAACTTTGCAGGGACTCTGGGTTCTCTATACACCTGCCGAAGAGCGCTTTGATCGGATCACGCGGTTGGCCCGGCAGTTGCTGGATGTCCCCATCGCGCTGGTGTCGCTAATTGATGCCCAATGCCAGTGGTTCAAGTCCTCACAGGGGATGGAGATGTCGGAGACTGCTAGAACGATTTCCTTCTGCGCGCATGCCATTCTGATGGACGACACCATGGTGGTGCCAAACGCCAACTTAGACCCACGCTTCAAGGACAACCCGCTGGTAACAGGCGAGCCGTATGTGCAGTTCTACGCGGGTCATCCGCTTCGAGCCGCCGATGGCAGCAAGCTCGGCACGCTTTGCGTGATGGATAGGCGCCCGCGGGAAATGAGCGGCGCGGATCTCGAAAAGCTGCGTGACCTGGCCGCCTGGGCTGAGAACGAGCTGCGGGTCACGGCGCTCAGCAAGGCGCAAACGGATCTGATTTCAGAATGCGATGATCTTCGCCGCCGGGCGATGCTGGACTCGTTGACGCGTCTTTGGAATCGTTCCGCGATCATGGATGTGTTGCAACGCGAGTTGGCTCGTGTCCAGCGCAAAGAAGGTCCCCTG
>JBPCNK010000041.1:0-9989 GCA_051001345.1 Acidobacteriota bacterium | reverse complement strand
GAGAGAGCAACCGTCGGCCCAATCACCCTTCTGTTCTTCGCCCGTGCCCCCCCCCTCCTCGCTTCTCCCGCGGCATTGTTGATGGCTGCCCCTTCGGCACGTGCGGGAACTTGGATCGGTTTCGCTCCGGATTTTTCCACCCGCTTGTCATTTGGGCAATTGGATGCTGGGAAGATGGGAAGAATCGTCGGCAGCTAGTCAGACCCCGCGCTGTTGTCGGCGCCACAAGTAACGGTGCCGCGAGCGGCGCGAGCGGGTCCGCTGCGCTCATTCGGTCAGATAGGGCAGACGCTGCCTTGCGGGCTCACTGCCGCGGATCTCGGAGACCAACCGTTACGATGGAAGGGCTGCGGCGAAACTCGGCCAAAACCGAGCGGAGGTGCAGCCGCTTATGGGGCGAAATGTGAGCGTGTTCGGGTCGGTGTTGGCATTGCGGTTCTACTTGTTCACCGCTGTGGTCTCGTTGCCTCAGCTTGCGCTGCTTACGGCCAGACAACGTTGAGGCCGAATTGCCACCAAGGCAGTAGTACTCCGATGTACTTTCTTTGAAGTTTCATGACCTTTCTGTCATTTTCATGATCTTTCCATATATTCCATTTTCTTGATGTGGCACTATCGAAATCATGAACAAGGCGGTTCCACATTCCTTATCCGCATTGGATTTTTTTGCCGGAAGCGGTCTTGTGCGACTGGGCTTGGAGCCAGAGTTTACAACTGTGTGGGCTAACGATCTCTGCTCAAAGAAGCAGGCCGTCTATAAGGCGAACTTTCCAGCGGACAATTTTTGCCTTGGCAGCATTGAGAATGTGAATGGAGTTGACCTCCCGCCAGGCGACTTGGCATGGGCGTCCTTCCCCTGCCAGGACCTATCACTTGCTGGAAACCTGCTTGGAATGGGGAAGACAACTCGCTCCGGTCTCTTTTGGCAATGGATTCGGGTTCTTGACGAGCTTGCGGCAGAAAATAAGCGACCTCCGATTCTCATCGCCGAGAACGTCGTCGGGTTCCTCGTTGCCAATGAGTGTCGCCATTTCGTAGAGGCGTACAAGGCCCTCCGAACGCGTGGATATCGCGCGGGGGCCGTTGTCGTCGACGCGCGCCTTTTCTTGCCTCAGAGCCGTCCGCGAGCGTTCCTGATTGCCGTTTCTGAAGAGATCGAATTGAAGGGAATGACACAGGCTAGCCCCTCGATGCCCTTCCACACCGCGGGTCTCGTTCGTGCTGCCGAGGCGGTCGGTGATCCCGACTGGATTTGGTGGAATGTACCGATTCCACAGCAGAAAAAACTGATGTTTTCTGACCTCTGCGAGCGCGAGGCGCCCTGTGATCCTCCCTCAAAGACGAGAGAATTGCGACGGATGTTGTCGCGCCACGGCAAGGCAAAGCTTGAAGCGGCAGTCCACGCCGGGATCTTCCTGGCGGGCACAGGGTATCGTCGCACGCGTCCAGATAACGAGGGGAAATCAGTGCAGCGCCTCGAGATCCGTTTCGACGGCGTCGCGGGTTGCCTGCGCACTCCGGAAGGTGGTTCAAGCCGTCAGGTCGTCATGATCGTAGACCACTGCAAGGTTCACACGCGGCTCATGACTGTCCGCGAATGCGCTCGGCTGATGGGCGCGCCCGACACGTTCGAAATCCCTGGATCGTATAACGACGGTTACCGGGCGATGGGCGACGCGGTTGCCGTGCCTGTAACCCGCTGGGTCACTCGCAATTTGCTGGCGCCCCTAGCAGGTCGGTACAGGAGCACTTTTGGCGAAGAAGACGGCGGACGCTCGGCCTCGCCGAGTGCCGCATGACGTAGAGGCAATTCGAGGGAAGATCCGCGCGTTCCTCGATTCGAAAGACGCAGACGGCAACGTGCCGAGCAACTCGAAATGCGGCGTTTACGTCTTCTACGACTACGACGGCGAACCGATCTACGTCGGAAAGACAAACGAGCGCCTGCGGTCCCGCAGTCTCCGCCATCTCACGAACCAACGCACCGACGCCGTAGCGATGAACGTTCTCGATCCATATGAGGTCGCAGAGATCGAAATGTATCCGTTTCCGGATCTCGAACGGCGCGGCCGCGGAGAGTCACGCGACGATTACAACAAGCGCATGAAGCAGACGCTTTGTTCCGCCGAATACACCGTCTTTCAAAAAGTGCTTCGCGAGTCCCCGATCGGCGCCGTGCTGAACGAGAAGAGCATTCCGAAGATGCCGCGCATCCAGCTTCCGCCCGCCCACCGCGGAAGTATGGTCCCGGAGGAACTGTTCGAGCAGCGCAAACACCCGGACATACGGATAGCCTGGCGTGCGAACACCGTCGCGAACCTTGCGCGCGTACTCAGCGAACGTCAGACCTCGAAGGGACTTCGAAAAATACTCCTCGTCCAAGCCCAGCGTCTTGAGCGCCTCGCCCGCCAGCGGCTCGGAGACTTCCACGATATGCCGGAGGAAGCGCCCGACGGGGAAACCGGCGACGAGGAGTAGTACACTGGCCTCATGGCCGATGTCCTGACGGCTGAAGAACGCAGTGCCTGTATGCGAGCCGTGCGCGGCCAGGATACAAAGCCGGAGATGGTTGTTCGACGAATGCTCCATGGAATGGGCTATCGTTACCGACTTCACACCAAGCACCTCCCTGGCAAGCCGGATCTAGTCTTTCCAAGCCGTCACAAAGTCATTTTCGTTCACGGTTGCTTTTGGCACATGCACCAATGCCGGCGTGGGAAGCGCATTCCAGTTTCCAATTTTCAATATTGGAACCAGAAGCGTAACCGCAACGCAGATCGGGACCGAAAGCACATCAAAGCGTTACGGCGGGCCGGCTGGAAAATTTTGGTTATCTGGGAGTGTCGGATCAAAGACGTGAACCGTCTCCGCGCGCGGCTTACAGAATTCCTTTGATTTGTCCACTCGCCATAAACGAAAGCATCGAAAACGGGCGAGAAATCGCGGGGCGCACCTTGCCGATGTCGATCGGGACTGAACCCGTTCGTATAGAGACGCGAGCGGGTCCGTTGCGCTCATTCGGTCAGAGAGGGCAGACGGCCTGTGAGCCATGCGGGTCATCCGCCGCAGGTGCGGCGCGGATGACGATCGATTGGGTCGAAATCTCACCCCTCACGTTGTTCGCGGCTCTGTGGACGGCTCGCCAGCCGTGGTCGGTGACACCGACCCGCTCGCGTCGCTCGCGGCACCATTGATGATGGCCCGTTTGGCGCGTGCGGCAGCTTGGATCAGTTCTGCATTGTCTTCGTATTTTTGCCTACTGCCTACTGATCCACTGAAATGGACGCGTGTAGGGATCATCCCGTCCGCGCGGGGACTGAAGCCCACGTCGTTCGGCTCCTCCGATGCTACCATGGTGTAGACGAGTGACGGACCTGCCACAATGGAGCGAATCGCCCGAGCGAAACCTGACATCGCTCCGCAGTCTGTCGCCGAACGGCCTCTCTCACGAAAGGCGCTGTCAACTCGCGTTCGAATGTCGTTGAGCCTGCGGCGGTTCGGTAGACAGAACTCCCCTGGCGATCTGTATACCTACATGTCTACTGCGGAGGTGTCGACTTCCACTGCAGCGCGGTTGTCCAAACTTCTACCTGCTTCCATCAACCATCAGGAACTTGACCTCGGTTATTGACATACATAGAACCACAATGTATAACCTCTACGTATGGACATGGGTAAGGACCTGGTTGCTGCTTCCGCCACGCCGCTTGTGCTTGCCATCCTTGCCGAAGGCGACAGTTACGGCTACGCCGTCATCAAGCGGGTGGCGGAGTTGTCAGGCGGGCACCTGCAGTGGACCGACGGCATGCTCTATCCCGTGCTGCACCGGCTTGAACGTCAAGGTCTGGTCGCGGCGAAGTGGAGCGTGGCGGAAAGCGGCCGTCGGCGCAAGTACTACCGGATCACCAGAGAGGGCCGTGCGCAGCTGGCAGCCCAGCGGCAGCAATGGCAGGTCGTGGACCACACCCTCCGGGGTATCTGGATGAAGGTGTGCACGGCATGACGACCTTCGCCGATCGACCGCTCGAAGAGCAGATCGCGCAGTGGCGGACGTACCTACGCCGCCGACAGGCCATTCACGGTGCCGACGTGGACGAGCTCGAGGGACATCTGCGCGATCAACTGAGGGCGCTCACCGAGGCCGGGCTGACAGGTGACGAAGCGTTCCTCGTCGCGGTCAAGCGCATGGGCAGCCTCGACGCGTTGTCGCGCGAGTTCGCACGCGCGCACTCCGAGCGGCTGTGGAAGCAGCTGGTCATCACCCCCGACGCCGCCGACGAGTCGGGGAAGGCCACACGCACCGAAACTCTCGTAGTCCTCGGCCTTGCGGTCGCCGCGGCGTTGGCCATCAAGGTGCCGGCGCTGTTCGGTCTTCGGCTCAGCCCTGACGACGAACTGCCGCCGTTCTACGCCAGGAACGCCAGCCTGTTCGCCTTCCCGCTGCTCGCGATCTACTTCGTGTGGAAGCGCGGGTCGAATGCTGTGAGCGGCCTCTGGCTCGCGCTGCCGTTCGCGGCCGCAGCTGTGTTCGCCAACGTCTTTCCCTTCCACAATCCAGAACGGCTCGACAACTTCCCGGGGGGCAGCGACACTCAGTTGCTGACCATTCTGCACCTGCCAATCGCCCTGTGGATGGCCGTCGGCTTCGCGTATGTCCGAGGCCGCTGGTTCGACGATGGTGGGCGCATGAACTTCGTCCGGTTCTCGGGCGAGCTGGCGATCTACTACGTGCTCATCGCGCTCGGCGGGGGCGTCCTCACCGGCTTTACGTTCATGATGTTCGCCGCCATCGACATGAAGGCTGACTGGTTCGTAGCGGGCTGGCTGATCCCGTGCGGGGCGGCGGGGGCCGTCATCATCGGATCCTGGCTCGTCGAGGCGAAGCAAAGCGTCATCGAGAACATGGCACCGGTGCTGACCAGGCTGTTCACACCCCTGTTCACAGTTCTCCTCCTGGTGTTTCTGGCCACGATGGCGTGGACAGGCAGCCCCATCAACGTGGAGCGGGAGGTACTCATCGGGTTCGATCTGCTGCTGGTGCTGGTCGTTGGCCTGGTGCTCTATGCCGCCTCCGCGCGCGACCCGCAGGCTCCGCCCGACTTCTTCGACGGCCTGCAGCTGCTGCTCGTGGTCAGCGCGCTTGTGGTCGATGCGGTGGCGCTCGCCGCGATCGCCGCGCGCATCTCCGAGTTTGGCTTCACCCCCAACCGAGTGGCGGCTCTCGGCGAGAATCTCATTCTGTTCGTCAACCTGGCGTGGTCGGCGTGGCTCTATGCACGCTTCCTGCGTCACCGGGGCTCGTTTGCCGCCCTGGAGCGATGGCAGATCGCGTATCTGCCCGTGTACGCCGTATGGGCGGCGTTGGTGGTTGTCATGTTCCCACCAGTGTTCGGCTACCGTTGATGCCCCCACGGGCACCTCACCGGACGGATCGTCCCGACTAGTCGCCCAGTGCGCCCTATGGAAGGCGTCTATGCTGTCATCGGCCAGTTTTGTAACAGGCTCTTAGCTGGGTTGAACGAGGCGTTAGCTCGTCAAATGAGGCCGTTTTTGTTGGCTGAAAGAATGGCGGAGAGGGTGGGATTCGAACCCACGTACAGGCTTTTGACCCATAACCCGATTTCGAGTCGGGCCCGTTACGACCACTTCGGTACCTCTCCGCGCGGAGGGCTCACGAAGCCAGTCATGGTAACACAGGCCCGGATCGGCTCGACCGCCTTTGGCGGAAAAACTCCTGGATCAGCGCGCCACATTCCGGCTCCAGAACTCCGCGCGTAACCTCGACGCGATGATTCAATCTGGTTCCGTCAAGCAGCTGAAAGACCGAGCCGGCGGCGCCCGCCTTCTCATCGCCGGCGCCGTAGCAAAGCCGAGCCAGGCGCGCATGCACCATCACGCCGGCACACATCGGACAGGGCTCAAGGGTGGCATATAGTTCGACCGGCTCGATGCGATAGTTCTGTAGTTGGGCGGCGGCGGCGCGAATAGCCAGAACCTCGGCATGAGCGGTGGGATCGTCGAGCGCAATGACACGGTTATGAGCCCGCGCCAACAGTTCTCCGGAAATAACGGCCACGGCCCCAACGGGAACTTCACCCTCCAGCCAGGCCAGGCGGGCCTCCTCCAGAGCCAACTGCATCCACTGCTCGTCTGCGGTTGCCATTTGGATCATCCTTGCCAAAGATTTGCCCGTGCCGGAGTTTGCCGGTTGAAGTAGAATGCTCGCATTCTGCGTAGTGAAAAACAAGGAGGAGAGTTATGTCCAAGGAGTACGCGCATCCGGAAATGTTGGTTACAACCGAATGGGTGGGCACGCACGGCAATGATCCGAAAGTACGGCTTGTCGAAGTCGATGTCGACACGAGCGCCTATGATCAGGGTCACATCCGGGGAGCCGTTGCCTGGAACTGGCAGTCGCAGCTGACCGATGGAGTCCGTCGCGACCTGATTTCCAAGAGCGATTTCGAAAAATTGATGGGCCAATCGGGTATCTCCAACGATACCATCGTGATTCTCTACGGAGACAACAACAACTGGTTTGCGGCTTGGGCGCTCTGGCAGCTGAAGTATCACGGTCACGCTGACGCCCGGTTGATGAACGGAGGCCGCAAGAAGTGGGCCGAGGAGAAGCGTGAGTTGACGACTGAGCCGTCCCAGGTGCCTGTGACCTCATACAAAGCCAAGGACTCCGACGAGAGCATTCGAGCGTACCGGGATCAGGTCAGCAAAGCGATCGAATCGACCAACATCAATCTGGTCGATGTCCGCTCGGCCGATGAATTCACCGGCAAGATCATCGCGCCTCCGGGAATGAGCGAGACGGCGCAGCGCGGTGGGCACATCCCCACGGCGCGCAGCATCCCCTGGGTGCAGGCCGTCAACGAAGATGGAACGTTCAAGGACCGCGAAAGCCTGGAACAGCTGTACACCGGAAAGGGCGTGCGCCCCGGCCAGGAAACCATCGCCTATTGCCGCATCGGCGAGCGCTCGTCGCACACCTGGTTTGTCCTGCGATATCTGCTCGGTTTCGAGAAGGTTCGCAACTACGACGGAAGCTGGACGGAGTGGGGCAACCTCATTGGGGCACCGATCGAAAAGGAAATGAGCACGAGCGCGTAGGTGAAAAGCGCTGCCGACAAAAAATTGGGGATTGGGGATTGGGGAATGGGGATTGAATTTCGGATTGGGGATTGCGGATTGCGGAGTTGATTGACGATTGCGGATTTTAGAATTTGGGATTGTATTGCGGATTTTGTTGACTGGTGAGTCGACTTCTCAATCCGCAATGCAATCCTCAATTCTTCACTCCGCAATCGGCAATCAACTCCGCAATCCGCAATCCCCAATCCGAAATTCAATCCCCAATCCCCAATCCCCAACTCTCGAAGGCTGCTGCCCTGCCCAAAAGAATTAGGCGAGCGCCCCGCGCGTTGGGCTAAACTCTGAGTTTTCGGAGAGGTGTCCGAGTGGTTGAAGGAGCACGCTTGGAAAGCGTGTGTAGGGGAAACTCTACCGTGGGTTCGAATCCCACCCTCTCCGCCATTCAAGTGGCAAGTTCACAGGGGCAAGAATACAAGTCGTCCTCAAGTCCCTAGATGGAGGGCCGTGCGGGCCCACAGTGACTGCTGCTGGCCATGCGCTTTTGCAATCGTCAATCTGCAATACAATCTTCAACTCTCCAATCCGCAATCCCAAATTAACTCCGCAATCCCCAATCGCCAATCCAAAATTCAATCCCCAATCCCCAATTTTCTACCCGAGTCGTTTTGCATAACCCAGCCGTTTAGTGTAGAGTATTTTTTTGTCAGGTTTCGGGCCCTGTGCAATTCGCTCCTCGAACCATGTGAGGTCCGGAAGGAAGCAGCATTAAGAGGCCCAGCGCATGTGCCGCAGGTGCCCCGAAGCCTGATCAGCCCTTTTCCTCCGCTTTTATGTCCTACCAGGTAATTGCCCGGAAGTGGCGCCCCCAAAGCTTCGAAGAAATTGTCGGGCAGCCTCACGTTACCCGGACCTTGAAGAACGCCATCGAAAGGCAGCGCGTTGCGCACGCCTTTTTGTTTTCGGGAGTCCGGGGAGTGGGCAAGACCACTATGGCGAGGATCCTGGCCAAAGCCCTCAACTGCCGCCAGGGACCGACGATTACGCCCTGCGGAAGCTGCTCCTCGTGCACCGAGATCTCCGCGGGCAACTCTATCGATGTTCAGGAAATCGACGCGGCATCGAACACCGGTGTGGACTCCATTCGGGAACTGCGGGAAAACACGCGCTATGCTCCGGCGCGGGATCGCTTCAAAATCTTCATCATTGACGAAGTCCACATGCTGTCCAACGCGTCCTTCAACGCGCTGCTCAAGACGTTGGAGGAGCCTCCCGCGCATGTGAAGTTCATCATGGCCACGACCGAACTGCACAAGATTCCGGCGACGATCCTTTCGCGGGTCCAGCAGTTCGATTTCAAGACCATCCCGCTGCAGATCATCATCGACCGCCTGCGGCTGATCTGCCAGCAGGAAGGGATTCAGGCCAGCGACTTTGCGCTTGCCACAGTAGCTCGCAGCGCACAGGGAAGCATGCGGGACGCTCAGTCGGCCCTCGATCAGGTGGTCGCCTTCAGCGGACGCGAGGTAGCCGACCGCGACATCGAGACGATTTTGGGGCTGGTCGGAGACGGGATCCTCAACGAGCTGGCGCTGCTACTGCACGGGCGCGACGCCGCAGGTGTCCTGCAGTGGGTGCACCGCGCGGCATCCTCCGGCATCGATCTGACGCATCTGGTCCAACAAGTTGAAGAGCATTTCCGTAACCTGCTTGTGTGGAAGACCGCCGGCGCCGTGCGCGAGCTCTTTGTGCTCTCCGATGAACAGATGGGCGAAGTCGAGCGCCAGTCGGAATGGTTCAACGAAATCGAACTGTTGCGCATCGCTGATCTGCTGGCTGCCGTGCGGGGAGATCTGCGTTGGAGTCCGCATGCGCGTTTCACGCTGGAGTTAGGCTTGCTTAAACTGTGTCATTTGGCGGGCTTGGCGCCTTTGGAGGATTTGCTGCGACGCCTTTCTGAATCGCCGGGAGCGGCGATGCCCGCTGTAACCAGACCGATTTCGGCCGCCGAGCCACAGCGCGACCGGGCGCGAGCAGCCGAGTCTGTGCGCCCGGCGCCTGTGCCGGATCCCGAATGCGCTGATCCAGCGGCGAACCATCCCGACGCAGTACAGTCGCCGCCGCTGAGTAGTCTAAGAACCGACAGGCCGGAGGCCCGTCCCACCCCATATTCCGAAGACGATTTCGTTCATCAACTACTCGAACAGGTGCACGCAGAGAAGGCCACGCTGGCAAGCTTCCTGGAGAATGCCGCCTCGATCACGCGCGAGGGCGACGTGCTGGTCGTGCGGTTTTCCTCGCAGCAAAAGTTTCACCGCGACTTCCTGGAGAAGCCCGAGAACCAACAAGCTCTTCGCCGCATCTGTGCTACCATGACCGGGTCGGACATGCAGCTGCGCATAGGTTCCGTCGATGAATCTGCTGGGGCTCCAACGGCGGCCCAACCGGAGATTCTGGATGATCCTGTCGTCAAAACGTTTCTTGAAAAGTTTCCCGGTAAGATCAGTGTCGAGCGTTTCAAATAGGGCAATAAATACGTGGATATGAAAAACCTCCAGCAGTTGATGCTGGAAGCGCAGAAGATGCAGCAAACGCTGCAGCGCGAAATGGCGGACCTGCAGGTGGAAGCCTCCAGTGGCGGCGGCATGGTGACCGTCACGATGAGCGGCAACAAGCAATTGAGCGCCATCCGGATTGACCCGGAGGCGGTCGATGTGTCCGATTTGGAGATGCTTCAGGACCTCATCACCGCCGCAGTCAACGAGGCCTGCCGAAAGGTCGATGAAAAGCTCTCTTCCCAGATGGGCTCCCTGGCCGGTGGCCTGAAGATTCCTGGATTGACTTAGCTTAGGGAACAGAGGTTAGGGGTCAGGGGTCAGGGGTCAGGGAAT
>JBPCNK010000040.1:0-12664 GCA_051001345.1 Acidobacteriota bacterium | reverse complement strand
CTTAACGACGAACCCGAATCCCCGGGGCTTGCGCCCTGGGCTTTAGTCGTGCGCCCCTGCTGGGCTCACGTGTGCGACGAACCCGAAACCCCAGGGCTGGCGCCCTGGGCTTTAATCTTGCGCCCCCTGCGGGGCGACCTCCATTTCAACCCTGCGACGGACCCTACAGTCAGTCGCTCTCGGTGCGGAGAGCCGAATGACGTGCGCCCCCGCAGGGGGCAAAGAATAAAGCCCAGGGCGAAAGCCCTGGGTTTCGGGTTCGTTGTTCGCACGAGCCCCGCAGGGGCGAAAGATTGTTAGCCGTGCAGACGCAATTCAATTCGAGATTCCCTGACCCCTGACCCCTGACCCCTGAAGCCTGACCCCTGCCTTACAACTCGACCACATACACTTGGGGATGGCCGGACACGTCCGACGTGTACGCCGCCAGTGTTTCAGCGGGACTGAAGGAAGGGTGTGGGTGCGTCCACTGGGGCCCGTAGACGGTGTCGGTCGGCATTTCCATCCAGCTGAGCGCCCCTTTGCGTTCACCCAGCTGCGCCGCAGCCCAGTCCTCCTTCAGCGCGTACCGCGACTTTTTCCATTGACTTCCGGCGCTGGAACTCCGCGGGTGGCAAATCGTGCGCCGCTGACCGCTTCGAACATCGACGAGCTGCAATCCAACATCGGGATGATTGGTGTCACACAAAATGGAAGTCCCCGCCCGGTTCGGCGTGATGTGCCAGGCATTAAACTCGGCGATCGTCGTGATCGCGCGGGTTTCCCAGTCCAGTCTCTTAAGCGCCCGCGGCCACACGGTGAAGGCCAGGTCTCCGCTGCGGCCGAGGAACGTCTCGTGGACGACAAACTCTTCGTTATCGTGCTCGTACAGGCACTCAAGGCCGCTTCCATCCCGCCGGACCCGGTGCATGCGTGGGGCCGGGTCTCCGGAAAACTCGATCCAGCTGCTGTCGAGCGGATGAAACTGCGGGTGAATGACAGTGCGCGGAAAGTCGATCAACGAGCGTTCGGTTTTTCCCTGCGTGCTTGCAATCGCAATACCGTTTTTCGAACCCTGCTTGACGGCCGTAACGATCCACGAGCCGTCTACGCTGAGGCTGCATTCCCCAAACTGAGCGCCCGGGATGTCAAGCAGCGTCCGCAGCGCCAGGTTCGCGCGGCGAACCGCCAGGATTTTTCCCTGCCGTGTAAAGTAAATCTCTTTTCCGTCTCTAGAGATTGTGGCGGAATAAGGATGCAGCCCCACCCCTTCGGTCAGCCTACGCATCGAACCCCTGGGGAATTCAATTTCGTACAACTGCGGTGTCCCGGATCGATAGGACGTGAAGATCAGGTGCTTTCCGTCGGGAGTAAACGAAGAGGTCAGAAAATAGGTCGGATGGTTGATAGACGGATGCGCCGTCACTTGATGGATGACGGCCCCGGTTACGTCGTCCTTGAAGCGGCGATATTCCGATGAGCGGGCCTCGCGCGACCCGAGAATGGGCGCGGCGACGGCGCTCTGAAGAAATTCGCGGCGGCTGACTCTAGTTCCGGCCTTCAAACAGATTCCTCCCCTGCACCAGAGTCTGAAGCTTTCGATCGGCCACGCTGCGATGCAGCATCCAGAGACCGCAATCGGGATGAATATAGTGAAGCCTTCCTTCGCCCAGAGTGCGCACGATTTGTTCAATCCGGCGCGCGATCAGATCCGGTGCTTCAATTTCATTGTCCTTGATGTCGACCACGCCGATTCCCAGGGCGATCTTCGAATCCAGTTCGAGCAGATCTGAAAGTTCTCCATAGCCGCGGCGCGCGAATTCGAGGACGAGATGATCGACTCGCAGCGAGTTCAGAAACGGAATCAAGTCGCGCCACAATCCCTTCTGGACTGATTGGCCTCCGTAGTTTCCAAAGCAGATGTGAACCGCCTTCTCGGCCCGCATTCCATCCAGCACATGGTTGATAGCCTCGGCAGCCCATGGGCTGTCCTCGGGATGTCCGCTGATGTTGGCCTCGTCCAACTGAACCACCGCCGCATCGATCACTTCAAGCTGCCTGCGCAGAACCGCGGCCAGGTCCATCGCCAGTTCCGGTGTTCCCGGGTAGTGGCGATTTGTGAGGACTTTGGCCAGCATATGCGGACCGGTACAGGTGAACTTCACGGGGCAGGCGGTCAGCTGGCGCATCCAGTCGAAATCGCCCGGAAGGTTGAGAGTTCCTTCTCCGATCTTTTCTACGACAATGCCGGCCGGGACGGTCCGGTAGTCGAGACCTTTGTCGGAACGAAATCGATCGAGGTCGGACAGGGTGAACCGCGTCCGCACACCGTCCAAACGCGAAACGAAGTAGTCGATCATCCCGTTTGTTTCCGGATGACCAGGATCGAATCGCGCCAATTCTCCGTCGCTGATGACATCCAGTCCGGCCAGCTCCTGGGTTTTCAGAACGGTCAGGATCGCGTCTCGCAAGACGAGGCGAGAGCTGTCTCCCACCAGCCACGAGGGCACTGGATAACTTCCAACAACTGTCGTCTTGATCTTTGGCTGCATGTGGTGTTCCAGAGTGTGCCCAGATCTTACCTAAGAATCTCCGAGTCCATTCCAAAAAATTGCTGGCCCAACGGTCCGGCCAGTGCCAGCATGATGGGGTGAGGCTCCACATTTTCCACGGGTGGCGGATCGTCGCCGCCTCCTTCGCGAACCTGTTTGTGGTGGTCGGCATCGCGTACTACAGCTTTCCGGTGTTCTACGCCTCGCTGATCGATGAATTCGGCTGGAGCCGCGCCCAAGTCACGGCGGGCTACTTTTTCAGCATCCTTCTGGTCGGACCTATTTTCGGAATTTCAGCCGGTTTCCTGCTCGATCGCTATGGCGCCAGGCGGATCATTCTTGCAGGCCTGATGTTTGCAGGAACTGCTTTTCTGGGTTTCGCATTCATGCACACTCTTCTGGCGTATTACCTTTTCTATTTCATACAGACGGTTGGTTACGTGTCGGCCGGGCCGGTCCCCAATCAGGTCCTGATCTCCCACTGGTTCTCTCGTATGCGCGGTCGCGCCATGGGACTGGCCTACGTTGGAATCGGACTGGGCGGCGCCGTCGCCCCCGTGCTGACCGAATTCCTCATTCGTGAGGCAGGGTGGCGACAAGCCATGCTGGCTATGGGCGCCGTCATACTGTTAGGTCTGAGCCTCCTGACCTTGGCGCTCGTGAAAAATCAGCCCGCCGACATCGGCCTCTACCCGGACGGCGACCCGGCGCCTGTGGCGCAGCCAGCGAATTCCGGGCCGGGAACGCACCTTCGGACGGCGATGCGGACCCGGGCCTTCTGGATGATTCTGGTTGCAAGCCTGATGAGTATCGGCGCCGTGGGAGGTGTGATCCAGCATCTGCAGCTCTACCTGCGCGATCAACAATTCACGCCGGAGCACGCGGCGCGAGTGGCAAGCTTCCTTCTGACCGCCAGCATTCTTGGGCGCGTCACCATGGGGTACCTGGCCGACCGATTCTCCAGAAAATACGTGATGCTGGCTGCCTGTGCGATGATTGCCGTCGGCATTGGGGTCCTCTATTTTTCCACTGGCACGGCAACGGTATACCTGTTTGCCTTTATCTTCGGCTTCGGCATGGGAGCCGATTACATGCTGATCCCTCTGATGACGGCCGAATGCTTTGGCCTCAAGGCGCTGGGACGGCTGATGGGAGTCATCCTGGCGACCGATGCCGTCGCTCAGGCGCTGGCCCCGGTTGTGGTTGGACGCATTTATGACCTGCAGAGAAGCTACGACTGGGGTTTCGCGCTCCTCGGTTGCATGGCCGTTGTGGGCGCACTGGCTGTCACGTTGATTCAGGCTCCAGGCGTCAGGCTTAGGGAATCGCAGATTGGCGGATTGAAAGACAACTGAATCGCTAATCGGCCAATCCGCAATTCCCTGGAGCCTGAAGCCTGAAGCCTGAAGCCTAATTGGTATTCTTGCCCCTTGTAACTTGCCACTTGAACGATCATAATTCCGATGGTCCCTGCGACGTGCGTGATGAGGATTTTCTATTTGTTCCTTTAGCTATTTGAGACGGGAGTTCGAGTCGTGACGCCGTGTGCGAGCTTGCACTAATCATGCGAGCATCCCTGAAGCGCCGCGTAGGACACCCACCTGTTTTGCAGGTTCAAATAGTGCTCTTCACACGGCAGAGCGGGGGCTTTTCAATTGGGGATTGGGGATTGGGGAATGGGGATTGATTAAGCCTTTTTCCGATCGTTGGTCCACATGAAAATCCTCTTTGTTGGAGATATCGTCGGCCGGGAAGGGCGACGGATACTCGCCCAAAAACTGGCGCGCCTGAAGTCTTCGCACCAGATCGATTTCACCATCATCAACGTCGAAAACGCTGCCGCCGGGTTTGGCATCACGCCGCCTCTGGCCGCCGAGATCCTGGAGGCGGGCGCCGATGTCATGACCTCCGGCAATCACATTTGGGACAAAAAAGAGATCTATGAGTACCTCAAGGAGGAACGCCGGTTGCTGCGTCCGGCCAACTATCCGGACGGAGTTCCCGGTTACGGCTCCTACGTGGGCCGAACCGAGCGGGGGATTCCCGTGGCTGTGCTGAATCTGCAGGGACGGATCTTTATGCCGGCCATCGACTGTCCCTTTCGCATGGCCGATCGCGAAATCGAGAAGCTGCGCGCGAAAGCGCAGGTTATCTTTGTCGACTTTCATGCCGAAGCGACGTCAGAAAAGATGGCGCTCGGCTGGCACTGCGACGGACGGGTCTCGGCCATCATCGGAACCCACACGCACATCCCGACAGCCGACCAGCGGATTCTGCCGGGCGGAACCGCCTATCTGACCGACGCCGGCATGACCGGGCCCTATCACTCGATTATCGGCATGGGCATCGAGTCGGGGCTGGACCGATTCCTGACCGCGCTGCCCCGGCGTCTGGACAATGCGGAGGGAGATGTTCGGTTAGCCGCAGTGGTCGTCGACGTCGACGAAGTCAGCGGCCGGGCCAGGTCGATTGAAAGATTTCTGGAAGAAGACTGACGATTGGGGATTGGGGATTGAATTGCGGATAGCGGATTTCGGATTGGGGAGTCGGCGCCGCGAGTAACGGTGCCGCGAGCGACCGCGAGCGGGTCCGATGGGCCTATTTTGATCAGAGGACTTGTGCAAGCTGGTTAACGCAAATATCAACCTTGAATACTTTCGCCACGCCGCATCGCCTGGCGCGGACCCGCTCGCGTCGCTCGCGGCACCGTTGATGGCATACGATTAGAACATGACCACCCCGGTGACATGGCTATCAGCACGATCGCTGCGGTCCGTCTGTCATGATGACGAGGCCGGCCAATGGGTATTCGACTTCGGTGAAGGCCACGTTCTTCAGGTGGCTTCGCCGTGGCGGCTCGTGAAGGGCGGCGCCATCGCGCTGGGCCACTGCGATCACGGCCAGCAGTTCGGTCTGCCGCAACCGGTCGATGCCGAGGCTGCGGCCTACGGCCTCGTCGCGGGCCGCGTCGTTCTGGAGGCCGTCGTTGGCGACGGCAGCGCTGACCTGGTGATCACTTTCGACTCCGGCATTCGCCTGGAAATATTCAACAATTCCTCGGGCTATGAAGGCTGGAACCTGAATGCCCCGGGCGGTCGAATGCTTGTGGCCCAGGGTGGAGGGAATCTGGTGGAGTGGAAGGACGGAACAGCCGTGGATTAGACAGAGTCGATCGAAGGTTGGCGGCGCCGCCTTCCATGTGCTTGTACTCCTTCCACTGGTCACTTGCCACTTGAACGCATAAGAGGACGGCAATGCAATGATCTCGGCCTATGATGGCGACTGATCTGTCAAAACTCTACCAAGTGGACGATTCTGGCCACCTATTCATCTCACCCGTGATCACCGACTGGGCTGTCGTATCATCGTACGGAATCGACACGGTCATCGATCTTGAAGGTGGCTTGGATGAATGTATCCCCACGATTATGAACGGTTGCCTCTACGTCTACTTCCCGATTTTTGACGAGCAGTTGCCGGATCTTCATAAGCTCGAGGCAGTAGTGAGCCTGGGCGCTCATCTGGTCGCCAATGGCCATCGCGTTCTCTCTCACTGCGGCATGGGGTTTAATCGATCGGCTCTCATAGCGGGTCGGATTCTCCATCGCCTCGGTATGCCGGGAGATGTCGTTGTGCAGCGGTTGCGCAACCGACGTCCTGGTGCGCTGTTCAATGAGGAGTTTGCGCGGCATATTCTTTCGCTGCCCGCCCCGCCCGGGCGGCCATGAGCGGCCACTCACACGCCCGTGCCCCAAGAGGACGGCGTTTCCAAGTCAGGAGAACGACTGCTGCGAGCATGATCGCAATCGTGTTGACGTTCCACCTGGCCAGCATTACAAGGCGGTTACTCAATCCGCAATCAATCCGCAATCCGCAATTCGCAATCCGCAATTGCCTCAGCCCCTGACCCCTGACCCCTTACCCCTGAGCCCTGCTTTATCCCGATCGAGGACTCCGCGCAGATACTGGCCGGTCAACGAGCGGGGATTCTGAACGATGTCTTCCGGCTCTCCCTGGGCGACGATAAAACCTCCATCGCCGCCGCCGTCGGGTCCGAGGTCGATGACCCAGTCAGCGCACTTGACGACATCCAGATTGTGTTCGATGACGACCAGCGAAGACTCCGCCGCAATCAGCTTGTCAAACGACGCCAGCAGTTTGTGAATGTCATCAAAATGCAGTCCGGTTGTCGGCTCATCAAAAATGTATAGCGGCTTCACGGACGTTTTCTTGATCAGGAAACTGGCCAGCTTGATGCGCTGAGCCTCGCCGCCGGAAAGCGTCGTCGAAGACTGTCCCAGGCGCAGATAGCCCAGGCCGACCTCATCGAGCACCTTCAGCCTGCGGTAGACCCCGTTGACGTTGGCGAAAAAAGAAAGCGCCTCGCGGACCGTCAGATTGAGCACCTCATGGATATTTTTCCCCTTGTAACGCACGTCGAGCACCGAGCTCTTGAAGCGCGTCCCTTTGCACTCCTCACAGGTCAGCTCGATGTCGGCGAGAAACTGCATTTGGACAGAAACTGTCCCGGATCCCTCACAGGTTTCGCAACGCCCGCCCGGAATATTAAAGGAAAACTGACCCGCCTCCAGATTGGCTGTGCGCGCGTCGCGCGTGGCGGCAAATACGGCACGAATGTCATCGAAGGCCTTGACATAGGTGACCGGATTGGAACGCGGCGTTCTGCCGATCGGAGATTGGTCGACGAGAATCACTTCGCTGATCAGGTTGCAACCCTCAATGGCGGCGTGCCGGCCGACCGGATCCTTCCATTCCTCTTTGAGCTTCTTCAGACCGGCGTACAAGACGTCGCGGACCAGTGTCGATTTCCCCGACCCGGAGACGCCCGTGATACAGACCAGTTTCTCCAGCGGGATTGTCACATCAATATTTTTCAGATTGTGCTCGGTGGCGCCGAGAATCTGGATCGCCTTGCCGCTGCCGGAGCGCCGGAAAAACGGCGTAGCAATTTTCAGGCTGCCCGCCAGATACCGTCCCGTCAGCGAAGCGTCGTTGGCCAGCAGACCGGCGTAGTCTCCGCTGTGGATGATGTGCCCGCCGGACTCTCCGGCGCCCGGACCGAGGTCGAGCAACTGGTCGGCCGCCAGCATCATGGCTCGGTCGTGTTCGACGACGACGACCGTGTTTCCAATGTCGCGCAGATCTTGAAGAATCCGGATCAGGCGGTCGGTGTCGCGCGAATGCAGGCCGATGCTGGGCTCGTCCAGGACGTAGAGCGCTCCGACCAGTGAGGATCCAATAGATGTCGCCAGCTGAATGCGCTGCGCTTCGCCACCGGACAGCGTCGAGGAGAGCCGGCTCAGTGTCAAATAGTGCAGTCCAACCTGCTGGAGAAACGCCAGGCGTTTGCAGATCTCTACCAGGATCTTGTCGGCCACGGCCCGGTCGTGCTCGGACAACTGGATATCCCGGAAAAATACGGCAGCCTGCTCGATGGTCATGGTTACCACGTCGGCGATTGTCCGATCGGCAACGTAGATGTCGAGCGCCTCGGGCCGCAGCCGCTGGCCGCGGCAGGCGGTGCAGACCGCGTAGCCCCGATACCGGCTAATGAAAATGCGCACCTGAATTTTGTACTTCTTTGTGTCCAGGTAATTGAAGAAGCCCTGGATGCCCGGAAATTTTCCGCGGCCGTCGAAGATCACCCGCTTGTGCGCCTCGGACAGGTCCTTGTAGGGCGTGTAGAGTGGGATGCGTTCTTTGGCGGCAAAATCCTTCAGCCGCCTGTTAAAGGAGCGGTAGCGCGGCTTGTTCCAGGGATCGAACGGATCCTCATCGATGCTCAACTCCGGATCGGGAACGATCAAGTCCATGTCCAGATTGATCGTGTTGCCGAAGCCCTGGCATTGCGGACAGGCGCCGTAGGGATTGTTGAACGAGAACAGGCGCGGCTCGGGAACACGATACCGGATGTCGCAGTTCTGGCATTCGAAGCGCTCGCTGAAACTGAGCGTGATTCGATCGGTACGCTTCTCGGCGCGCCTGTATTGTTCCAACGCCTGTGGCACGGAGCTCGCGGGATCGATATCGAGAACCACGACCTCGGCCACGCCGTTGCCTTCGCGGTAGCAGATTTCGAGTGAGTCGACCAGGCGCTGGCGTACATCTCCGCGCATGACGACACGGTCGACCAGAATCGAGCACTCCTCCAGTGGAAAGTCTGGGGTGTCCGAGGTCAGATCGACGATTGTGTCCCGGTGCAAAAGCCGCACGAAGCCTTGTCTGCGGAGATTGTCAACCAGGGCGGCCCGGTCGAGTCGTGGTGGCTGTGTGGCCAGTCCGGCGCCGGCGCCGGGAACACGCTCATGCAGATCAAACGAGCTTCCGTAATAGGGAAACGTGAGATACAGCTTTTGTCCCTCGGGTAGCTGCAACAGCGCATCGCAAATGGCGTCGATGGTGTCTTTGCGGATCTGGCGGCCACATCGGCGGCAACGGGTAATTCCAGCCCGGGCAAACAGCAGGCGCAAGTAGTCGTAAATTTCCGTGACGGTTCCCACCGTCGAGCGAGGATTGCGCGTGACGTTTTTCTGCCGGATGGCGATGGCCGGACTGATGCCGGTAACTTCGTCGACGTCAGGCCGTTCGATGCGTTCGAGAAACTGTCGGGCGTAGGCGCTGAGCGATTCTACGTAGCGCCGCTGTCCCTCGGCGTAGAGCGTATCGAATGCCAGGCTCGACTTTCCCGAGCCGCTGACGCCCGTAACGACCGTCAGGCCGTTGCTGGGAATGCGGAAGCTGACCGATTTGAGATTGTGGACCCGGGCCCCGCGTACAACGATATCTTCAGACATGCCAGAGGGCGCACCTGCACGGCGAGCACTTTCGCCAATGCGCAAAGTGTCGAGTGTAGTCAAGGCTTCGAGGGTTTGTCAAATTTCCTCCTTGTCAACCGTGTCAAGCATGTCAGGGCCACCATGTCAGAGCCACCATGCCAGGTCCACCATGTCAGGGCCGCCACCATGGTCAGGGCCACCATCTCAGGGCCACGAGCGTAAGCGAGTGGGCAATCAGTGGCGGAATTTTCGCTGCGAAACAACCGGCAACGTCCACGTCCACGAGCACGTGCACGAGCACGAGCACGAGCAGGTCCACGTGCACGGCAACGTCAACGAGTACGACCACGACTACGTTAACGAATTGGAAACGTCATCATTCAAGGAGACAAATTTGCGATCCTTTTCGTCAACGTGGCCGTGGTCGTACACGTGGAGGTAATCGTGCTCGTCTACGTGCTCGTGCTCGTGCTCTTGGACGTCATCGGCTTTTTGTCTGTCGGAGTTTCGTAATTTGCAAGTTGTCATTATTGCCTGTGACTGCCCGCTCCCTTACGGTCGCGGCCCTGACTCGGTCGCGGCTCTGACAGGGCGGCTGCTACACTGATTGCATGAATGACGAAAATGAAGACAAGCGGGAACAGCCGGAAATGCCCGATCGGCGCGACTACCAGCGCAAACCGGAAGTCACCGAGGTTCCCAATCCGCTGCGCGAACCAGAGGTCAAGGAGCCCCCCGACCGGCAGCACGAACCTGAAATCGATGAGGTCCCTCGAGACGATGCCCCCGAGATCAAAGAAGTCCCGGCCGCACCGCACGACTAAGGTGGGGACACCGCTGCGGTGTGGGTTGAGTCGAACTGTCCGTCGTTGACACTGTCCGAATGCAGACTACTGTCTAAATAGGAGGTTGGAACGCTGCCATGAAGACCGTCGTCGGAGTATTCCTGTCGCGCGCCGAGGCTGAGCGCGCCGCCGAATCGCTGCGCCAAGCCGGCATCCAGGACAACAACATCAGCCTGCTCCACCCGGGATCTTCGGTGGAAACGCTGGAGGCAGTTCCGGTAGTTGCCGGCGAGCAACCGGGCATGGGCCAGGCGATGGGAGGAGTCGTCGGCGCCGGGATTGGAGCTGCCGGCAGCGCACACGTGGGCTTGGCCATCGCCACGTCGATCCTTCCCGGTGTCGGCCCCGTCATCGCGGTTGGAATTATTGCATCTGCTCTTGTTGGAGCAGCTCTGGGCGCCCTAGGTGGCGCGGCTGCGGGCAAGGCGCTCGAAGAATCGTTAATCACCGGTCTTCCCATCGACGAGATGTATGTCTATGAGGACGCTCTGCGCAAGGGCCGCAGCGTTGTCATCAGCTTTGCCGAAGACGACGAGCAGGCGCGGATGGTCCACGACACACTGGCCCGGCACAATTCCGAGACCATCGACGCGGCGAGCGAAGCGTGGTGGATCGGTCTTCGCGATGTGGAAGAGGAAAGGTACGTCGCCGATGGCGGCGATTTCCGAAGCGTCGAGCTGCCGTATCGCCGCGGGTTCGAGGCCGCGCAGCGTCCCTCGGTTCGTGGCAAGACGTATGACCAGGCAAGAGACGACCTGCGGCAGCGCTACCCGGATGCTTACGCGCAGGAGCCTTTCCGCCGCGGCTACCTGCGAGGTAGGCAATACCGGGAGACATTGGGCTCAAATAAGGAGTAGACATGCAGCCAACGAAGCTCACAGTCGACGATGTCAAAGGACGGTTGGATCGTAAAGAGCCGATTGTTTTTATCGACAGCCGCAACGCCAAAGCCTGGGGTGAATCCGATGTGAAACTGCCGGGCGCGTTGCGTGTGCCAGCCGATGAAGTCGCGGCGCACCTCGGAGAGATTCCCCGCGATCGGACCCTTATCACTTACTGCACGTGACCGGGCGAAGCATCCAGCGCCCGTGTGGCGCAGCAGCTGTTCGATGCCGACTTCCACGATGTTCACGTTTTGTACGGTGGAATGGACGAGTGGGTGGGCAAAGGCTATTCTACAGAGAAAAAAGAAAGAGTCGGAGCGCTGTAGTGTATTCACAAGTCCGGAGACTTGAGAAAATTGGGGATTGGGGATTGGGGAATGGGGATTGAATTGGTGATTTCGGATTGCGGAATGCGGATTTATTGGCGATTGGAGGATTGGTTCTCAACCAATCCGCAATAAATCTGCAATCCTCAATCATCAATTCAATCCCCATTCCCCAATCCCCAATTCTACGGTCCAAAGACCAAGTACGGATTTACGGCAGCCCCTTCCCACCAGCGCTTCGCTTCGTTTAGCCGAAAAATCGCAAAATGCAGGTGCGGTGTGCCGGGAGGCGCGTTGCCGGTGGTCCCGACATACCCGAGCACCTGGTTGCGGCTGATTTTCTGTTTTTCTTTTAACCCGTCCACGTAGCGCTCCAGATGAGCATAGTAGTAGCAGTACTGCTCGCTGGGATCGAACTGATAGATGGTGATGCCGCCGGCTTTGCTGAAAAAGAGCCGGGCAATCGATCCATCTTCGACGGCCACCACCGGTGTGTTGCGGGGCGCCAGAATGTCGATGGCCTCGTGCTGGCGTGTGCCACGTGCCTGGTCGAAAGTATTCTGCAACGCTTTGGGTTCGATACCCTGAACCGGGAGTGTCAGTTGACGCTCCCGCAAAGCGGCCAGGAAGTCCGGACCGATCTGGGCGGGCGTGTCCTGGCCGCCAGGCAACAAGGGGTTTTCCTCCGCCGGCTTTCCTTCAATAATCGCGGCGCCGCCGTCGTCGGACGTCTCGGGAAGTACGGCCGCCGCAAGGGGAGGCGCGGTCGTGTGCGGAATGACGCTGACCGCCGGTTTCGGGGCAGTCTCCGAGCGCCATACCAGGAATCCCACCAGCAGTGCTCCGGCCGCAAATCCACCAAGTGTAGCCAGCGCAAGGGCGCAGCCGGGGCGTTCTACCAGCCGTTTCATTTTTCTTTGAAGAGTACCGTGACACCAGGCTTAACCAGCGCGGCGACGCGCAGTACATCCCAGTTGGTCATTCGCACGCAGCCATGCGATTGGGTGTAGCCGATCTTGGAAGGTTCTGGCGTGCCGTGCAATCCGTAGTTTTTCTTGCTGAGATCGATCCAGCAAGCACCCACCGGATTGTTGGGCCCTGCTGGAATTGTGGCCTTGGCATGCGCCGGGTCGGCGTCCCAGAACAGGTCCGGGTTATAAAGAAAGGTCGGGTTTTTGGCCACGCCGGTTACTTTCCACGTCCCCAGCGGCAGGGGATCATGGGAACTGCCCTGCGTGACAGGCGCGTAAAACAGGACGCGGTTGCCGGAATCCCGAACCG
>JBPCNK010000039.1:0-8704 GCA_051001345.1 Acidobacteriota bacterium | reverse complement strand
TATGGAGGTCATCAATCCGGTGAAAACCTGGCATAGGGTGGCTGCTGGGGAGCCGGAGTAGTGACTAACGGAAGACGCAACACCGCATCAATAAAGGATTTTGGTCAGAAAACCGCGGAAGTTGGGTTAGCGCGGATTAAGCGGATCAACACGGATTGACACGGATTAACTGGAAGGGGTTGGCGCTGATGAGTTCAACTCAAACCCAATTCGCGTAATCCGTTTAATCCGTGTTAATCCGCGCTACTTACCTTGAATGCGCAAAACCACTGGCCAAGAGAGTCTGTTAAGGTCGCAATGCCGTTTTCAATATCGCAGCTGGTAACTGAGCGAAAACACGTCGGTGCGACTGGCAAATGGCGGTTGCTCGCCCCGCCGAAACTTCCAGGCCAGTCCGTGCTTGCCGCTCCAGAGGATACCCAGTGGCAATTCTACCGCTGCCTCCAGGTAGTGGCGGTGACGTCGCACCGGCTCATTATGGAGCCACCAATAGCCGTTGTCGAATCTGAAGACGAGTGGGCCGACTCCGGCGGCAACCTCCAGACCTGATTTGAATCGGGCAACTGTTGAGTTCCGGACTGCGCGTGAGTCGTGCGTGCCGGAGCTACCGCCGGCGTCGTAACCAACGCGCGGCACAAAGTACCAGAATCGGAGCGCTCCGCATAGCGGCATGCCGGGCTCCTGACAGCGCTCTTCTTGATACTCGGCGCGACGCACAAGGTGCTTGAAAAACAGTTGGGTCTCGATGCCGGAAACGACATTCCGATTGTCCAAGTCGCGGTCGGACTCCACGCGCACGTCCAGCCGGCTGACGTATTCGCTCAGAACGGCGCCGCCCAGCCAATGTCCCAGCTCCAGGCCGGCGCTGGCGACTATCGAATTGGGAGACTGGGAATGTTCCGGATCGTCTGATCCGATGGAGGCCCTCAATCGTGGCGCAAATCGCAGATAGTAGCCGGCCTCGTCCGGCGCCCACTCACGCAGCCGTGGCGCCAAGACCAGGTCGAGTAGAAACTCAGAATCGTAGTCGCTTGAGACTGTGCGCCTGGCCGAGATCAACGCCAGTTCTGCCGTCAACCAAGCCAGATCGAGCCCCGGAATCTCAAACTTCATTCGTGTCGCGGGGCTTACCAGGACCGGCCTGGTTCCACCTGGAGTGATCTTCGCGCGGACGCTCAGCTCTCGACCCCGCGGCAAAGCGCCGTCGAAGCTGGCTTGCAAACCCCGATACCCATCGGGCACCTGCGGCAATGCTTCCACTGCGCGTACCGGCAACGGCCTCCAACTCTGGTCGCCCTCTTTGAGTTCAAAGACAAGCTGGCGCGGCGTGACCTGCTTTAACCAGCCGAGTTCCTCGGGCGGGCGGTTGGTGACTTCAAGCGTAAGCCTGTCTCGGCGTGATCTGTCGGAGCCGCGTGAAATCTTCAGGCGGTTGGGAAGATACAGGCCGCTCCCGTCAAACGGGTCGGCGGATTGCTGCGACCCGGCATAACGCACGTCTGCCAGCCGGACGTGATAGCGGTGGGCCGATGTAGTCGAAGACGGCTCGGCCAGCGGTTGGCGCAACCGCAGCGCAATGTGAAACTCGTCGACCTCGGGATCGCCTAGCAGTTCCAATTGCGTCGGATTCACATCGTCGACGAAGGTATACACCGACGCGCGAATCGTTCGCCCAGCTTCCAGACGCTGATCCGAGTGGACGACGATGCGGTCCGAATACACCTGGATCTCACGTCGCAGCTCGGCGCGCAGGGTTGCACACAGCAGAATCCCGATCAACGGAATCAAAGCTCGATTCACGGCTGCCTCCTGTCTACACAAAGTCGCCAGTCGCCGGTTGCCAGTCGCCAGATGAACCAGGCAACAGGGCGGGAGCCGCCGCGCTGGGTC
This sequence comes from Acidobacteriota bacterium, assembly GCA_051001345.1. Classification (GTDB taxonomy): domain Bacteria; phylum Acidobacteriota; class UBA6911; order JACQSX01; family JBPCNK01; genus JBPCNK01. The sequence continues at coordinate 6,814 of JBPCNK010000039.1, read as the reverse complement.
TTTGTGGTGGATGCCTTTTATGCTATCAATTGCCAAAATCGTTGAATTTTGATCATCGTTCCTCGGGGCAACTAGAAAATGGCCCACAAGATATAGCGCGGATTAACACGGATTAAACGGAGTAGGCGCATTGCACTTGAGTTGCACTTATCAACCCCTAACGCATTGCAATTAATCCGTGTCAATCCGATTAATCCGCACTAACCCCGCCCGTTCGGGCTAAGGGAATTGAGTTAGCATCCCCGCTGTGGGGCCGCTCGCTTACGCGCGCGGCGCCGCCGACCCGACTTCGCGCAGGCTCTCGTGCACCAGCTCGGCCAACTGGAACACGGTCATTTTCGGCTCGATCTCGTGAAGAGTCATCTCGAGCCGGAACGGCCTGCATTCGGCACGCAGTTCCTTCATCAGCGCGGCTCGGCGCGCGTCAGAGAAATCTTCGACAAGAGTCTCAATCCGTCGTGTCTCCAGATTCTTGGTGTTTATGGTGGGGTGGTGCCAGCGATAGATCGAGTTCTCGGTGCGGCGTATCGTCCACTCGGTGACTGCCATGGCGATCGTCCCTTTCGACCGTAAATTTTTAGAACTTTCTTAACTATCCTGGAAAGAGGCTTGACTTGTTAAGAGCATTGTATACAATTCAGCCATCTTATCCAGAGTGGCAGAGGGACAGGCCCGTTGAAGCCACAGCAACCAGCCCTAGATGGTATGGTGCTAATTCCTGCAGAAAAAAACATCTGGGAGATAAGAACGGTCGTTGGCTGTTGCAACCCATTCTGATCTCAGATGGGTTTTTTTTTGGCCTGTCCGACGCTCTGCTCCTGGGTATTCAGAGGAGCGATGATGAGTTTTGTAACTCACCTGGCGTGCAAAGAGTGCGGACGACAATATCCCGACGGCCGGCACTATGTGTGCGACGACTGCTTCGGGCCCCTCGAAGTCTGTTACGACTATTCGAAAATATCGGCAACCGTCACCCCCGCGCTGATTGAACGGCGCCCCCCCAATCTCTGGCGATACGCCGAGCTTCTTCCCGTTAGCCACCCGGCAACCGGCTTCTATTCGGGTTTCACTCCTCTGGTGCGTGCCCGGCAACTGGAACAAAAGCTCGGCATGAGTGAGTTGTACATCAAGGACGATTCGGCCAATCCGCCGACATTCTCCTACAAGGAGCGGGTCGTTTCCGTGGCGGCGTCGCGCGCCATCGAGCTGGGCTACGACACGCTGGCCTGCGCCTCGACCGGCAACCTGGGCAATTCCGTGGCGGCGCACGCGGCGCGAACCGGCTTGCGCTGTTTCGTCTTCATTCCGGCCGACCTCGAATCGGGAAAGATCCTGGGATCGGCCATCTACCAGCCGACGCTGATCGGAATCGACGGCAACTACGACGACGTCAACCGGCTGTGCACGCAAATCGGCGAAGAGTTCAACTGGGCCTTCGCCAACATCAACCTGCGGCCCTATTACACGGAGGGCGCCAAGACGTTCGGCTTCGAAATCGCCGAACAGTTGGGATGGCGGCTGCCGCGGCACGTTGTATTGCCGACAGCCGGCGGGACGCTGCTTCCGAAAGTTGCCAAGGGTTTCGGGGAGCTGAAGCAACTTGGATGGGTCGCCGATACCCCGTGTCAAATCCATTCGGCGCAGGCGCAAGGGTGTGCGCCGGTCGTGCGAGCCCTCAAGGACGGCGCCACAGAAATCACCCCCGTCAAGCCGCGCACGCTGGCTAAATCGATCGCAATCGGAAACCCCGCCGACGGGCCCTATGCGCTGCAGGCTGTTCGTGAGAGTGGCGGAACGGGCGAATGGGCCAACGATCAAGAGATCGTCGCCGCCATCGAGCTTTTGGCCCGCACCGAGGGGATCTTCACGGAGCCGGCTGGCGGCGCGACGCTGGCCGCCGCCATCAAGTTGATCCGCAGCGGCCGGATCGGCCGCGACGAGTCGACCGTCATCGGCATTACAGGAAACGGCTACAAGACCCCTGAAGTGTTCTCCGAGCGGCTGCGTGTGCCGCACCGCATCGGCGCCCGGCTCAGTGAATTCACCACGTTGTACGACTACCTGTTTGCTTCGGCAGCAAAGGAAGGACAATGACCGTGCATCTACAAATTCCAACTCCCCTGCGCAAGCACACCGGCGGCCAGCGGGACCTGAAACTGGCGGGATCGACCGTCGGCGAAGTTCTCCAGTGTCTGGTCGAAACGCACCCGGATATTTCTCCGCGGCTTTTCACCGAAGGCAACCGCCTGAATCGGTTCGTCAACGTTTACGTCAACGAGGAAGACATCCGGTTTCTGGAGAACCTCCAGACGCCGCTTCGCGAAGGCGATACGTTGTCGCTGGTGCTGGCCGTGGCGGGAGGGTAGACCAGGCTTCGGGCTTCAGGGGCCGACCAGTCCCCAATAGAATCCGCAATTCGCACCCCAACTAAAATTGGGGATTGGGGATTGGGGATTGGGGATTGAATTTCGGATTGAGGATTTCGGATTGCGGAGTTGATTGTCGATTGCCGATTGGAGAATTGAGGATTGTATTGAGGCTTGTGGATTGACGAATTTTGGATTTTGCTGATCGATTGAGCGAATTGCGTTAGTGATAATTGGCAGTCATCAAATCACTGCTATCGCGTCCAAATCGCCAATCCCAAATACAATCATCAATTTCCCAATCGGCAATCGACAATCAACTCCGCAATCCGAAATCCGCAATCCGAAATTCAATCCCCAATCCCCAATAGTTGACGGTGCGGATTATTGCGGATTTTATCGGGGATTGGCTGGAGCCTGAGGCTTGGAGCCTGACGCCTCGATCTCCCAGCGATCAATCCAGGCAGCGGCCATTGGCCGGCGGAGTTCTTCGTTGGAAAGGCCAGCGGGGTTGAAGCGGGCCGGAAGCATCACACGCAACGCCTGGCAGGCGCGCGCCTCGGAGCGATCGTGCCGGACGTCAAGCTGGATGATCTGTCCGGAATTTTTCACATAGCCCCGGTTGACATTCAGCCAGTCGAGCGAGCTGGAATCTGCGGAGCCGGGCGCCCCGGGCCGGATCTCGACGTGCCAGTACTCTCCATCGCACAAACCACAGCGCACACGAATGGAGGGATCGTCGCAGGCCGCAGCGTCCCGCAGTTTCAGATCGGCGCAATCCAATCCGAAGATCCGCGCAATTCGCGCCGGCCACCGTGGAACGGCGATCCGAAGAAAATAGGCTTCGGGCTTGCCCGAAGCCCCTTGGACATAGGTTCTGCAATTCATCTGTGCAAAGCTGCAGCCCGGCACGGGCAGCTTGGCCGGGCGCATGGAGGTATGCCGAAAAAGCAGCAGCGATACGGCGGCGGCATTGCCTTCCAGTTGCTCCAGTTGGAAGGCCCCGTCGACCAGCGGGCGCAACGGCGCCGCAGGAACACGATAGTGCAGCGCCAGAACATCCCGCAGCGTGGAGCGCAAGCGCATTGTCGAAATATAACAGGCTCCAGGCTTCAGACCATTGCGGATTGCGGATTGCGGATTTGCGGATTGGATTGGCCGAAGCACTGGATTCTCAATTCACTTCCCTGGAGCCTGGAGCCTGGAGCCTGAAGCCTGATAGAATGAAACCCACGGAGGAAGGTATGCCAAAAAAACTTGGTTCGTGGATGGCTGCATTCATGATTCTGGCGCTGGCGGCGGGATCGCTGACACTGGCCTGGCAGGAACAGCGCGTCGGTGTCAGAAATCAGGTACCGCGCATCGATTTCAAACCAGAATATGTTTCCCAGCTGAAACTGCCGGCCGGTTTTCACATCGAGTTGTGGGCCGAAAACATGGGGTCTGCTCGAATGATGGCCGTGGCCGACGACGGAACTGTCTACCTGACGCGGCCGCGCGATGGAGATGTTCTAATCCTGCGGGACGCTGATCGCGATGGGCGCGCCGATGCACCCGTGACCTTCGCATCCGACTTGAAGGGCGTTCAGGGCATCGCCCTGCACAAGGGTTATCTGTACTATTCGCAAATTTCCAAAATCTGGCGCGCCAAACTGAAGGCCGATGGCAGCGGCGAAACGCCTGAGGTCTTTCTCGAAGGCCTGCCCGAGGCGCCTAGCCACACCAATCGCCCGCTTGTCTTCGGGCCCGACGGAATGCTCTACGTTGCCGTCGGCAGCTCCTGCAACGCCTGCGAGGAGACTAACCCCGAGCACGCCACCCTTTTGCAGGTCGACCTGTCCACACGCAAGCGGACGATTTTTGCGCGCGGCCTGCGCAACACTGTCGGTCTGGCTTTTAATCCCACGACGCGCCAGATCTGGGGCACCGACCAGGACACCGACTGGCGCGGCGACGACCAGCCACCGGAAGAGCTGAACCTGATCGAAGAAGGCCAGCACTACGGCTGGCCCTACTGCTACGGCAAAGCCGTGCCCGACAAACTCCTGGAGAAAGCGCCCGCAGGCGAGACGGTCGAGCAGTTTTGCGGACGCAGCCGGCCGGCCATCGTCAATCTGGTGCCGCACGGCTCGATGCTTGGGGCGCTTTTCTACACAGGCAATCAGTTCCCGGCTGAATACCGTGGCGACTTTTTCATCGCCCAGCACGGGTCATGGAACCGGTCAGAACCCATCGGCTACCGCATTGCGCGTGTGGATTTCGAAAAGGGAAAGCCGGTTGTCCAGCAGGAAACTCCCTTCGTGTCTGATTGGTTGACACCGGATCGCAAGCAGCAATGGGGCCGCCCCGTCGGCCTGGCCCAACTGCGCGACGGCTCGCTGTTGGTCTCGGAAGACAGCAACGGCAAGATCTACCGCGTGACGTACAAAAAATAGGGGTCAGGATTCAGGGGTCAGGAGTCAGGGAATTGCGGATTGCGGAATTGCGGATTGCGGATTTTATTGCAGATTGAATTAGACGACGCACCGGCTTCTTAATTCGCTTCCCTGGAGCCTGGAGCCTGAAGCTGGAGCCTCATTCATGACACTGCAGTTCTGGGGCGCCACCCGCACTGTGACGGGATCGAAATATTTGCTCGAACTCGCCACAACGCGCTGGCTTGTCGATTGCGGCCTGTTTCAGGGGCTCAAGGAACTGCGGCAGCGCAACTGGGACCCGCTGTTTGCCGCGCTCCGGCCGATCGACGGGATCCTGCTGACGCACGCCCATCTGGACCACTCCGGCATGCTGCCACGGTTGGTCCGCGAGGGCTACGACGGTCCGATCTACTGCACCCGCAGGACACACGAGCTGTGCAAACTGCTTCTTCCCGATTCGGGCCGGCTGCAGGAAGAAGATACTGAGATCGCCATCCGGCGGGGCGTTTCGCGGCACGAGCAGCCGCTGCCGCTATACACCGAGGCCGATGCATTGCGCGCGCTGCAACTGTTCCGCCCGCTACCCTTTCACCAGCTCCAGCAACTGCCCGACCAGGCCGCCTTCCAGTTCATTCCGGCCGGGCACATTATCGGATCGGCCTACGTCGATGTTCGGCTGCAGCATAAACGGTCCGGCGAGATCAAGATTCTGTTCGGCGGCGACCTGGGCGGTTATGACGTCCCCATCCTGAACGACCCGGAGGCCATCTCCGAAACCGACTACTTGCTGGTCGAGTCGACTTACGGCAACCGCTTGCATGATCGCGGAGCCTCGACCGAAACGCTGAAGAAGGTGATCATCGAGACCGAACAGAAAAAAGGACGGCTCTTTCTTCCTTCTTTTGCCGTCGGCCGCGCGCAACATCTGCTCTACGTGTTGCGCGAGCTCGAACTGAAAAAGGAGATCCCCGTGCTACCCGTCTATCTGGACAGCCCCATGGCGGCAGGCGCCACGGCCAGCTTGTTGTCAGGCCGCGATGAACACGACATCGAGATGCGGGCCCTGTCCATTAAGGGAAATCCGCTGATTACCCAGAAATTCCACCGTGTGACCTCCCACCGGGAATCGCTGCAGATCGCCGCCGCCCGCAACCCAGCCATCATCATTGCGGGCAGCGGCATGGCCACCGGCGGACGCATTCTCAACTATTTCGAACAGGGCATCGAAAATCCCGACAATACGGTCGCATTCGCCGGCTTTCAAGCGGAAGGCACGCGCGGCCGCGCCATGATCGATGGCGCCCCGGCGATCAAGCTCCGCGGAAGCGTGCTGCAGGTGCGTTGCCGCGTGGTCAGCATCGATGGCTTTTCGGCCCACGCCGACTATCGCGAGATTCTGCGCTGGTTGAAGAATTTCAAGCGGCCGCCGCGCGCAACCTTCCTGGTGCACGGCGAAATGGGAGCGATGCAGGCGTTGAAAACACGCATCGAAACGGAACTCGGGTGGCCGTCGGTCACAATGCCCGAATTCAAACAGTCGGTTCCAATTCAATGAAAAGGACGAGGTACGAATTACGAGGTACGACTTACAAAGGACGAAGTACAAAGGACGAAGGACAAAGGGGCGAAGTCCGAATAGCAAGGTTCACTAGCCCGGATTATTCACGAGATTCGACACAGGACAGGCGAGAAGCGCCGTGAGCCAGTAGCCCCGCGCGTCAGCGCGGGGTTGCCGAAGTAAGCAGCCAGCGAGGCGCGAAGCGCCGGCACCTACACAATGGAATTGAGAAGCAAATTGGGATGTGTCGCGCCTTCGGCGCTCCCTCTCCCTTGTCCTTCGCCCTTGGTCCTTCCCTAGTCCTTAGTCCTTAGTCCTTAGTCCTTAGTCCTTAGTCCTTAGTCCTTAGCCCGGATTATGCATGAAGGTTCGCAAATTGTGAAACGGGCAGGTTGCGATGTCAAAAACTTTCGGGGTCGGCATCGCGAGAGGTCTTTTGGATGATTGAAGTGGGCGTGGAAGTTCTTTGTCGA
>JBPCNK010000038.1:0-16707 GCA_051001345.1 Acidobacteriota bacterium | reverse complement strand
GGACTTGTTTTCGCGGGCGCGTCGCTGGCGCTCCAACTCTTCCTTCTGTTGTCGAATTTCCTCTAGCCAGGAAAGCTCGACACTCGGTCGGGACTGCGCCACAGGCGCCTCTTCCGGCCGTGCTTCTTCCCGCTGCGATTCTTCGCTCTGACGATCTTCCCGCGGTTCTTTGCGCTGCCACTCGGACCGTCGCGGTTCGGACCGTCGCGATTCAAAAAACGGCGCTTCCACAGGCGGCCGGCTCACCTCCAACTGGGACGGACTTGAATAGCTCGGCGGACTGGGCGGTTCAGGTGACTGACTACCCGACCCAAACAGAGAATCGGAAAAGGACCATGGATTGTCCCCGGGCGCCTCATCGAGCGCCTTGTCGCGGAAAGGCTCCGGCGATTGAGTTCCAGAAACTTCGGCAACGGGCCCCAGGAGGGCCACCGGTTCGATCCCCTCTGGCGACTCGGCAGGAGATTCCGTCGAGTTCACCGGCGGCCGTCGGTCGTCGCGACTGCGACTGCGACCGCTGCGCGCACGCGTGGGGCGTTCCCGTCCCGGCGATCGGGTTCGCTCGCGACGGCGCTCCCCCTCCTGAGCCACCGGGGTCGCGGCCGGGACAGCGTCGCCAAAGAGAGCCTTCTGGGCCTCCTGTTCGGCGGACGAAAACATTTTGTCGTATTCCTCATAGTCTTCGAAAAAATCGGAGACATAGAGAAATGCGTCCCGCTCCAGGCCGATGTCGACAAACGCCGACTGCATGCCCGGCAGAACTTTTGTGACACGTCCTTTGTAGATGTTTCCGAGAATCCCGCGGCTCTTTGCCCGTTCGACAAAGATTTCGGTTACCTGATCGTCCTCGAGGATGGCGACTTTGGTTTCAAGGCTGGTTGCACTGACGACTAATTCCTTGGACATTGAACTCCTTGTTCCAACCCGGCGGAGACAGGAGTCGATCTTCTATCTGGTCAAAAAACTTCTGGTTGCAGATGCGAGTCTGTGGCGGCGCCTGCGTGCGGCGGGCGCCACGTTGCCGGATTGTCCGGCCTCCGATGTAGGGAATAGTCCCTGCGTTGCGGTTTTCACTCAGCACGGCAAGACCCCGGGAGGGGGCAGCGACACCTATTGTTGACACGCTGCGGACGCCCGATTTCAGATTAGAATTTCGTCTCCCCGACTCTCCGTTGAGTCTGGGGAAAAATGCGCGACCTTCAAGGGCCGTCGAGGCCGGGCACAACGCCGGCGCCAGGACGAACAGCTGAAGGGACGTATGGTTGTGATCTTCTAAATGGAAGGATGGCTGGAACCCTGCGGCACTTTTTTCGAAGTTGCCGCCGCATTCCGCCAATAAAGTGTGGCTGCTACAGCCGCCACGGTTTTCGACTTGAGTCAGCGCGCCAGCGCCGGACTCTTGCCTGTGGGTGTTCAATCGAGAATTCCTCTACTTTAGCTCTTGGCTACCGGCTGACGCTTGGTCAGCCGAGGGCGAAAAGCTAAACGGAATTCATGATATCACGGAGGGACAAGAGTTTACAGGAAAAAATGTATGGCCGATCAATTGACGTAGCGGCGCAGCTCAACGCTGAGAATCAGACCCAGCCCAAACAGCGTGGAGGTATACGAAGAGCCCCCGTAACTCAATAACGGCAAGGGGATACCGATCACGGGCAGCAGTCCAGTCACCATTCCGACATTGATGATCAGGTGGATGGTCAGCACCGTCACGACCCCCATGACGATCAGAATCCCAACACGGTCGCGGGCTTGACGTGTGATGTTGACCGAGCGCATTAATAAGAAGCTGTACAACCCCAACGTAATCAGGGCTCCCAACAGACCGCGCTCCTCGGTCAGACCGGAAAACACAAAGTCGGTCTGCTGTTCGGGTATGAAGCCCAACCGCGATTGGCTGCCTTTCATGAAGCCTTTGCCGGCAAAACCACCCGATCCCAGCCCGATCTTGGATTGGCGCGCCTGGTAACCGATCCCTTTGGGGTCGCTTTCCGGTTGGAACGTGGCCAGAATGCGCTGTTTCTGATACGTCTTCAGCGAAAACCATCCGATCGGGATCAGCAACGCGACCAGGACGATCCCAGCCACGATGGCGCGGCGCGGAATACCCACCAGGAACATCATGACGCCGGCGATCGGCCCATAGGTGAGCGCCGTCCCCAAGTCTCCCTGCAGGACAACAAGAATCATCGGGACCAGACAGATCGAAACTGCGGTGAGCATTTCCCGATTGGACAATCGATCGCCGCGCACGCCGGAAAGAAAACGGGCGAGCATAATCACGGTCAAGAATTTGACAATTTCGGATGGTTGAAATCTGGCGACCCCAAGGTCCAGCCAACTCTTCGACCCGTTAATCTCGCGACCAAACAGAAGCAATCCCAGGAGCAGCAGCAACCCCGGCACATAGAGGTATGCAATGAAATCGGTCAGCGTGTGGTAATCGATCTTGATCGTGATGGCGCAGACCAGAAAACCCAATACGATCCAGGCGCATTGCTGCCACAGAAAGGTTCTGCTGTGGAGAGTCTGCGTGGAACTATAGATGGAAGTCAGCCCAACCAGTGACAGCGCCAGGATCGTCAAAAGCAGTTGCCAGTCGAGCGCTTCGAGTGTTTTCTTTTCAATCATATTCAGTCCACTTCGAATCGACACTAGGTGCTACCGTCCGAGAAAAGCGCACAGGGCTGGAGCCCTGTTCCCGCCGTCTCACCTGATCCCTGACCCCTGAATCCTGACCCCTGAATCCTGACCCCTGACCCCTGATTCCACCATTAACCGGTTGGCTCTCGGCAGCACATACTTCTTGTAATAGGCATCCAGGACTTTTCCTGCGATCGGCGCCGACGTGACGCCTCCAAAGCCTCCTCCTTCCACCATCACTGCCACGACGATCTCGGGCTTGTCCCGCGGCGCAAAGCCGACAAACCAGGCGTTGTCCCCAAACAGCTTCTCTCCGTCCTTGATCTTGCTGCGAACGTCGTACCCGATTACCTGCGAGGTGCCGGTCTTGCCGCAAACGTCAAAACCGGCGACGGCCGCGCGCGAGCCGGTGCCACTTTCGTTGACAACACCCCACATGCCATCGATTATGCGGCTGACGTTTTCAGCCTTGAATTTCCGCTCGGATAATGTCGCCTCCGCGTCAGCCGCTGTCTTGTGGGCCGTCCGGAGATGAATCGGCCGGGCGTCGGGAACCTGGGGAACCTTGAAAAGCAACCGAGGCTCCGGAAAATATCCTCCCATGGCGATTCCGCCAATGGCCCGTGCCAACTGCAAGGGCGTTACGTTGACGGCCCCCTGCCCGATCGAAACCGAGATGGTTTCGCCCGGATACCAGGGTTGTCCCGTCGTCTGCTTCTTCCACTGCTGCGACGGAACCAGACCGAGCACTTCACCCGGCAGATCGATTCCGGTTGGGTGCCCCAGCCCAGCCATCGCCGAGTACGTGTAGATGGGATCAATGCCCATGCGCTGGCCGAGGTGATAGAAATAGACATTGCACGACTGGGAAATGGCGCGTCGCAAAGTGACCGTACCGTGCCCGCCGGCGTGACACTTGAACATGCGTCCGTAAATGTTGGCAAAGCCCGGGCAGTACACGCTGGTTTCCGGGGTGATCAGTCCCTTTTCGAGTCCCGCTATGGCCATAACGATCTTGAAGGTCGATCCGGGAGAGAAAGTTCCCTGGATGACCCGGTTATTCAGCGGCCGTGCGGGATTGCCGATCAGTTCCGCCCAGCGCTCCCGCGAGATGCGAACGGCAAAATCGTTGGGATCAAAACCGGGGCGGCTGGAAAGGACCAGGACTTCGCCGGTCCGAGGATCGAGCGCAACGACGGCTCCGGCCTTATCCGCCATTTCAGCTTCAGCAACTTGCTGCAGGTCTAGGTCCAGCGTCAGGTAGAGCTCTTTGCCCGCAATCGGCTCGATGCCCTCCAACTGCTGATGAACTCGACCCTGGATATCGACCACGACTTTACGTTTGCCGTCGACCCCCTTGAGAATCCGGTTGTAGGTCCTCTCAATTCCATAGCGACCCACCACGTCGCCAGCGCGGTACCCGCGGTACTCTTCGGTATTCAACTGGTGATCGTCGACTTCACCGACATAGCCCAGCACATGCGAGCCCAACTGGCCATAGGTATACCGACGGCGTGGCTGCTCGGCGATGCTGAGCTCGGGATGGCCGCGCTGATGCGATCGTACATAGGCGATGTCGGCCAGCGAAACATCTTCTTTAATGACCATGGGCTGAAACCGCGGAGTCGAACGGAACCGATTCAGGCGCGACAGCAAGTCGGCGCGATCCAACTTCATGCCGCGGATAAGGAACTCAAGCGTCTCGGCTTCGTTGGTCATTTCCTCGCGCATCAGCACAATGTTGTGCGAGGGGATACTGTCGACCAGCACGCGGCCGTGGCGATCGAGGATAATGCCGCGCTGCGCAACCACCTGGATGTTGCGCACACGGTTCATTTCGGCCAGCTGCTTGTACAAAGTGTGGTCAAGGATCGTCAGCTGCCAGAGTTTGACGGCGAAGATGAGGAAGACCAGGACGATGGTGCCCTGCACCCAGATGATTCGTCTCAGAATGTTTCGGTTGTCCTGATGAACGGGCATAATTAGTCGCGAGTCGCGAGTCGCGAGTCGCGAGCAGTCGCCAGTCGCCGGTCGCCAGTCGCCAGAATTTCGATCAATGGTTTTTTCAATTCACAAGCCTCGATCAAATCCGCGTCACTCAATCCGCAATAAATCCGCAATCCGAAATCCGCAATCCGAAATTCAATCCCCAATCCCCAATCCCCAATTTTTGATCCTGTCGAGATTTTGGATTTCAGATTGATTGTCCATTTAACGATATCGTTTTCCGAGAGGTGTCACTCTTTCTGATTCCGCGCGCCCGAGCACCTTGAACACGAGGATGCCGGCTACCGACGTGACGGCGATCTGCAGCGCACAGTGGCGCCAGAACGCGTGCGGCAAAAACAAATCCAGCGTCGCCGCCATGCCGACAAAAACAGCGGCGTTCAGGATTCCCATCAACAGCAGCAGCGTCAACTGCGCGGCGACACTGTCGACGATGAAATAGCGTCCCGCCAGAGCCGCGACAAACCCGGCCAGCGTCTTGGCCAGGCCGTTGATTCCAAGCGGGAGATTCCACAAAAAGTCCTGCATCAGCCCGACCAGGGTTCCCGCCACGGTGGCCCGGATCGGCTCGCCCTTCAACCCGAAATAAACGGCTACAACCAACGGCAGGTCGAGAAACAACCGCCGCTGCGCGTAGCGCGCCGAGAGCAATTCAAACAGGCATAGCGCCAGAATGGCCAGCCACGTTCGCTTATTCATGGCCGGCTCGGAACTTGGTTGCGTGCTTCAGGCTGCGCCGGAGGCGGCGGCACGGTAACCGCGGCGGCGGGCGGCGGGACGGGCTTCGGCCGCTCCGAAATCACAACCAGAACCTCTTCGATTCGATCGAATCGAACAACCGGTTCCACTTCGATGACGCGAAACAGCGTCGACTTGCTTTTCTCAGACCGCACGACCTTGCCGACAATCAAGCCTTTGGGGTAAATCTGATCGGTTCCCGAGGTCAAGACCATCTCTCCAATCCGCACTTCCTCATGATTGGGAACATACGACAGGGCGAGACGACCGGAGCCATTGCCTTCGACGATCCCCTCCAGTCTGTTGTCTGCCAGCAGAACACCGGCGGCAGCCCCGGCGTTCGTAATCACCTCCACTTCGGCGCTGCCCTCCGAAACGGCGACGATCCGACCCAAAACGGCGCCGTCTCCCAAGACCGGGTGATCGCGCAGCAGCCCGTCCCGCCGCCCGCGGTTGATCGTCATGACGTGGGTAACGAAGGGCGGACTTTTGGCGATGACCGTCGCCGCCAGCGTGTCGTAGAAAATCGTCGAACGGACCTGATCAGTCCGCTGCATGCGCTCCACCAGGCCCTTGTACTCGCGGTGGCGCGCCAGGTCCATCTTCAGGTTGAGGTTTTCGGCTGCCAGCCTGTCACGCTCGCGCTGGGCATTGCGCAGGTCGACGTAGTGAGTCCAGTAGTAGGAAAGCGCCGAGCCTTGACGGTTGATCAGGGACGCCACGGGACCGACCGTGTCCATCATCCAGACTTTCAGCAGAATGGCGCCATCCCGATTGCGAACTTGCAACGATGTCAGGAGAAAATTAAATAGGACCAGTCCGGTGAGCACCCAAATCGGTCGATGGCGCAGCGCGATTCTCATATTAGAACCGTATGCCGTAGGCCGTATGCCGTCCGCAGGCCGACGGCGGCATACGGCCTGCGGCATACGGCATACGGTTATTGATCCAGGCTGATGCGTTTCAGAAGGGCCATGTCGCTCAGCATCTTTCCGGTTCCGAGCACGACCGAAGAGAGCGGATCTTCGGCCAGAAAAACGGGGAGACCGGTTTCCTCCATCAGGCGCTTGTCCATGTTTTTCAGCAGCGCTCCGCCGCCGGTCAGAACAATGCCCCGATCGACGATGTCTGCCGACAGTTCCGGAGGCGTCCGCTCCAGCGCCACGCGCACGCCATTGACGATGACGGAAATAGCGTCGGACAGAGCTTCGCGGACTTCCTCATCGGTGATGGTGATCGTCTCGGGAATCCCTTTGATCAGATTGCGGCCTTTGATTTCCATTGTGAGCGGCTTTTCCAGCGGATAGGCCGAGCCCAGTCCGATCTTGACCTGCTCGGCGGTGCGCTCGCCGATCAGCATGTTGTGTTTGCGCTTGATGTACTGCACGATCGCTTCATCCATCTCGTTGCCGGCAACGCGTACCGATCGCCCGTAAACAATTCCGGACAGCGAGATGACCGCGATGTCGGTGGTCCCCCCTCCGATGTCGACAATCATATTGCCGGAGGGTTCCGTGATAGGAAGACCCGCGCCGATGGCTGCGGCCATCGCTTCTTCAACCAGATAGACCTCGCTGGCCTTGGCGCGCAGCGCCGACTCGCGGACAGCTCGTTTCTCAACCTGGGTGATCTCCGACGGTATGCAGATGACGATGCGGGGGCTGATCAAATGATTGCGGTTGTGCGCCTTCCTGATGAAATACTTCAGCATTTCCTCGGTGACATCGAAGTCGGCGATTACGCCGTCCTTCATCGGCTTGATCGCCACAATGTCTCCAGGCGTGCGCCCCAGCATTTCCTTGGCCTCCTTGCCGACGGCCAGCACTTTGTTGGTGACCTTGTTGATGGCGACAATGGAAGGCTCGTTGACGACGATCCCTTTTCCCTTGGCAAACACCAGCGTGTTGGCGGTCCCCAGGTCGATGGCGAGATCACTCGAAAAAAGTCCGAACAGCGAGCGAAAGTTCATAACCTCTCTGAAATTTCCAAAGCTGAGCTACTCATGGAACATCGTTTGAATGATCAAGCTACGAAGCCGTTTTCACGCAATTCTTGGAAAAACCCTTGGCCTCATACATGGCCTGATCGGCCCGCCGGATCAGATCGTCGACGCTGGAGCCGTGGTCGGGATAACTGGCCAGCCCGACGCTGACGGTCAGTTTAAGTCCCAGGCCGCGATGCTGGGAAAATGAAGAATCTTCCACCGTGCGTAACAGGCGATCTGCGATCACGCTGGCGCCGTCCCTGGATGTCTCCGTCAGGATAATCACGTACTCGTCTCCACCGTAACGGACGATGACGTCCGAATCGCGCACCGCGTGGCGGAAAACCTGCGCGATTTCGGTGAGCACCTCACTGCCTACCAGGTGACCGTGCGTGTCATTGACTCGTTTAAACCAGTCGATGTCGATAAACATCAGCGCAAAATTTCTGTGGTAGCGCGACGATCGCTTGATTTCGTCGCTGAGAAACTGTCGCAGATAGCGGTAGTTGTAGAGTCCTGTCAGCGAGTCAGTAAAGCTCAGCCGCTCGTTTTCGCGCACCAGCTCGATGCAGCGCCACGCCGAAGCGAGGTAGTGCGAGACGGCGTCGAGGACCAACCGGTCTTCGGGAACAAATCCGCCGGGCCGCAAACAACCGACTCCCAGCAGCACACCCACTGGTTCGCCGTCCTGGTCAATCGGATAACAGAGGAAGTCGCCGCGGGAAACGCCCGCCAGGGGAGTATTGAAGGCGCCGTGGTCGCCCAATTGTAAATCCTGGTCGTCCGAACAGCGGGACAACACCGGTGTCCAGGATTCCAGCGGCGGCTCAGCTCCGGACTCGGAAGAGAATTCCAGCCGCCAGGACGCTGCCTTGTCCGAGCGCGAATAAATGCCCCAGTATTTCGCCGGAATGCGGGTCAGCATGAACCGGTAAGCCTTGCGGGCCAGCGCTGCGTAGTCCTTGGTGACGGAGATGCTTTCGAGCAGGTCGTTCATCTCGCGCAGATGCATCAGACTGCGCTCGCCGCCGGCGTGATGGCCACGGCTGAACAGGCGAAGCCGTGAGGCCTCCTCCGAAAGCTCTCCCAGCAACAGCGGCGAGAGCGGCAGAAAGAAGTGGTCCTGGAATCCCGACAGCGCCGCGCGGCGTTCCTGGTCCCCTTCGTAGCATCGCGACACGGCATACAGCGCGGCGGCCGGAAACCACTGGGTCACTTGCGCCGCAGACACATCGCTTGCGTCGGTGATGTCCCAGAAAACCATGCCGTACTTGAGACGCTGAAATTCCGGCTGCGCCGGGACATCGGCCGGCGACAGAACTTCGAAGTCAAAGGCCTGCACCTCAGCCGGCGCAATGAAATCGCCTGGCTCGATTTTGACCTCGGAGATAAGCGCTCGGCGAATCATAAGCTGTGTCCAGACATCCAGTCAGCGGGTCAACTTAACCGTCAGGCGTTTCGTGTTCCCGCTCAGATCGAATCCTTCAAGAAGTCCCGTCGCGCCCCGAATCGGTTTTGAAACGTGGCTGAACGATCCGTCTCCGTTGACCAGGACTTCTTCACCGGCAAAGCGGACGCGCACGCCGGGGTCGGTTCGTCCTTTGACCTGGTAAACGGCGCCGGTGGCGGTATCGCCGAAACTCTTCGTCTCGATCACCCTCAGATTGATGTCGCTCGATTTCAGTTCCTGGATGACTACGATGCGAGAAACCAGCGACGACTGGCCTTCGACACCCTTTTCATTGATGGCTGTCACACGCCAGAAATAGACGTCATGTTTCAAGCCGCCGAGTAGGAAGGTGGGCTTTTCAACAACCTCCTGGCGCAATGTCGTATAGAAATTCGGTGTATCGGACACCTGAACGCGGTAGCGCGGAATTCCGGCAATCGGCTGCCATTCCAATTTCACCTTTAGGCTTGCCACTTGTTTGGTCTCGTAACTCTGATTGTTGGGCGGAGCCGTCAGCACGGGCACAGGCGGCAGTTTCTCTTTTTCCAGGAACTTCTTGTCGCTGCCGACGCGCACCGACTCCTCAGCCTTCAGCTTGATCTTCTCGCTCTTGGCGCCGTCATTGGTCGTGGCCTCGGCCTCTCCGGAGTAGAGGTAAATCTCCATCAATCCTTTGGCCTTGTTGTAGCTGGCGCCGCCCTGGGTGTGGGCGCCATAGGCGACACCAGCCTTTTGGGTGATCACTTTGGTGGTCGACGACCTCACGTTTTTCTGGCCGGTTGACACCAGCGTCTCTCCGTCATCGATTGTCAGGCTGGTGCTCCGCTCCTGCGTCGCTGTATTTTCACGCGCTTGCGAAAGCACGGCGATGGTTCCCGGCCGAACTTCGAATTTGCTTCCGTCAAACAAAATAATCTCGGCTGATCCGTTGCTCCCCGTAATGATCATGTCGCCTTCTTCGAGCTCGGTGATGCGGCCGGCAGGAACCTCATTCATCGTGTCGACTTTTCTCACGGTAACTTGGCCGTTGACCCTGGAGAACTGACCGGTACGCTTCGTAGTAGCTTCTCTCGGCGGCGGCGAAGGGTTCAAGCCGCCCAACCCGGGCAGCGAGGCTCGATAATTCCACCCCACTAACCCGACGACGCCAATAAGCGCAAGGATGCTCCAGAATTTTAGAGCTCGATAGCTGATTGTGAACCAGTCAAAAGGTCCGTTCATCGATTGCAAGATGTCCCCGGGAATTCCCCGTAAGTATTCGAAAAATTAGCACATTAACGTAACATAGCGGGCCTTCCGTTACAACGCTTTTCCGTTCGCGGCGCGTGTGGCGTCGCGGAAACCCAGCCCCGCAGGTTGCCAAAATCAAGTTTAGACCGGGCATCCGTTGGAAGTTGGTGATTTGAAACAGTCGCCAGGCGCCGGTCGCCGGTTCAGTGCCGCGACCGCAGGGAGCGGGTCCATGCCGCCGTGTGCTGTCGCACGATCGCAATGGAAGGCGACGACCGCTCCCTTCGGCAGCGACCCTAAACGCCTGAACGGCGGGCGGCACATTTAGGACCAGCCTCTCATTCCATAGAATTTTCATCCGGGGTCGCACGGCTGGAACTTTCGGCAAAACGGCATGCTATAATCGCGCTTTTCTCGTTCCCCGGGAAGGAGTGGCAATGCTTGATGTCATGCGGCGCAGAAAGCGCCTGAAGCTGATTTTGTGGATAGTCATCATTGGTCTGGCGGCCGGCATGGTCATTCTCTTCGTCCCGAATCCCGGACAAACCGACGGCAGCGCGCCCAACGACGAACTTGCGCGGGTCGACGGCGAACCGATTCGGACCCAGGAATTCCGACGGGCCTATGGCCAGATGGTGGAAACCTATACGCGCCTCTACAACCTCAATGCCAGCAATGCCGGGTTGCTGCAGAGCCTGGGCATCGACAAGATGGTCCTCAATCAGTTGATCAACGAGAAAGTCTTGCTGCGACTGGCCGACCAGATGGGCATCAATGCCTCGGTCGAGGAAATCCAGCGGACGATTCAAAGCTATCCGGCTTTTCAGGATAAGGGGGCTTTTATCGGATTGACCCGTTACGAGCAGATTCTGCGAGCCAACAACACGACGCCGGCCGAATTTGAAGAAGGGATCCGCAAAGATCTCATTCGCGACAAGCTGCAGAAAATCCTCAGCGACGGCATCACGATCAGCGACGCCGCCATCCGGGACGAGTACATCAAGCGCAACCAGGAAGCGACGATCCGCTACTTCGCGATTGATCCGACCGAAACGGGCAAGACGATCCAGCCGACCGATGCCGAACTGCAGGCTTTCTTCGACAAGAACAAGGAACGCTACAAGACTCCCGAGCGCCGCAGGGCCCGCTACCTGCTGATCGACCGCGTTGCGCTGGCCAGCCAGGTCGCCGTCGACGAAGCGCAACTGCGGGCGCTCTTTGCGGCCGACCCTGGATCGGAGCAAATCCGCGCTTCGCACATTCTGTTCAACGTGCCCGATCCGTCCAAGGAGGGCGAGATTCGCGCCAAGGCTGAAGCCGTTCTCAAGGAGATTCGTGCCGGCGGCGATCTGGCGGCCTTGGCCCGCAAGCATTCGCAGGATCCGAGCAATGCCGCCAATGGCGGCGACCTGGGCTACTTTGCGCGCGGGATCATGACTCCCGCGTTCGAAAATGTCGCTTTTTCGCTCAAACAAGGGCAGGTCAGCGATCTGGTGCGGACCGAATTCGGATTTCACATCATTCGGCTGACGGATCGCAAAACGCCCACGTTTCAGGACCGCCGTCCTGAGCTGGAGCAACGCCTGCGCCAGGAAGGCGCCACCCGGCTGGCACAGAACCGCGCCAACAAGGCTCTCTACGAGATCAAGTCTGCGGGTAAGACCTTCGAACAGGTAGGCAAAGAAATGGGCCTGCAGATTCTCGAGACGCCGCTATTTGGAATCAACGAGACGCCTCCTCAGTTTGGCGGGCAAAGCGGATTCACCGGAGATGTCTTCAACCTGGCCAAGGACGCCGTGGGAACCCGGCATGATTCTCCGGCCGGCATCGTGATTCCGCAGGTCCTTGAAATCCGCCCCGGCCAGATCCCGGCGCTGGCCGAGGTGCGTGATCGTGTGTTGGCCGATTATCGCAATGAAAGGTCCGGCGACCTTGCACGCCAGCGAGCCAACGATCTGGCCGCGGCTGCAAGGTCCACTTCGTTTGACGCGGCGACGAAATCGGCCGGCGTAACCGTTGTCACGACCAAACCGTTTAAGGCCGACGCTCCGGTGGACCCGACGCTGGGTGCTTCTCCGGAGATCGGAAACCAGGTTGCGAAAATGAAGGTGGGCGAAATCGGCGGGCCTGTCCAGGCCGGCCAAAAGTTTGTAGTGTTCGTCCTTCAGTCCAAGTCTACGGTCGATGAAGCAGCCCTCGGCGCGCAAAAAGCTGAGGTCCGCGAGCAACTGGCATCCGGCAAGCGCGCGGCATTTGTCAGCGCCTACATCACATCGGCATCCGACCGGTTGAAAGCCGAAAACAAGCTGGTGGTCAACCAGGCATTGCTCGACGATCTGACCGGCGCGCGCCGCAAACCGTAGGACTGTCCGGGCTGTCCGGACTGTCCGGGGTTGTCCGGGCTGCCGGGCCACAAGCGTAAGCGAGTGGGCAATCAGTGGCGTAAGGGGAATGTCCGGGCCACGCGCGTAAGCGAGTGGGCAATCAGTGGCGGGATCTTGAATTACGAATTACGAGTTATGCTATCAATTGCCAAAATCGTTGAATTTTGATCATCGTTCTTCGGGCAATTTGAAAATGGCCCACAACAGTGTAGCGCGGATTGACACGGATTAAACGGATTAGGCGCATTGCACTTGAGTTGCACTTATCAACCCCGAGGCATTGCAATTAATCCGTGTTAATCCGTGTTAATCCGATTAATCCGCGCTAGGGGGCAAGTACGAACTTCTTGCCTGTGATCGCACGCTCCCTTACGGTCGCGGCCCTGTCATCAGTGTAGCGGCTAATCACGGCCTCCGGAAAATCCCACCCAGGATGTCGCTCCAACCGCTGTTACCGCTCCGGCGGCTGTTACCGCGGCCTCCGTATCCATCGTCGTAAGTACGACGGAATCCTTGACGATACCCGTCGCGGTAATCTTCTTTGTCGCCGAACTCGCGCTTGTAGCCGCGGTCGGCCTTACGGTAGTCGGAGTGGCGCTCCACGTCGAAGTCGCGATTGCGATCGCGATCCTCGCGGCCTTTGAGATAGCCGTCTTGCTCTCCCTGGCGGGCGCCGAAGTCATCAGCGCGCGTGCCTCTGCGGTTGCGATCTCGATCGCGCCGGTCGTCATCATCCCGATCGCGCCGGTAGTCATCGTCTCGATCGCGCCGGTCGCGGTCCCGCCGCTCGCTTCCTGGAATACGAGATTGTTGGGAGTACCCACCCCGGTAGCCTTCGCTGTAGCCCTGCTCGTACCCTTGCTTGTATCCCTTCTTGTAGTCGCCCTTGCTGCCGTATTCCTTGCGATAGCCGCGCTCGGCCTTCTTATACTCGTCGCTCTTGAGATCGTAGCCCGAGCCGCGCTGGTCGTCTTCGCGCCCGTGTCGAACTCCGTCTTCGTAGCCCTGCTCGCGGCCATATTCGGAGGCCCGGCCTTTGTCTCCATCGTGCGCCAGAGCCGACACCGAAAACACCCCGAGCAGCAACGCCAATGCCACAAGCGCCCGCTTGGCTATCTTCCGATCCGAAAAACCCATACGTTCCTCCTCGAAAAACCTTGCTGTCTATTTGGAGGGGCGGCAGGCCGAAATGTTTCAACAAAAGCGGGCAGACTCCGGAATAGACGGCAGGTAAACAGGCCAGGCCGGCGCACTTCTCTTTCCCCCCCTGTTTTGCTATCATCGATCTCCTCTGGGTGGGGCAGTAGCTCAGTTGGAAGAGTACCTGAATGGCATTCAGGGGGTCGTGGGTTCGATTCCCATCTGCTCCACCAGTTCTTCGAAGCAGTCACGGGCTCCGGCCGTCACTCCGTCGATACAAACAGGACTAGCATTTGCCGGTACTGCCTGCGGCGCCCTGGAGCACAGCCCCAATATGGCGCAGATCCGACACTTAGAGCGTGCACCAATCGCAGAAGCAGTGATTGACCTACGGGTTCAGCCGAACGAAGGCGTGTCGGTAGACTCTTTTTCGCCGATCGCTGAGCGGCTCAAGGATAGGTATCCAGTCGTTAAGCCAGTTGAATCCCTTGCCGCGACGTTTGGTGTTCAGGAGGGGCGCCCGATGCCGCCTGAGGCTGTAGTTTCTCGGGTGGGCATCTTTCTCAAGACGAGTGACGAGCAAAATGTCGCGCAGTTTCGCACAGACGGCTTCACGTTCAGCCGACTTCCGCAATATACTTCTTGGGACGAGGTCTTTCCTGAAGCCATGCGGCTTTGGCGGGAGTACGAAAATGTCGCGAAGCCATTGCGCGTAACACGGCTTGCGGTTCGCTACATAAATCGGTTACCGTTAACGCTACCCGTAGAACTGACCGACTACCTTACAGCTCCGCCAGCCGTCCCGCCGCCACTTCCAGAGACTGTTCGGGGATACCTGACACGATTGCTGCTGTTCGACGTTGAGTCCGGTAACTCTGTTATCGTCACGCAGGCACTGGAGCGCTCAGTTGACCCAGATCACCTCTCCGTGCTACTCGATATCGATGCGTACCGTGATGTGGACATCGAAGTCAAAGATCCCAGAATCGAATCCATTCTCGGCACGCTTAGGCATCTGAAGAATAACGTCTTTTTCGGGAGTATCACCGAAAAGACTGCTAGGATATTCGAATGATCGTGGCACAGGCGCTCAAATTCGGTGGGCTATTGCGACCACTCTCATTATCGAATGCCATCAGCAAGGACGCCCTAACGCTCGATGATCTGATTGATAAGGCGTGGAACGATCTCGCCGAGAGCCTCAGCGTTCGCAAGACTGCTGAATCAGCGATTCGTGGACTCCGTCGCGTACGGCAGGAGGCATCGGTGCCTAACTGGGATGGATATGGTGCACGCCAGATAGATGCTAGCGCATATTTTCAGGCTCTTCGCTTTCTGCAAGCGCTTCCAACAACAACGCCAGTCCCTGACGTGGCCGTTGACCCCGATGGAGAAGTTGACGTGACATGGCACTTCGACTCTAGAAACACGTTTAGTGTGAGCATTGGGCCCACAGGGCGCTTGTCCTATTCAGGGCTTTACGGTATCAGCCAGAGCTTTGGTACCGAATGGCTGACGACTAATGAGATTCCTCGAACGATTGTTGAAAATCTTGCCCGGTTGGTTCAAGCCGTCCGCTAAGGATTCAGCGTCAACCCCAGTTGAAGATCCGACAGTCACCTTCGCGCGCTACCTTTTCCAATCGAATCAAGTGCGTGGCGGCATTGTGACCCATAGAGCGTTCATGCCGCCTCCGGATCTACAGCTTTCGATGTTCAATGTTTTCGGATTGTTGTCGAACGCGATCTGGGATCTCGGCGAGAAGGTTAGAAGCGAACGCGGTCAGCCCAAACTGATTGGTCGAGCTGACCTTGGCGTCCCGGCAATTCTCCCGACCGGTCTATGGATAGTAAAGGATGAGCCGCCTCACAGGCACGTCGTGCTAGTTGGCTGGGATCCGGTTGATAAGGCCAAGCGCAAAGCGAAAGCGCAGCAACTTGCCGCACGAGCGGTATATCATCCTAACGGCTCCAACACGTAAGGCGGTTCTTCTGCCCTGAAACCACCGCGGCCGGCTCTATCCCAGGGTCAACCAGCTCAGAGCGGCGGCCCGGATCGATCACCGGTAGAGGGGCCTTCGGATACCCGGCTGGATCACGCGTGACCATTGCTTCACAGCCGCTCGCCTCTGCAGCAGCAGCGCCGACAGCATCTTCGAAATCAGACCAAGCGAACAAAAGAGCGCGGCGCACCACAGCCTCGTTGACAGGCGCGACGCCAAAGACGCTGATCAGCCTCTCGACGCCATCACGCGCAAAGGTTGCGCCGCGGGCCTTCTCCAGCTGGTAGAAAACAGTCGTCAAACCGTGAGCCGGAATCAGGCCGCGTCCATGGCCCTCTTCGATTGCTGCCCATAATGCGGCTGCCGCATCTGCGCCCGGCCGACGATCGAGGATCACGCCGAGGATCACGTTCAAGTCGAGCAGGAGCGGCTTCACCGGTATTTCCGGGCAACATGCCGGCGCTGCGCGTTACCGGACACTCCGCGAGCCGCACCGCGGAGGAGACTAAGTACCGGTGGTTGCTTGGCGGCGCCGAACGGCCGCGACAACAAATCCAGATAACGTTCGACGAGCCGCGATACAGACGTGCCATGGGCTGCCGCGTACCGCTTTACGTCACGCACGACCTTCTCATCCACGCTTAGGGTGAGCTTGGGCATATACGTATGATGGCACAGACTTCATACTATCCAGGCAGTCTATTGGCAGTGGCGATTACCGGGCCGCGCGCGTAAAGCGAGCGGGCAATCAGAGGCGCAAGGGAATGTCCGGGCCGCGCGTGTAAGCGAGCGGGCAATCAGAGGCAACATGAACACTATTAAGAGGGAGTGCCTTGGTGTACGAAGGTCAGAATGTCGCCACTGATTGGCCACTTGCTTACGTGGGTGGCCCGGTGCGGGCTGCAGAGTTTAAGTAATTGATTTAGTCGAAAAACTAACCGGGGGGAACGGCTATTCCCCCCTGCCCAGTGTTTCAATAGGAGGCTCACGGGAGGGGGTCCCTAGCCCGGATTATGCATGAAGGTTCGCAAATTGTGAAACGGGCAGGTTGCGATGTCAAAAACTTTCGGGGTCGGCATCGCGAGAGGTCTTTTGGATGATTGAAGTGGGCGTGGAAGTTCTTTGTCGA
>JBPCNK010000037.1:0-7044 GCA_051001345.1 Acidobacteriota bacterium | reverse complement strand
GTGCGCTTGCCTGCTTCTTCCTCATCGGTGTCAGGCTTCATCATGTTCGGAGGCTTGGCCACTTCCAGCTTTACTTAACGAGGCCGAATCGGGTTCACTTGCGTTACGGCTCGCGTGTTCACCAAGGTCAGTTCGCCCGCCGGATTGCTCCGGCTCACGCTGTCCTTGGTTACATGTCGAACAGGCAATTACATGATGTGGTCCTTTCACCACACTAGATCAGCCAGGCTTTTCCTGGCGTACCGAACGAAAGTGAGCGGCTCAACGGCAACCAGATTGAAAAGGTTCGCCCCGGAACCGCTCACTGTCGTTCGCGGCACCGACATGCGTGATTCCATTCTCAAGAGAAGTCATATACGAACGAGCGTGTGCCCGTATGGCTTCGCTTGAAGGTCGAAGGGTAAGCCGCGAGGAATCCGTCACCAGTCTTGCAACGGTCCTTGCTGGCGACTGGCGACTGGCGACTCGCGACTATTTAAAACCTTTGCTGATACTTTTCAATACCTCCTCCTTAAGCCTTTCGGCGCGCTGGGATTTTTCTCCGATTTCCCACTCGTGGGCATGCAGGGGAGGGTGGTAGGTGATCTGGATTTTGCCGGGCAGCGGAAGAAACCGGCCGGGCGGCCAGACGCGGTCAGCGCCCACGATCGTCACGGGGACAACCGGCACGCGCGCCAACAGGGCCAGCCGGGCGAAGCCTGGTTTGAAAGGCATCAGTTTTCCAGCGAGGCTGCGCTGACCTTCCGGGAAAATCATCAGCAGGTTTCCATTCTGCAGGGCCCGCAGCGACTGCCGGACGGCGTTTTTGTCGACGGCCTCCTGCCGGAGCGGAAAGGCTCCGAACTGACGGGCCAGCCAGCCGAGAGGCGCAAAGCGGAACAGCCCGTCCCACGCCATATAGCTAATCGGCCGGCGGATCGGAAGGGTGATCAGAATCGGATCAAGATAGGACTGGTGATTGGCAACCAGTATGGCGGGCCCAAGGACGGGCACCTGCTCGGCTCCGAAAAATTCGATCCGAAACAGCAGACGCGACGCGCCGAGCACACAGCGGCGCAACCCCGCAATGAAGGGCGTATCCTGATTGCCTTCTGAAATCACAAGATTTCTCCCATTAGCAATAGACGCCGAATCTGACGTAAACTCAAGGTTGTGGCTTACCGTCCAACCCTTGCGCCCTTTTGGAGACATGTGCATCTTAAGATCGGCGGAGCTACGAATTGTAGGAACTTTTCGCTTGGAAGACAAAGAGTTAAGTAAGATAGCAGTCATCGTAAGGGGTAAGCTTAATGCTTGGATCAGGAGACAACTTATGAGCAAGAAAGTAGCCGTCGCTTTGCTGGTGCTGGCCTCGGCCGTCGCACTGGCAACGGCCACAACCGTTAGGCCAATGGCTCTGGAAGATCTTGTGCGCGAGTCCGACTGGATCGTTGTGGCCCGTCCCGTCTCCAGCTACTCGGCCTGGGATGAGGACCATCGAGTCATCTGGACCTACACCACTGTGGAAATCTCCGACAGCCTGAAGGGCGCCCGGCGCGAAACGCTGGTAGTCGCAGAACTGGGCGGTAAAGTCGGCGATATGAATCTTGTGGTCTCCGGCGCCCCGCGCTTTCATGCCGGCGAAGAGAGCCTGTTGTTTCTGGTGCGCATGCCGTCGCAAAAGATCCGGGTCCTCGGATTGTTTCAGGGCAAGATGCAGGTGACAGCCGACCCCGAAACGGGCGAGCGCTTCGTCAATCCCACCGTCACGTCCCGCCAAAGCCTGGAACGCGCCGGAACCCCAGGACTGCGGCGCATCTCACTGGACAGTTATCGCACCCACATCCATTCCCTGCTTTCGAGGTAACCATGTCTAGAAGTCATCGTTCTTTTTTGACTCCACTGGTTGCGTTGCTGTTTCTCGTGGCCCAAACCCAGCAAGCTCGCGGTTACATCCGCGGCCGCACCGACTCTGGCGTTGCGCTTGCCTGGACAACGACAACCGTCAATTTTGTCGTCAACAACCAGGTCACAGTCGGGCAGTTTGAAGCGTTGCGCCTGGCGCGGCGCGCCATCAACGAAGTGCCGACATCACGGTTTAAGCTGGAAGAATTCAGCCAGGTGGCGCTGGCAAGCCCTGCCCGCAACGCCGGCGGCAGCGAAACAGTCGACGGGCTCAACCTGATTACGTTTGTCGACAACACCGTCAACAACGAGATCGTCGGCAACACGTCCACATCCCACGGCTCGCTCGCCCTGACGTTGGCCTTCTTTAGCGGCACCACCGGCCGGATTGTGGAAGCCGATATCGTTGTCAATCCCAAGATCGCCAACCGGACTGCCGTGGGGGGCGTCACGCTTGGATTTACAAACCTGGACGGCCAGGCCAATGAATTCGACCTGCCCTCGGTTGCACTTCATGAGATGTTGCACGCGGCGGGCGCCGATCACTCGGGCGTTCTGACCGCCACGATGTATCAGGCTACAGGGGACCGGGAATTTCTGGCCCGTACAATGCACCCCGACGACGTCGCCTATTTGACCGCCGCCTATCCGGTCACCACCGCGGGCGCAACCGGCACGGTGGCCTCCACGATTTTCGGGACCGCCTCGGGCCGCATCACTCGAAACTCGGTGAATCTACCGGGCGCCCACGTGGTGTTTTTCGATCCGGACAAGGATCGCATGATCGGGGCCATTTCACTCAAAGACGGGACTTTTTCCATCGCGGGACTGCCTGCAGGTAGCTACCAGGTCTACGCCGAACCACTCGACGGACCGGTTGAAAGGGCCAACCTGCAGTTCAGCGGCGATTACTTTGGATCCACCGTTGACTCGCAATTCCAGACGACTTTCCTTGGCGCCAATGCCGCCCCGACACGCCTTACCGTCAACGCAGGGACCACGCTGGCCGACGTGAATATCAATGTTCCGGCTGACAACCGAACGTTGAATGTCACGCGCCTCGGGCGAAATTTTCCTGACGTCTCTTTGGGATCTTTCAGCATCGGCACTGGTCCTCTGGCCGTCCTGGCTGGCGAGGGGCTGCAAGTTGGCAAGCCCCTGAGCATCGCCATTCTCGGCGACGGTCTGCATGCGCTGGCCGGGCTGACCAACCGCCTGAGCGTGTCTATTCCCGGCACAGGCATCAGCATCATCAGCACGCGCCAAATCAGTTTCCAGGGGACCGGCGCACCGCAGGGTGTGGCTGTCGAAGTCCTGGTCCAGCCCAACGCGCCTCCGGGCCCCCGGCAGGTTCAGGTTATCGATAACACCACCGGCCAGGTTGTCGTCTACACCCACGGCCTGGAGGTGCGCTCCCGTACCCTTCCGAAACGGCGCTTCCTGTTCCCAGCAGTGGCAGCCACAGTGGCGCGATACACCGGGATCGCCGCCTCCAACAATGGCGCCGATCCCTCCAGCTTCAGCATGAAGGCATATCGTTCCAACGGCGAGCTGATCTATGTTCCCGGCAACGCCAACCCGACGTCCTTTGCGCTCGGGAAGGACCAGCAGACCGCCAAGCTGGCCTTTGAGTTTTTCAACTGGGGCAACAACGAGATTGCCGACGCCTGGGTTGAGATCAGTTCGGACAGCACGTCGACCAACGCATTTTTCCTGGGTGGAAGCAGCGACTTCAAACTGGACGGCGCCGACGTTCCCACGGAGAATGCATCGACGGATCAGATTTTTACATCGATCATCGACGACCCCGGCCTGGCGGTCTCGACACGGCTGCATGTCGTCAACGCGGGTTTGGAGCAGACGACGGTGTCGTTGTTTTATTTTGCCGGAGGTTTGGTTCAGACTGTGACACGCAGTCTAAAATCCTACGAGCGCCTCTCGTCAACTTTCCGGGATCTCTTCGGATTCTCGGCATCGAGCGGATATGTTCAAGTGGTTTCCGATAAGCCCGTCGTGGCGTTCGAGGAAGTCGAGAACAATCAGCAGATCGTCGCGCTCAATGCCAGGCCGATTTCACAGCGATCCAACGCGCTGGTTTCTCCGCACTACGCCGCTGGCGTTGCCGGGACGATCGACTGGAAGACCGACTTGAACCTGACCAACACGACGAGCAGTGCGGTCAACTACACGATCCAATATACGACTGACACGGCTTCGCAGATTGTCCGTACAGGCACCATCGCAGCCAATCAGACGGCCACCATCATCGTCAATGAGTCGTTTCTGAGCGGTAGTTCGTTCGGCACGGTTCGCGTCACAGC
Source organism: Acidobacteriota bacterium (assembly GCA_051001345.1). Lineage (GTDB taxonomy): Bacteria > Acidobacteriota > UBA6911 > JACQSX01 > JBPCNK01 > JBPCNK01. The sequence goes on along the minus strand of JBPCNK010000037.1, from coordinate 2,839 downwards.
CGACGGGCCATTGCTCGGCAACATTATTTTTGGAAACAAGACGGCCACTCTGGCCAGCGCGCTGCCGCTGACGGGTACTACGACGTTGCTGCAGAACATGATTTTTTCGAAGCTGGTCACGGCCCTCGGATATTTCACCGGTCTGGCGGTTTTCAATCCCGGAACCACCGACGGCACAGCGACGATTACTCTTTACGACGGCAATGGCGGACTGATCGGCACATCGACGCTTGCGCTTCCCGCCGGCAAGCGCGTCATCAATATTCTGGAAGGGTTCATCGCCGCCAGCGCAAACCGGACCAACGGATTCATCAAGGTGACAACGACGGTACCCAGCGCGGCGTTCGTTCTGTTCGGGACGACAAACGACAAGCTGCTGTCGGCTGTGCCGCCCACGTTTTAGCTGACCGCATGCCGCATGCCGTATGCCGTATGCCGGCGACGGAGCGGCACTGTTGGCGCTTCGTCGCAAGCCCGGCGCTGCCTACTGCCCGCTGCCTACTGCCGACTTTGGTTGCATTGCCGCGCTGTGAATCCCCGGATCCATGAAACGCTGCTATTAAAACAGGGGTCGGGATTCAGGGGTCAGGACGTGATCGTGCTCGTGGACGTGGTCGTCTTTTGAGTACAATCGAAGTTCTAATGAAACGCACCGCACTGGGCTGGATGGCAGCCGTATTGTGTTTCTCGGCGGTGTCGGGCTGGAATCAAGCGCCGCGCGCTTCGGCCGCCCGGACCAACCTTGTCCTGATCACCATCGACACGCTCAGACCCGACCATCTGGAATGCTACGGCTACAAGCTTCTCAAGACGCCCCACATCAACGGCCTGGCTTCCGACGGCGTTCTGATCGAGAAGGCCTACACGACGATCCCGCTGACTCTGCCTGCGCACGCTTCGCTCTTTACGGGAACCTATCCGATGTTTCACGGAGTGCGCGACTTCGTGGGTTTTACGCTCAGCCCCGACCGGAAGACTCTGGCGGCGATGCTCAAATCCGCCGGTTACCGCACCGGCGGCGTTGTAGGCTCGGCCGTGCTGGAGGCTCGCTGGGGACTGAACCAGGGGTTTGATTTCTATTACGACAACTTTTCCTTCGCGGTAGACCGCGACTGGCAACCATTCGCCGAACGCCGCGGTGATGTTGTAGTGCGGGAGGGATTAGGCTGGCTGGAAAAAAACAAGGGCGGCCCCTTTTTCCTGTGGATGCATCTTTTTGACCCGCACGATCCCTATGAGCCGCCCGATCCCTATGACCGGCTGCACAGGCAGCGGCCCTATGACGGAGAGATCGCTTTCACCGACGAGAACGTAGGAAGAGTCGTCGCCTATCTGAAGCAGAACAATCTTTATGAAAAAAGCCTGATCGTCCTGCTGGCCGATCACGGTGAGGGCCTCGGCGAGCACCGTGAAACGCATCACGGGTTTTTCATTTACGACTCGACGTTGCGCATTCCGATGATTTTCAAGTTGCCCGGCCCCGGCGCTCCGCGCGGCAGCAGGCTTGCCGGACCCCTCAGCATCATCGACGTCGCCCCCACTGTTCTGCAGATCCTGGGTCTGACCGGCAAGGTTCCGGCAACGGAAATCCAGGGCAAAGGCGCTTACACGGCGATGCTGGGGAAACCTTCGCCCGGCCAGGCCACGCCGTATGCCGAGATCTTTCTTCCGTTCTACCACTTCGACTGGAGTCCGCTTCTGAGCATCCGGCGGCAACAATATAAATTCATCGATGCGCCCAAACCCGAGTTGTACGACACCGAAGCCGATCCCGGTGAGACTCGCAACCTGCACGCCGAGCAGAAGGCGCTGGCCAGCCAGTTAAAGGACCTGCTGCGGCAGGCGACAGCGCAGTATTCGCCTCGACGGGGCACCGCCGCCGGCTCTCCGAAAGAGGTCGATCCCGCCACGATCGAGAGGCTCCAGTCCCTTGGCTACCTTGCCCTCGGCAGAGATACCGCTCCTGTTTGGCAGGGCGACAAAAATCTTCCCGATCCGAAAGACCGGATTGAAACCTATCAGCTCATTCTGGATGGGACGCGGGCGGCGCAACAAAAGGATTTCGATCGGGCGGTGCGGAATCTGACGGAGGCGCTGCGCCGCGAACCACGCCTGCTGGTGGCCCAGGTCCAGTTGGCGCACGTGTTCCGTGTCGCGGGAGATCTGGACAGGGCCGAGCGGGAGTTGCACAAGGCGCTCGAGCTGAGCCCGAATTACACCCTGGCGCTGCGCCGGCTTGCGGAGGTCTACCTGGCCCGCAGACGTTATGTCGAGGCGGAGGCTGCCTACCAGAAGCTTCTGGCCCATTCGCCCAACGACTTTCTCTCGCATTTCAACCTGGGAGGACTGTACGTCCTGCAGGAACGTTGGGATGCCGCTCTGGCCGCCTTTCGCAAGGCGCATGCCCTGCAAACCGGCAATGCGAAAGTTCCCACGATTATCGGAAGGATTCTGCTGCAGAAAGGCGATCTGGCAGGCGCGCTGCAAGCCGCGCAACAGGCCGTTCAGCTCGATACCAACCTGCCGGAAGCGCACCAACTGTCGATGGAAATATACCGAAAGCTCGGAAAAGTCGTCGAAGCGGAAAGAGAAGCCCAGATTCTGCAGCGGCTTAAAAAGTAGGCTTCAGGTTCCAGGGATCCGACATAGTTTTCCTCCCGGATTATTCACAAGCGCATTCACCACAGAGACACAGCGCGGCATAGCCGCAACCGTATGCCGTATGCCGCAGGCCGGCGACGGAGCGCCAACGGAGCCGCGGCCGGAAGGCTGCGGGCCGGTAAAAAGGAAGCGGGATCAAAAATCTTGCTCAAATAACAAGATTTCACCAATTGGTAAT
>JBPCNK010000036.1:0-15399 GCA_051001345.1 Acidobacteriota bacterium | reverse complement strand
CAGTGGTCAGTGGCCAGTCGAAACAGTGCAATAATGCGGAGCGCGCCGCGCTGACAGTGCCGCGACCGGAAGGTCGCGGGCCGGTAGAACGAAGGCGTACATCGAGAATCGTCGCGAAATGCGAAGGTTTCACCCGTTAGTACTACAGAGGGCAGAGAAAACACAGAGAAAAACTCCTTACCAACGACAAGCTGTCTGTAATTCTAAGTATGCATGTCAACGAACTTACTGTGACAGTCCTCCGTGCTGCGATCGAAGTTAATAAGACTCGTACGCCCGCCTTTCTCTGTGTCCCTCTGTGTCCTCTGTGTCTCTGTGGTGAAGCCGGTCAAAAATCGGCCCAAGTTTTCCCATAACCGCCAACGGAGGCGGATCAATGTTGTTGCTACCAATTCAAATGTTACAGGCCGCTAGAGCCTGATGCCTGAAGCCTGGATGGATCACAACTTGAAAGTCATTTTGGAGGAGCGCCGCAAAAGGTGGGCGGAGCGCGACCACACGGCTGCGGTCGATCGCGGCAGGCTTCTCGAATACCTCGAGCACTTTCCCGTCCGGCTCGAACGCGGGAGCTTCGAGAGTTTTGTCGGCGGGCTGCCGGACAGTTACGTTCGCCGCTTCGCGCCCAAAGAGATCATCCAACATTATCTTTCCTTCCGGCATTACCAGCCCGGACAGACTGTCACGATCCTGTCGCCGCTGGAACAGCGCTGGGCGCTGACCCTTCTGACCGGAGACCATCCGTTCCTGCTGGCGCAAATCTCCGGTACTCTGGCTCTCTACGAACTGAACATCCTGGAGGCTGAGGCCTTCACGCACCCGGAAGGAATCGTTCTCGACCACTTCCTGATTCAGGACGGGAATGGCTACCTGCGCGACGAGGAACGCAGAAGGAAGCTTCAGGTGTCGCTCGAGAAAGACGGCTTGACAGGCAGCCCGTTGAAGAGCCTGCCGGCGCGGTCGCCGGCGGGCGGTCCGTGTCAGATCCTCGGGCAGAACGTTCCGGAATTATCGACCACCCTTTTGTCGGTGGAATGTCCCGATCGAATTGGTCTGCTCTTCGAAATCGCCTCGGCGATCTCCGAAAAGGGCTGCGACATCTCGTCGGCGTACATCGAAACAAACAACGATCGTGTCCATGATATCTTTCTGATCACGCGCCAGGGACAACCGCTCGACGCGTCTGCGTTGTCCGAGGTGAAGGATCACCTGACGCGGGCGCTGGGTGGGAAATGAGTTTCACAACAGCGTTGATCAATAAGGGATCCAATTACACCGATGAACGTTTTGAGCCTGGGCCGGGGAGCGCGCGTGTCTCGCGCGCATGTAACTGAACCCCAGATTGTGCGGGCGGGACGCCCGCGCTCCCAGGCGGAAGGTCGCGGCCCCTACCTGAAACAAGGAGAGCGCTTTTGAGCAGAACACTCGTGTTATTCGCTATGCTCGCGGCGGCCGGGTTGGCAGCCGGGGGCCGCCCCCTGCAAGGAACACCTCCGGCAGAGGTCAAAGAGCTGACGTCGCCGGCCGGCCGCGGAAGTTCCGCGTCTAATTTGAGCGTCTCTTACAACGGACAGGTCCTCCTCAGTTGGATCGAAGAGGTGGCGCCGCGCCGTTTCGAACTGCGCTTTTCACGTCTCGGGACGGCCGGCTGGTCGACAGCCCAGACGATCGCCCGCGGCCAGGACTGGTTTGTCAACTGGGCGGATTTTCCCTCAGTCGTGGAGACCTCCAAAAACCGGATGGCCGCCCACTGGTTGGCCATGAGTTCGGCCGGCAAGTATTCCTACGACGTGCGAGTCGCCCTCTCGTCGGACGGCGGCAAGACGTGGGGCGAGTCGCTGGTTCCCCACCGCGACGGCACGCCAACGGAGCATGGATTTGTTTCGATGTTTGCGTGGCGCGAGAACCAAATCGGAATTGTCTGGCTGGACGGCCGGGCCATGAAACCGGAAGGCAGCGACCACTCGGGACATGGCGGCGGCAACATGAGCCTGCGTTTTACCACGATCGACGCTGCCGGGAAACTCGGCGCTGAAGTTTTGCTGGATGATCGCGTCTGCGAATGTTGTCAGACTTCCGCGGCGCGCAGCGGCGACCAAGCCGTAGTTGTCTACCGCGACCGCTCCGGCAACGAGATTCGCGACACAGGGGTCGTGCGCTTCGCGAATGGATCCTGGTCGAAGCCGGAAATTCTGCATGCCGACAATTGGGAAATCAACGGCTGCCCGGTCAACGGTCCGGCCATCGCGGCCGACGGCAAGCAGGTGGCCGCCGCCTGGTTCAGCGGCGGACCCCCAGCACCGCGCGTGCGGGTGGTGTTTTCGCGGGACGGTGGGCGGACTTTCGGCGCTCCCGTCGACGTCGACGACGGCGCGCCGGTCGGGCGCGTCGATGTGATCCTGATCGAACCGGGCGCGGCGCTTGTGAGCTGGATTGAGGACACCGCCGCCGGCTCCGAGATTCGCGTGCGCCGGGTGTCAGCCGCCGGCCGGCGCGATGCCAGCCGGCGCGTTGCCATGTCGAGCAACGCCCGAGCCGCCGGCTTTCCACAAATGGCTCGCAGCGGCCGACGTGTCGTTTTTTCCTGGACCGATCCTGCCACTCCGCGCCGCGTAAGAACCGCCGAGTTAGAATTGCCGAGACAGAGCCGCGAACAACGTGAGCGGTGAAATTTAAGTCGGAGGATGATTTGGAATCTCAGCGCTCACGTTGTTGGCGGCTCTGTCATCCCTTCAGCGGCTCTCCTCAATCCTCTTCCGGTAAATTTCCCTGGCATGTTCATACGCGGCGCGGGCGGCTTCGCGGTCGGCGGGGCCGATGCGCGCGCTTTTTTGAGTCCAGCATTGATCGACGGCAGCCAGACACCATTCGGCGCTGCGACGCGAGGCGCGGATCGGTTTTCCCGCGACCATCACGAAGGCTGGATTGGTGTGCGACGAGGGCAGAATCCGAAGCGCGATCCAGCTGCTCCGCTCGACGGCGACGTCGAACTCGATGGGACGAATAACCCCATCGGCCACAATGTTTTTGCGCGCAGCCACCTGGCCGTTAACCACCAGTTCGACTGGCACCTCGCGCGTGGCGCCGATGCGCGCCCGTTCGATGGCCCAGTACGGTTTCTGATCGAGGGCCAGGGCCCGAATTTGCGGATCGGGATGGGAATCCAGCAAAGCGGCGACCTGGGCCTCGACGCGTACAGTAGCGGGCCGATCCAGCTTTACTTCACTTCCCGCCGTTCCTACCTCGACACCTCGAACTTTAAAGTCGATCAAGTGACTCTTCCCGTCCGAGACGTAACAGCGACCATCGCGCACGGCATCGATCCAGCGCCGATAATTCAGCGGCCCATCCAGCTTTGCATAGGATCGGCCCTGTCCTACGAAATCATCGGTGATGCACGGGAAATCGGTTTCGCCGCTGATGCGCGTGCGGAAGCCGACATTGAGCGTGTGGTACCAGATGTTCAACTCCCAGTGGGCCGGTGTGTCGGCTGCCGAAATGAAATCGACACTGTCGTGCGTCACGTCGACGATGTACTCATTGGCGCCGATGCCGTCAAAGCTGGGGATGTCATAGTTGGGCAGTTCGAAACTGCGGGCTTCCAGTCCCCATCCGGAGTGAGCAAAGCCCACGACCGCGCCCTGCGCCTTGCCCCAGCGCAGCACGGGCAGATCCCAAGTCGGCCAATCCTCGATGCGGCGCGTGCCGGGAAAGTCCTGCTCTTTGAGTCCGAGCAGAATCAGGTGCCCGGCATGACTGGACGGAAAACCGGACACTTCCAGATCGAAGTGCAGCAGTTGCTCCGAGGTAGAGAGCGGATGATCCTGTCCGCTGAAAAATTGCTTCTGGTAGTAATAGCAAGGTCCCCAGGTCAGGACGCTTCCGATGTTGAGCGCCTCGCCCTGGAGCTGGCGCCACATGTCCTCGGGCTGAACGCCCTGCGTTGGATTCTCATAGTGCGAACAGCCGGCTGAATGGATGTGGTGATCGCCCGAGTACCAGCCCAGCCGCGACGGATCAATCCAGCGCTTCAGCTCGAAGGCGACTTCGGCCGGGCCGGTGATGGTCACTTCGCGGCGCTCGGGCAGATACTCCGGACCGCGCGAGCACTCGATGGTGTAGGTCCCCGGTGGAAGGCCCAGAGTTTCGCCGTCACGCCGGTACACCTGCGGCTGAAACGGTAAGTCCGGCGCGAGGCGCTTGGAAGGATTCGGGTAGATGCGCTGCAGACGATCTCGAACAAGAAATCCTGCCGTGGACGGTTGTCCCTTTTCGTCGCGCACGCGCAGCGTCACGGCATGTGCCTGGACAGACTGGAAAAGGATCGACACTTCGTTCCGGAATCCGATGTCCTGCGATCCCTGCCCCACGTTGAATCGCAGCAGTGCGGCGCGCTGGCCGCGATCACGGCTGTAGACCTGCAGGATCTGGTAATCGATGCCGAGGCCGGACAGCCTTGGCCGCAGCGGCTCCCGCTGGTAGAGCGAGATGTCGGCCCAACGCTCGGCCACGTCGGCCTGGGTCAAACGAGTCTGTGGCTCCGGTGAGCCCCGCGACGGAATGGAGACTGGACCGCTGTTGGGACTCTCGACTGCCAATGGCGCAGTCACGCCGGCCTGGTTAATGACTTTGACAAGAAACAGCCGCGTGCCGCCTTCCAGCAACTCGGCCGCCGCCGCTCCCTGCGCGACCTTGACGCGGCTTTCCGGATTGATCTCGACGACAACCAGGACATGCCGGTCCAGGATCTGCTGCAACTGCTCGACGGCGGCGGCTTCGTCCTTACCTGCGATGGCCGCGTTGATTGCGCCGTGATCTGCCGGGTTCAAGGGTTGGCCAAGATAGCGCAGGGCGTCTTCGAGGCGGCGGACCTGCTGCGCCAGCGGCTGTAAGGCGACCGTCGTGTGGGCCGGATGATGTTGCGCTTCGACCTGCGCGCCAACCTCCGGGATCGCAACAACTGCTAAGAGAAAAGCAATGAGGATTGAGGGTTTCATGCGGCCTAGTCTCCAGCTTCTGCAGCCTAGTTTCAAGGCCCACGTTACATATAGTTTGGCAGGGCAGGTGGGACAAGCTTTTAGCCGGTGTACAGTGTGCCCTGGAATCGATGGCACGGCTGGGACACAGTTGCTGAAGTCGCAATGTCACCGTACCCTTCCGGGCACGGCACTGCCGTCGCGGCGCATCCGCAGTATCGCTCCGTCGATCCGGCGACTGGCGACTTTGCGGCCAGCCAATTTGGGACTTGCATGCAGCCCTCCGAAACTTGAAACTGCAACGATGCCCAAAAATTGGATGGTCGCCAGCGATGTTGATATCGCCATCGACAACTGTGTCGAGGCTGAAGATGCCCAGGTGCCCATCGACGGCGCCGCGATGAAGGTGAGGGCGGGATCGACGCTGGCGGCTACTGCAATCGCCATGGCGCTGGTTAGTGAGACGGCTGCACAGTTGCGGGCGCCCGGCCAGCCGATCGAAGCGTTTGTCTCTCCCAACGTCGCCGGAGTTGCGTCCGATCACAACCGCCGAGTGTTCGAACAGTTTCGCCAGCGCCTCCAAATTTCACGATGAACGGCGCTGCTGCAAACAACCGGGCACTGACCTGGGCCTGCTACCTGGCGATGTTTGTGTTCGGGACCGTTTTCACGATGCTCGGAGCAGTCCTGCCGCTTTGGCTCGAAGCACGCAGATTGAATGTCGCCGAGGCAGGCGGGCTTTTTTTCTTTTTGAGCCTCGGATCGCTAGTTGCTGTTTTGGCCACCGGACCGTTTGTCGACCGCACCGGTTACAAAATGACATTTCTGGTGGCGCCTCCGCTGATCGCTGTCGCTCTGTTTTTGCTGCGGTCCTCGGCCGACTACGCGGCGACGGCGTTGGCGTGCGCTTTGATGGGTTTAGGCGGAGGCGCGCTCAACAACGCTACTAATTCCTTTGTCAGCGACCTGCACCCTACCGGTCGGGCCATCGCGCTCAACCGGCTGGGAGTTTTCTTTAGCCTGGGCGCGTTGTTCATTCCTCTGCTGATGGGGACCTTTCTGCGCGTCCTTGAGATCGGCTCTGTATTGTGGATCGCCACGGCGATTGCGCTTCTGCCGGCCATAGCTTTCAGCTTTCAGACTTTTCCCGCTGCCAAACAGACCCGGCGCGTCCCGCTTGGCTCGATGTTCGGCATGCTGTCCCATCCGTTTGTTCTGTTGCTCAGCCTGTTGCTATTTCTGCAAAGCGGCATCGAGCTGTCCTCGTCGGGCTGGATCAGCACGTTTTTTACGACCTCGCGCGGGCTGACGACGCGTGAAGCGTCGTGGATCCTGGCGCTGCTGTGGATGGGCGTGATGGTGTCCCGCTTGCTGGCGGGGTTGTGGTTGAAGCGGATTCCCGAAATGCTCGTCATCTTTCTTTCGGCTTTCGGGGCGGCGCTGGCTTGGGTGCTTTTGCTGCACTCGCAGGTTCTCGCGCTGGAAGTTGCTGCCGTGTTTCTGCTCGGCTTTTGCCTGGCCGGAATTTTTCCGACGGCTCTAGCGATTGCCGGAACGCGCTTTCCGCAAAATTCCGGAGCCGTCTTCGGCGCGCTGTTTGCGGTGGCGACGCTGGGCGGGATGACGATTCCAGCCGCCATTGGACATGTCGCCCTGACCCGCGGCATGGTCGCCGGCATGTCGATTCTGCCCCTGTGCTGCGCTCTGGTCTGCATCCTGTCGCGCAGAGTCGCTGCGGCGCGACGCTAGGCTTCAGGCTTCAGGCTTCAGGCTCCAGGGAATTGCGGATTGTGGATTGCGGATTGTGGATCACTACTGTCCGGTTAACGGTTAATTGGGCAACAGGACGGAAGCAGGAGTGGCACCGGCCACCAGGCCGGTGTGCTTTTTCAGATGTACACAGAAAATCAGCCGTTTGGTAGTACCAGTCAGTGTGAACTAGCATGGCGACGAACGTTCCTCCAGCCGGTACACCAAGAAGAGCGCACAGGGCTGGAGCCCTGTGCCACTCCTGCTCATAAAAACTATTGGAACGAGTTCGTCATGAATCACCGGTCCCTGGAGCCTGAAGCCTGGAGCCTGAAGCCTGCCCACAGTAGTTGACCGCTGATTCGGCCAGGATGCGCGCCATTGTTTCGACCGACGCCAGATCGACCCATTCTTCGATGGCATGCGCGCCGCCGCCGCAGGGTCCCATGACCACTGTTTCGATTCCGGCCGCGGCAAGCAGAGCCGAATCCATCCAAGGGGTCTGCCCGACGTAATCGGGTTCGCGTCCGAGAATACCGGCAGCTGTTTGCGCCAGGGACTGGACGATGGCCGCGTCACGCCGGACTTCGAAGGGCGGCCGCGCAAACAATATCTTCGCCGACGCCCGAAACGTGTCGTCAGCTTCGGATAGCTTGTCGATTAACTCCTGAATCTCCGCAAGCGCCTGCGCTTCGGTCTCGCCGGGGACTGTGCGTCTTTCGATTTTCAATCCGCAGCGCGCCGAGTACGTGCTCAGTCCCGTGCCTCCGGCCAGCAGCGCCGCGTGAAGAGAAGGGGGCCCGACCTCGGGATGCGGTCGGCGCGCTCGCAGTTGGCGTTCCAGTTGATCCAGTTGGGCGAGAAACCGCCCCATGCGCATGTTGGCGTCAATGCCGAGATCAAAGCGGCTGCCGTGAGCGGCCTGTCCAATCGTTTCCACCCCAATCCAGAGGAATCCCTTGTGCGCCAGGCAAACGGCCAACTCGGTTGGTTCGGTGACAATGGCGGCATCGACCTGGTATCGGCCGACGAGGTCGGCGGTCCCGAGGCTGGCGTACTCCTCGTCGGCAACTGCGGCGATCACTACGTCGCCGGCCAATGGCGCGCCAGCGCCGGCAAGCGCGCGGACTGCGGCGATGCAGGCAGCCAGGCTGCCCTTCATATCGTAGGCGCCGCGGCCGTACAGCCGGCCGTCCCGGACCTCCGCCGAGAAGGGGTCCGCCATTCCATCGATCCCAACCGTGTCGTAGTGTGCGTTGAGCATGAGCGAACGACCGCCGCCTTGGCCGCGCAGAATGCCGACAACGCTGGTGCGGCCAGGCTCCGGCTCGTGGGTGGACACTTCGAGTCCGATCTCACCGAGCATGGCCGCGACCAACCGGGCGATCTCGGCCTCTCCCGGGCCGCCCGGCGCCAGCGTTGGATTAATCGAGTTGGTGCGAACCAGGCTGGTCAGTGTGTTGAGCAGAAAAGATCGATCGATTGAAGGGGTCAAAGCGTACAGCAGCTTATTGCATTGCGCTGTGTCCGACAAGCTCATCACCCTGGGGGCGCACGCCTACAGCGTGCTGCCTCGACCGGGCACGCAAGGTGCGGGCGCTCCCAAAGGCTGCGGAATATTCTTGGACTGACTTATTGGCCGAATTTTGGTATTTTTGACGAAACAATCAGCTTCTATCACCCGCCGCGACCGACGCCCGGACGGCACCGATTTGGTCCCCTCAGACGCCGGCCGGCGATCCGTTTTGTAGGAGGCTCTATGATCTGTCGTCACACACTGAAATTCTCAACCATCGCGTGCGCTACTTTGTTTCTGGCTTTCCTTCCGGTCTGGAGCCAGAGCACCGCGACGCTTCAAGGGACCGTTTCCGATCCGGGCGGCGACGTCGTTCCGGGCGCGACCGTCAAAGTCGTGCACGCTGCGACGGGCATCGAGCGTGTCGTGCTATCGGACGATACCGGAGCCTATGTTGTCAACTTTCTTCCGATCGGAAAGTATTCCGTGTCGGTCGAAGTTGCCGGATTCAAGGTCGCTCGCTTCGAGAACTTCCTTCTCGAGATCGGCCAGTCACGGACGTTGGACGTCAAACTCGAGGTCGGCGAGATGCAAGAGACGGTCAATGTCACTGAGACGGCGACTCCGCTGGATCGCAACTCCCCGGTCATTGGAACCGTCATCGGTTCCAGCCAGGTCAAGGAACTGCCCCTGAACGGCCGGCACTGGGCCAGCCTGATGATGCTCGCGCCCGGCGCCATCAACACGGGCGAAGGCAACCAGTTGTCGATCCGTTTTGTCGGGCGCGCGCGCGACGACAACAACTGGACCTTTGACGGGATCGACTCTACCGGCGTCAAGGATCCGCGACAGGAGACCGGAATCCGGCTGATCATCAGCATGGACGCGATCTCCGAATTCCGGGTCAATTCGGCGCTGTATTCGGCCGAGTCGGGCGGCGGCGCCGGAGGAAATGTGCAACTGGTCTCCCGCGGCGGCACCAATCAGTTCCGCGGCAGCGTCTTTGATTTCCTTCGCAACGACGTCTTCGACGCGCGCGTTTTCACCGATCCCGGAGAATTGCCGCCCTTCCGTCTCAACCAGTTCGGCGTCAACTTCGGCGGCCCCTTGCGCAAGGACAAAACTTTCTACTTCATCAACTACGAAGGCATCCGGCAAAACCAGGGGCAGACCTTCCGGAACTTCGTCCCCAGCGCGGCTTATCGCGCTTCTGTGACGTCGGCCTCTCCGGCGCTGGCCCAGGTCGTCCAGGCTTATCCCCGTGGGACAGCCGCGACAGCCGATGCCAATATTGACGAAGTCGTGACACAACGGACGCTGAGCACGCGAGAAGATTCAGGCGTGCTGCGGCTGGACCATCACCTGTCCAACAGCACCTCGATGTATGCCCGCTACAGCGTCGATGACGCCGTCGTGCGGAGTCCCCGGGATCCAGGCATCGGCCTGCTGACCGACCGCGTCCGGCCGTCCAACGCTGTAATTCAGATGCAAAAGATCTTTTCTCCGTCGCTCATCAATCAGGCCAAGGTCGGCATGAACCGATCCCCACTGACGCGCATCACGTCGGGGCCCCTGCAGGAGCAGTTTACGGTTCCGGGCTTCATGACGCTGGCGCGCAATCAGGAAGTCGTCGAGGCCGGCACTTCGTTTGCGTTCATCGACGACCTGGCAATGACGCGGGGAAGGCACAACATCAAAGTCGGCGGGGAATTCCGCAGGATCCGCGTCAACGTCGGCGAAGGCGAGCCGGTTTCAATCTCCTATTCGAGCCGCCCCGATTTCGTAATTAACCGAATGAATAATTTTTCGATCGCCCCGTTCCCGACCCGCGGTGGACGGCGCTTCTGGGCCTTCGGCTATATCCAGGATGACGTCAAGTTGCGGCCGAATCTGACAGTGAACCTGGGGGTGCGGTACGAATACTACTCGGTCGTCCACGAGGCGAAGGACCGAGGGCGCGTCTTCGCGATGGAATGCGGTGGTTTCTGCCCTCCGGGCACCCCCTTCTATGAACCCGACCGCAACAATTTCGCGCCACGAATTGGTCTGGCTTGGGCGCCCGCAATGTTCCACGACAAGACTGTCATCCGCGCAGGTTTCGGTATCTTCTTCGGACCCGGCCAGAACGACGATGTCTTTGCCGCCATTGACAGCAGCGCCAACCGCGTGTCGCTCGATCGCAACCAGGCGCCCAGCCTGAGCTATCCGATCGCACCTTTCCTGGGGTTGGCAGCGACCGTGGGCGCCGCCCCGCGGGCTCTCGATCGGTTCCGCCGGGACCTGTACAGCGAGAACTTCGGCCTGTCGATCCAGCAGGAACTGCCCGCGCACTTCGTCGCACAGGTCGGCTATGTCGGGGGGCAGGCCCACAAGCTGTTCTACCGCAGTTTCCTCAACGTGATCGATCCGGCCACGGGCAAACCGCCACTGACGCGGTTTTCGAAGATCGACCTCAAGCGCAACGATGGCAACAGCAATTTCCACGGCCTGCAGGTCTCGCTGCACCGGCAGTTCATCTCGGGCTTTTCGCTGGGAGCCCAGTACATGTGGTCTCACTCGATCAACGACGGTTCGGTGGGAGGCGGCGAGGCCTCCGAGCCGCAAAACGTCAATGACAAGCGCGGCAACCGCGCCAACAGCGCCCAGGACATCCGCCACACGACGACGATCAACTGGATCTACGAGCTTCCCTTCGGCGCCGGGCGTCGCTTCCTGAACCAGGACGGCATCGTCGACAAGGTCTTCGGAGGATGGGAGCTGACCGGAATCACGCAGGCCCGCACGGGCCGCCAGCTGACCGTCAGCGTCACCAGAAGCTCGGCCGATCTACCCGACGGCAACAATACCAACCAGCGTCCAGATCGAGTGGCCGGAGTCTCGCTGATTCCCCCCGGCGGTCAGACCGCGACGGTGTGGATCAACCCGGCCGCCTTTGTTGTTCCACCCAAAGGTCGCTGGGGTAACTCCGGACGCAGTATCATGACCGGGCCCGGGCTGGTGCAGTTCGACGTAGGCTTGAATAAACGATTTCCTTTCGCCGAGAGCCGCAGCGTCGAGTTCCGCGCCGAAGCATTCAATCTGTTCAACCGCACCCAGCTTGGCAATCCCAACACGAACATCAGTTCGGGTGTGAGTTTCGGCCGGATCACTTCGCCGTTTAACCGCACGTTCGGCACCGGAACAAATCGGCAAATGCAGTTCATGCTCAGACTCAATTTCTAAAAGCGAAACAGGCAATGACTGCCACGGACGCGACCTGGAGAAGACGTTTTGGATTAGCCGCGTGCGTGGCAGTTTCCCTTTTGCCGGCTGGAACTTTTTCTTGCGCACAGACGACTGCCGCACCCGGTGAAGTTTCCGTTTTTTCCGATCGACTGTTGAACAAGCTGGCGCTGGAGCTGCGGGCGCTCGGCGCCAGCGCACTCGGGGAGAGTGACGGCAAGAAGCGAGCCGACCTGGTCGAGAGCCTGATCGAGACTGACCCGTCCAGAACGCTGGAGTTTGCGCTGGCGTTGCTGGAGTCGGACCCCTCACCCGATGTTCGCGAGGCGATCATCGACGAGATGGAGGGGAACTTCGATCCGCGCGTCAGGCAGGCTCTCGAGCGCCGCGTGGCGCTCGACGACGACCCTGAAATTGCGTTGCTGGCCCTTGAGGAGCTGCGGGCGCAACAGATCCAATCGCTGGCTCACTTGCTCGACCGGCGGATCGACCTGGCGCGAAATCGCAACGACGAAAAGCAACTGGCGCGGCTCATCGGCGAGCGCCAAAGGTGGGTGGCGCTGGCCAAGGGCGCCATGTTGCCGTCGTTTCTGCAACAGGCCCCTCCCGTGTTCTCACTGAAGCCGCCCGATCAGTCCATTCGGGTTCTGGCCTTCGGCGATTTCGGCGACGGCAGCGTCTTCCAACAGCAGGTCGCCGCGGCGATGCTGCAGTATCACTCCAAGCAGCCTTTTGATTTCGCCGTCACGCTTGGCGACAACTTTTACTCGAAAGGGATGGCCGGGCCATCCGATCCTCGCTGGAAGACCTGGTGGGAAGATCTGTATTCTTCACTGGGAATCCAATTCTACGCGAGCCTCGGCAACCACGATTGGGGATTTCCCGACAGCCCGGCAACCGAAGTCCTCTACACGAGACAAGGCCCTAGCTGGCGCATGCCGGCCACGCGCTACACCTTTACGGCCGGACCCGTCCAGTTTTTCGCCCTGGATACCAACGGGATGTCAGAGGCCCAGCTCATTTGGTTGCGAGAGGAGCTCAGCATGAGCACTGCGCGCTGGAAGGTCGTCTATGGCCATCACCCGATTTATTCCGAGGGACGCCACGAGGATAATGAGAACATGATCGACGAACTGCTGCCGGTTCTCAGGGACCGTGCCGACATCTACCTGGCCGGCCACGACCACGACATGCAGCACCTGAAGCCGGAAGGCGCCCTGCACTTTTTCATCGCGGGCAGCGGCGGTAAACTGCGGCCGGTCGAGCCCGGCCCGCGTTCACTTTTCGCCCGAAGCGCCCATGGATTCGCCGTCCTGGAAGCCAGCGTGCAGGAGTTGAAAGTTAAGTTCATCGACACTGAGCTGCGACAACTGTACGAATACACGTTGAGCAAGTGAAATCCAACCCAGAGTGGCAGCCGGCACTCGCAGAGTGGCGCCGGCCGCCAGGCCGGTGTGCGTTCAAGTGGCAGTGATCAGTAGCAGGAATACAAGGAAAAGCTGATAGCCCAGCTAGGCTATTTTCATCCGGTGTTGGTGAATCCCGGATTCATGAACAACCGTCATGACCCATCGAATCCTGATCGTCGACGATGATCCGACGCTGCAGCATTTCACGCGCGTTGTGCTCGAGCGCGCCGGCTACACCGTTCTGTCGGCCGGCAACGCGGCCGCAGGCCTCGAGGCCCTGGCTTGCGGGCCGGTCGATCTGGCGCTGCTGGATATTCGAATGCCTGGCATGGATGGGCTGGAAATGCTCGAAGAACTGCGCCGCACCAACCGCCGCCTTCCAGTCATTCTGGCCACGGCCGTTTCCTCGTCGAGTGTGGCCGTCGAAGGACTGCAGGGGCAGGTCTGTGATTTTATCCTGAAACCCTTTTCAGCCGAGGATCTGCTGTCGGCCGTCCGGACGGCTTTGGAGCTCTCCGCAGCTGGCTCCAGTATCGAGATCCTGTCGGCTCGGTCCGATTGGATCGAGTTCCGAATCCCTTGCACACTGTCGGCCGTGGCGCCCGTCGAGCGGCTGATGTTGCAGTGGAAAGCCGACCTGCCGGAAGCCACCAAGGAGAATGTGACGGCTGCGCTGCGCGAAATGCTGCAAAACGCGATCGAGCACGGCGGCAAGAGCGATCCGCGCCGCTTTGTCGAGGTCGCCTGCGTGCGCAGCGCGCGAATGATTCTGTACCGGATCAAGGATCCGGGAGAGGGATTCAGCCTGGCCTCGCTGGGTCATGCCGCCATTACGCATGAAGATCCAACCGGGCACCAGCGCGTGCGCGATGAAGCCGGAATGCGTGCGGGTGGTTTTGGCATTCTGATCGCGCGCCAGATGGTCGACGAGATGATCTACAATGAGCGGCGCAACGAAGTCATCCTGATCAAGTACCTGAGCAAATGAGTCGCTAGTGGACTGTACCATCTGAATTGATACCAACAACATTCACCACCGAGATACAGCGCGGCATAGCCGCAACCGTATGCCGTATGCCGTATGCCGCAGGCCGCAGGCCGGCGACGCTGCCTACTGCCCGCTGCCGGCTGCCGACTTTGGTTGCGCACTAGTTGAAGAGTCATAGATCTTCAGTAAATAGCCGGAATACTCCTTGAATCTTTTTACACGCCGTTTCTTCCTGCTCTGTTCCTTCACGTTCGTCACGTTCCTTTCGGCTTTCCTCCTTTTTCCCACAATGCCGCTGCGAATTCTTGCGCTCGGCGGAACCAAGACGCAGGCCGGATTGTTTTTGGGCTTCCTCACCTACTCGTCGGCCTTTTCGGCGCCGTTTTGCGGCGCGCTCGGAGACCGCCTGGGCAGGCGCTTGATGTTGTTCGCGGGCACCGCCGTCATTCTGATGCTCAGCGCCGTTTACGCGTTCAGCACGTCGCTGTGGGTGATTCTGCCGGCGGCGCTGGTACATGGTTTCTTCTGGTCAGGTCTGTTGTCTTCGTGCTCGGCGCTGGTCACCGAAATCATTCCTCCGGAGCGGCGCGCCGAAGGATTTGGGTATTCCGGAATGATGTCGATCCTCGGCGTGGCAGTGGCGCCCGCTCTGGGAATCTATCTGTTCCACTATGGATGGATCTGGGTTTGCATCGCAATAGGCGCGCTGACGCTGGCCGGGGGCGCAATTCTCTTGCGGATCCGCGAGGATCGCGCCGGACCGCGAACTCTGGCGGGGCTCTTCAGCCAGGGCATCGTCGAGAGACGCGTGTTCGTGCTGGCTCTGGCGATGTTCCTATGCAGCTTCGGCCACGGAGGCGTAACCAGCTTCGTGGCCCTCTATGCGCAGGAATCCGGGACCCGCCCAACCGGCATTTTTTTCATCGTGTTTGCCTTGACGATTGTCGTGACGCGCCCTTTTATCGGACGACTGGCCGACCGCCTGGGTCGAACGCGCGTGCTGGTCCCCTGTCTTGCGTCATCGTCGTTGGGCCTCGGACTGCTGGCGATTTCGGGACGGTTGCCAGTCATGATCGCCGCAGCGATGGTGTTGGGAATTGGTTTCGGTTCGGTCTACCCGGTCCTGGCCGCACACGTCATGGAACGGGTCGACAGCAGCCGGCGCGGCGCCACGTTCGGCAGCATGCTGCTGGCCTTTGACACGGGTATCGGCACGGGCTCGATCCTGCTGGGCATCTGCATCGACCATTATGGATACCGCGTAGCCTTCGGCCTGGGCGCGTTGGTCGCGCTGACGTCGATCCCGTATTTTCTAGTCGTGGATCGGTGGCAGTCCGCTCGGGCGGCTCGTCCAAAATAGCGGGCCGCCTTTACAATTTCGGATTGCGGACTGCTGATTGCAGATTGATTGCGGATTGAAAGATCGCTTCACCGCAGAGACGCGGAGGACGCCGAAGTTGTGTAGAAGGAGTGTCCGCTCTGCTCAACCCCGGCACTCTTCCCGTCCCTGCGGTGAAAGCCATTTTTCTTTCGTCGGTCCGC
>JBPCNK010000035.1:0-4371 GCA_051001345.1 Acidobacteriota bacterium | reverse complement strand
CCTCCCCCGCCCCCCCCCCCCCCCCCACTCCATGACTTTGAAAACGTAAATGGCTGCAACCAACACCGTGCGGGCAAGACTCGTGACGCAGATTTTTCTGTGAAGCGCAGGCGCAGGGAATTGGCATGCCTGCTGTGGGGCCGCTCGCTTACGCGCGCGGCACCGCCATTTAGCGCAGGATCAACATCTGGCCGATATAGACCTTGCTGCCGCGCAGGCCATTGGCGCGCTTGACGGCTGCGATGGTCGTTCGGAATTTGTTGGCGATCGAAGCTAACGTGTCGCCGCTGCGGACACGGTACCGGGAGGCTGCGCGATTCGGAGTCTTCTTCTTGGACGACATCTTGGCGACAACGGCTTTGGGCTCGCGCGCTGCGGGCGCATTGTGCAGCACGGCGGCCAGCGTCGTCGTCATTCCCCTCGGAACACGCAGGGTGCCGGTTGGAACCACGCCCTTTTTGAAAACAGCCGGACGCAGCTGCGGGTTGTAGGCCCGCAGGACGCCCTCGCTTAGCCCGTCCATTCGCGTAACAATACTCAGCGAAACAGGACGGCTCAGCCTCATGGTCTCAAACCGCAGGGGTTCGGCCACCTGCACGGCGTTGCCGAAGTAATGGCCGTGGTTGCTGGAAATCAGCAAAGCCGCGAGGTATTCCGAATAGAAGTTTCTCGAAGCAAAACCGAATGCAGGCGACTGATGATTGCTGGTGATGGCCAGGTAATCGAGGCCGTACACCGCCTTGGCCCGCAGCATCCCATTACGGCCGTGGTTGTAAGCCATAAGGGCCAGCGGCCAACTCCCTAGCGCCCGGTGGTTATCGCGCAGGAAGCGCGCAGCGGCGTGCGTCGCCGCAATCGGATCGAAGCGTTCGTCGACGAGCGAATCCACGCGAAGCTTATAGGTGCGCCCGGTCGATGGCATAAACTGCCACAGGCCGGCCGCTTTGACCTTTGAATAGGCCGTGTAATCAAACGATGACTCGACGTGCGGCAGGAAGGCCAATTCTTCGGGAACGCCTTCTTCGCGAAACGCCTGGCGGATGTACGCAAGGTAGAGACCCGAACGCACGACCCCTGCTTCAAATTTTTCCTTGATGCCGCGCTGTGCCCGCACATTGTCGGCGGCACGCAACAGGCGCTCTGGAGTCAAACCGATTCCGGCCTTCTTGAAAGCGTCGGCCAAATCCTCATGGTCATCGGAGTCCTTGGCAAGGCTCAGGTTGGCCGCCAGTTCCTTCAAACGCAGGGCGATTTCTTTGAGCTGGGCGTCGGACCAGTCTTCCTGCCTGCGATACTCGGCCCAGGAGGACTCCGGATCGTCGCTGAAACTCTTGACCCGATAGATCAGACTGACGCTTTCCCGGTCATGAAAGACGACTTGACGCCTGCCGTATTTAGAGTAGACGTTCTTCCAGAACTCAATGCGATCCTCCAGGCCAACCGAGGGAAAAACATGCGCCACCTGTCCGAGCTCAAAACGTTCATTGCCAAGCAAAAGGGACGCTTCGTGTCGAGGCAGCGAGGGCTCCACAGACAGAGCAAGAACTAGCGAAAGTAAGCCGAATTGCAGGAGCATTTAAAATCAATGATACGTAAGCTTTAGAAAAGGTGCAAAGAAATTTTACTGAGTAACTAGTTAATATTTGACTATCTAACACTAAGATATTATTATTACGAATGGCTCATATATGAACCAAGGGCCCAAGTGGTGATCTGAAATGAGATTAGATCAATTGACGGTCAAGGCCCAAGAGGCTTTACAGGCCGCCGGAAAGAGGGCCGAAGAGCACGGCCATCAACAAATTGAGGTCGAGCATCTTTTCCTAGCCCTGCTCGCGCAGGAAGACGGTATCGTCCGTCCGATTTTTCAGAAGCTGGGCGCCGATTGGCGTGCCGCGCATTCCCAGGTGGAAGCGATCGTGGCCGCTTTGCCGCGCGTCAGCGGCGGAAGTGCTCAGCAATTCCTGTCGCCGCGCCTGGACACACTTCTCAAGCAGGCCCACAAAGAGGCCGACCAGTTCAAGGATCAGTACGTCAGCGTCGAACACATTCTGCTGGCAATCGCCGACGAGAAGTCGGGCCGCGCGGCGCAGCCGCTCAGTTCGGCCGGCGTGACACGCGAAGCGGTGTTGCGCGTGCTGGCCGAAATCCGCGGCTCGCAACGAATCACCGACCAGAATCCTGAGGACAAGTACCAGGCGCTTACGCGTTTCGGCAAGGACTACATCGACCTGGCACGCCGCGGAAAGCTCGATCCGGTCATCGGTCGCGACGAAGAAATCCGCCGCGTCATTCAGGTGTTGTGCCGGCGGACGAAAAACAATCCCGTGCTGATCGGTGAACCGGGCGTTGGAAAGACAGCCATCGTCGAAGGGCTGGCCAATCGGATCGTCAACGGCGACGTTCCCGAGACCATCAAGAAAAAGCGCATTGTCGGTCTGGACCTCGGCGCGCTGATTGCCGGCGCCAAGTACCGCGGGGAGTTCGAAGACCGCCTGAAGGCTGTGCTCAAGGAGATCGAGGAATCCGCGGGCGAGATCATCCTCTTTATTGACGAGCTGCACACGCTGGTCGGAGCCGGCGCCGCCGAAGGGGCCGTCGACGCCAGCAACATGCTCAAGCCGGCCTTGGCCCGCGGCGAGCTGCGCTGTGTGGGCGCCACGACGCTCAACGAATACAAGAAGTACATCGAAAAGGACGCGGCTTTGGAACGCCGTTTCCAACCCGTGCTGGTCCAGCAGCCCAGCGTCGAGGACGCAATCGCCATCCTGCGCGGTTTGAAGGAGCGCTACGAAGTGCATCACGGTGTCCGCATCACCGACGCGGCCATCGTGGCGGCCGTGACGCTGTCGCACCGTTACATCAGCGATCGCTTTCTGCCCGACAAGGCCATCGATTTGATGGACGAGGCAGCCTCGCGACTACGCATCGAAATCGACAGCATGCCGGTTGAAATCGATCAGGTGGACCGCCGCATTATGCAGCTGGAGATCGAGAAGCAGGCTCTCTCAAAGGAGAAGGATCAGATTTCCAAGGAGCGCTTGTTTGACATCGACAAGGAACTGGCCGGGTTGCGCGAATCCAGCAACCAGATGAAGCTGCACTGGAAGCAGGAAAAAGAGCTGATCGACCAGATACGTTCGCTGCAGGAGCAAACCGAAAATCTGAAGATCGAAGAGCAGAAGGCCGAGCGCGCCGGCGACCTGAACAAAGTCGCCGAGATCCGTTACGGAAAACTGGTGTCCCTGCAAGGCGAGATGCTAAAGACCAACGAAAAACTGGCGACGCTGCAAAAAGACCGCAAGATGCTGAAGGAAGAAGTCGATGAAGAGGATATAGCCGAAGTTGTCTCCAAGTGGACCGGCATTCCGGTCACCAAAATGCTGGAGGGCGAAAAGCATAAGCTGCTAAACATGGAGGGCCGCTTGCGCCGGCATGTCGTCGGCCAGGACAAGGCTCTCGAAGCCGTCGCGGCGGCCGTTCGGCGTGCCCGCGCAGGGTTTCAGGATGCGAAACGGCCGGTCGGCTCCTTTATTTTCCTGGGTCCCACGGGCGTGGGCAAAACCGAAACCGCCCGCGCGCTGGCCGAATTCCTTTTTGACGATGAGCACGCCATGATTCGCATCGACATGTCCGAGTACATGGAAAAGCATTCGGTGGCGCGTCTCATTGGTGCGCCGCCCGGGTACGTCGGCTACGACGAGGGCGGATACCTGACCGAGGCAGTGCGGCGGCGGCCTTACTCCGTGCTGCTGTTTGACGAAATCGAGAAGGCGCATCCGGATGTCTTCAACATTCTGCTGCAGATTCTCGACGACGGCCGGCTGACCGACGGAAAAGGCCGGACCGTGGACTTCAAGAACACGGTCATTATCATGACGTCCAATCTGGGCAGCCAGTGGATCTCGGAGATGACCGACGAAAGCCGGCGCGACGAGATGGAGGAGAAGGTCATGGACGCGCTGCGCAGCCATTTCCGGCCCGAGTTTTTGAACCGCATCGACGATGTGATCCTATTTAACCGGCTGGGTCGCGACGACATCAAGCAAATTGTCGAGATCCAGATGGCGCAACTCTACGACCTCTTCGCGGAGCGGAATATCCGGCTGGAGTTAAGCGAAGAGGCCCGGCAAGTGCTGGCAGACGAAGGTTTCGATCCGGTTTATGGCGCTCGTCCGCTAAAGCGCGTGCTGCGGCGCCGGATTCAGGACCGCCTCGCTACAATGCTGCTGGCTGGAGAGATCGAGCCGGGCGACAAGGTCACCGTCGATGCGTCGGGGGGCGAGTTGGTCTTTAGGAAAAACGTCGCCGAGGCCAAACAGCGGGTGAACTAAAAGCAGGGGTCAGGGGTCGGGATTCAGGGGTCGGGGG
>JBPCNK010000034.1:0-8324 GCA_051001345.1 Acidobacteriota bacterium | reverse complement strand
GTGACGCACCCAGCCAGGCTCCCAACATCATGGCCAGTGTCAGGGGAATGCCCAGTTGGAGCGAAATCAAACCCTGGCGATAGAACACAACCGTCGCGATCAGCGACGAGAAGAAATTGACAAACTTCGTAGTGGCTACCGATTCCGACCAGGTCAGCGCAAAAAAAGTAACCAGCACGAACGTCAGCATTGTCACGTAGCCGCCTGAAAAAAACCCTCCGTAAATCCCGAGTAGAAACGCCAGGGCATAGCCGGCCGCGCGCATCCTCGGCCCGGCCGGCGGCTTCAGCTTTAGCTTCTGCTGCCCCAGCATGAAGACCGCCACGATCAACATGAAGGCGGAAACCACCTGCTGCAGAGTGCGACTCTCGACGCGCACCATCCATAACGCCCCCAGGCCCGAGGCGAGCAGTGTCAACGCGACCAGGACAGAAATGAATCCGGCTCGCAGAGGGATCGTGTCGCGGGCGCGCAAAAATCGGGCCGCGCCGCTGAGGCTAAAAAAAGTCAGACCGAACATGTTTGTGGCGACAGCCACGTGTGGACTCAGTCCGAACAGGATCAAGACGGGAACATTGACCAGGCTGTTGCCGCCGGTAATGACGCCGACGAAGCTGGTGAGAAAAAAAAGCAGGCAGAGGAGGTAAATTTCCATAAGTACGAGTTACGAATTACGAGTTACGAAGGACGAAGTACGATGTATGGGGCATGCCGATGTCGGCCACCTGCACGAGCACGGTCACGTCCCAACCTAACTTAACTAAATGAAAAATCTAGTCACGAATTTCACGAATTCAACGAATTATCACGAACACTGATTCAGACGGGATCCCGGTTCTGAGCCAAGCAGCTGAACTGCAAAGCTTTTTTCGTGTAATTCGTATAATTCGTGTAATTCGTGACTAGCTTCTTGCTTTTTTGTGAATAGCCCGCGCGAAAGCCCTAGCCTCTGACCCCTACTTGTCAATTTCCATTCGGCTCAGGACCAGGCCCGTGATCATCTTTGGGTAGAAGTCGGTCGACTTCTGCGGCATCTTTTCGCCGGCCGACGCGACGTCGTGAACCTGGCGGACCTGCGTCGAATTCAGCAAAAACGCCATCTGGCAATTGCCGGCGTCGACACGGTCGAGTGCTCCGTTGCGGTCGCGCGCGTATTCGACGTTGGTTTGTGCAGCCAGGCGCGCGTCATCGATCCCCAAAAGACGCTCGAGCAACAAAACGTGCAGCACTACGACATCCAGCCGACGGTAGGCGTCCGAGGCCGCAGGCAGATAGCGGCCCGTGGCCGCTTCATCCTTCAGACCGAGAGCATAAAAGCGGCCGCCGCCAGCGTAAAACCCAATGACCGATCGGCCGGCGCCGCGCATGGCGTCAAACAACTCGCTCCGGCTGGCCAGGTGCGCCACGTCAAAATGCTCGGCAGCCTGCCGCAAAAACTCTTCGGCTGAAAAGCCGTCGATGTTTCGAACCAGCCTGTGCGTGGGCAGGATCTTCAGTCCTGGGTCCTGCAACGCTACACACGCCACCAACCGCTTGTCGAAACTCTCGACGGCCGCGGCCTTCCAGCCGCGCGCTCGACACTCGCGCAGATAATTCAGCGACGTTTCAAAGCGGTGGTGGCCGTCGGCGATATACAGTGTTCGCTCCAAAAGAAAGCGGCGCACATGCTCAATGCGATCCGGTTGCGCTACCGCGAACATGCGGTGTGCGACACCGAAATCGTCGCGGGCCTCCACCAGCGGAGCGGAGTTCGGGGCCAGCGTCCGATCCACTTCCAGTCCGGGATCGTCATACAACATGAAAATCAATTCGTCGTTGGCCTCAATAGAACGCAGCAGTCGCAGACGGTCCTGCTTCGGCTCGTCCAGAGTTTTTTCGTGGGCGCGCACTCCCGCGCCGGTTTCGTCCAGTTGCAGCAGACCGATAAAGGACCGGCGCGTGTGTGTCTCACCGTCGATTTCAAATTCCTGGGTGTACACGTACAACGCAGGGGTCGTGTCGCGCATGAGGATTTCCGAATCAAACCACTGCCGCACCAGCCGTCGCGCTTCCGGATATTCGCTGACTGGATCTTCATTCTTTTCGAGGCTCTTGATGATTCGAACCATGTTGTACGGGCTGCGCGCGTAGTAGTCCTGCTGGAGCTGCGGACTGATCTTGTCGTAGGGCTGCGTGACGAGCTGATCGGGGTTGCCGGCCGCCTGTGAATAGCGGTAGCCTCGAAATGAGTATATATCAGCCATAGGAATCGATTTGTCGCCCGGTACCTAAGAAGTCTTCACCGCAGAGAAGCAGAGGACGCAGAGAAGGCGCAGAACGAGCAGTGGCCAGTGGTCAGTGGCTAGTTGGAAATGTCTATCGAACACTGACCACTGGCCACTGACCACTGAACTTTCTCTGCAACCTCTGCGGCCTCTGCGTCTCTGCGGTGAAGCCAATTATCACTTACCTCGCTTTTCCAGTTGGTCGAGACGCTGCTGCAAGCGCCGGATCTGTTCTCTGAGCTTGGGAATTCGGCCGACGTTGGCAAAGCTCTCGCTGAACTCCGCCATCGGACGCGCCGGCGTTCCCCAGACGAACTGTTCCTTGCGGATGACCTTGCCAGTGGGAACTCCGGCCTGGGCGCCGATCCGTGCGTTGCGTTCGACGCGGACATGGTCTGCCAGTCCAACCTGACCGGCGATGACGGCCCCGTCCTCGATGACGACGCTGCCCGAGATACCCGTCTGCGAAGCAATCACGACATTGTTTCCAATTCGGACGTTGTGGGCAACCTGGACCAGATTATCGATCTTGGTGCCGCGGCCGATGACGGTCGTGTCCAGTGCGCCGCGGTCGACGCAGGAGTTGGCGCCGATCTCCACGTCGTCTTCGATCAGCACCCCGCCCACCTGCGGGAACTTCCGGTAGACCTCGCCGTCGCGGGCATACCCGAATCCGTCACTGCCGATGACGGCGCCTGCATGAACGATTACGCGTTCGGACAACGTCACCCGCGGGTAGAGGATCACGCCCGGATAGAGCCGGCAGTCCTTGCCGATGCGAGCCGCGCGCCCGACGATGCAGCGGGCACCGACCCGGCAGCGCTCGCCGATTTCCGCCTCGGCTTCCACGACAACCAGCGGCCCAATCTCAGCCGAATTGTGCACTCGAGCTCGCGCATCAATCAGTGCGGTCGGATGGATGCCCGGCTGGATCGGATCTTCGGGAAACATCTGTTCCAGCACGCGCGCAAAAGCCAGCCGCGGGTTGGCCACTGCGATGGTCGGTTTGTTCTGCGCCGGGCAACTCGAAGGTACGATCAGCAGCACGGCGGGTGACTGCAGAGCTTCATCGAGTCGGCGCAGGTCCTCGACATACACGACACTGCCGGTGCTGCAATTCTCCAAACTGGAAGGACCGTCCACGACGGTCTCTGCATCGCCGCGCAAGTCTCCGTCAACCCAACGGGCGATCTGGTCGGCCGTAGCTGGCATAGAGGGCAGATGTTATATAATCCAGGTGCCGCGGGTCTAGCCCGGATTATTTCATGCGTCAGATTCTCCACATCGACATGGACGCCTTCTACGCGTCGGTCGAACAGCGCGACCGGCCAGAGTTTCGTGGCCGGCCTGTGATCGTCGGCGCCGATCCCAAAGACGGCCACGGCCGCGGCGTTGTGGCCGCCTGCAGTTACGAAGCGCGCAAGTTTGGAATCCACTCGGCCATGCCGATTTCCCAGGCTTGGCGGCGTTGCCCGCAGGGCGTCTACCTGCCGTCGGATTTTCGAAAATACGCCGAAGTATCCGAGCAAATCCTGGCAATTCTGGAAGGCTATACCGACCAGGTTCAGCCGATCAGCATTGATGAAGCCTTCCTGGATGTTACGGGAAGCCAGCGACTTTTCGGCCCGGCCGTGGCGATTGCCCGGTCGATCAAAGACGAGATACGGCGGCGCCAGAATCTGGCAGCCTCAGTGGGACTTGCGCCCAACAAATTTCTCGCAAAGATCGCCTCCGATATCAAGAAACCTGACGGCTTCGTGGTCGTGCGGCCCGAAGACGTCGAGAAATTTCTGCACCCGTTGCCGGTGGCGCGTCTCTGGGGAGTCGGACCCAAGTCGCAGGCGATTTTGCAGCGTCTGGGCATACAGACGATCGGAGATCTGGCCTCCTGGCCTCTTGAAACCGTCAGCGCACGGCTGGGCAAGTGGGGCGAGCAGATCCACGAGCTGGCCCGCGGCATCGACGATCGCCCGGTCGAACGTAGCGACCACGTTCTGTCGGTCAGCCACGAGACGACCTTCGAGCAGGACTGCGATGACGACGCTCGGCTGCGCGAGACGTTGCACTGGCTGGCCGACCGGGTGGCCGCGCGGCTGCGGCGCTACGACCTGAAGGGCCGGACTGTCCACCTGAAGCTGCGCGTCTCCGACTTCACGACGCTGACGCGACAGGTGACCCTGGCGGCGCCGACCCACCTCGGCGCGGAAATTTATCCTGTTGTGGTTCAGTTGCTCGACTCGGTTCCGCGCCGGCAGGCCGTCCGTCTACTGGGTGTCGGGGTGTCTCACGTTTCGCACGAGGATCGCCAGGCGGGACAAAAGCAACTGTTTGAGCCGCCCGTCGATCCGCGCGAGAACGTCGAGCGGGCCATCGATGTGGTCGGCGAAAAATTCGGCGCTGGAGCTTTGCGGCGCGGGACGGAAAAGCAGTAGGCAGTAGGCAGTAGGCAGTTGGCAGCGGGCCACCTTGGCGGCACTTTTATGGCCATTCTGCCTACTGCCTACTGCCGGCTGCCTACTTTTCCAGTTATAATGACACGGTCTGACCGAGGGGGAGGTGGCATGGGTGAAAAGCCCGTAACAGTCATTCAGGCAGGGGGCGCTGTCTCCGACGAACAAGATCCTGGCCTTTCGGAAAGCGACCTGCTGCTGCTCTACCGGATGATGTTTCTCAACCGTCTGGTCGACGAGCGGATGATTACGCTCCAACGGCAGGGACGGATCGGCTTTTACATCGGCTCGATCGGAGAGGAAGCCGCCATCATCGGCAGCGCTTACACGCTCAAACCCTGTGACTGGATCGTCCCCTGTTACCGCGAGGCCGGTGCGGCTTTTTTGCGAGGCTTTCCGCTCCACACGTTCATTTCCCAACTTTTCGGAACGTCCGAGGACCTGATCCAGGGGCGGCAGATGCCCAACCACTATGCCTCGCGCGAGCTGAACTTCCTGTCGATTTCCAGCCCCGTAGGCACGCAGATTCCGCAAGCGGTGGGAATCGCCTGGGCCATGAAGATCCGCAAGAAACCGGAAGTCGTCCTGGTTTACTTTGGCGACGGCGCTACTTCGGAAGGCGACTTTCACGTCGCCATGAATTTCGCGGGCGTGTTTCAGGTTCCTTGCGTCTTTTTCTGCCGCAACAACCAGTGGGCCATTTCCACCCCGCGCAGCCGTCAGACCGCGTCGCGCAACCTCTCGATCAAGAGCGTTGCCTACGGGATGGAAGGCGTGTCCATCGACGGAAACGATCTGCTGGCCGTCATTGCCGCCACGCGGATCGCCGTCGATCGCGCGCGCCAAGGCGGCGGGCCGACGCTGATCGAGGCAGTAACCTACCGCCAGGGCGCCCATTCCACTTCCGATGACCCGCGCGCTTATCGCAAAGATCACGAAGTCAGCGAATGGAAGCTTAAGGATCCCATCGCCCGCTTCCGCTCCTATTTGGAACAGCGCGGACTGTGGAACGAAAAGAAGAACGAGGCGCTGGAGAAGGAAATCAAGCGCGAGATCGCCGAGCTGCTGCACCGCGTTGAAAAGGAGGGCGTGCCGCCGATCGAATCCATCTTCGAGGGTGTGTTTGCCGAAATGACGCCGCAGTTGCGCGAACAGCTCGAAGAGGCGCGCCGCGCCCGGGAGAAGCATTGATGCCAGTTCTGAATATCATCCAGGCCGTCAACGAGGCCTTGCGCCTGGAGATGAAGCGCGACGATCGAGTCGTTGTTTTGGGGGAAGATGTCGGAAAGTTCGGCGGCGTCTTTCGCGCTACCCAGGGCTTGTTCGAGGAATTTCCCGAGCGCGTCTTTGACACTCCCCTGGCTGAAGCCGGCATCATCGGTTCGGCCATCGGCATGGCCCTTTACGGTCTGCGGCCCGTACCGGAAATTCAGTTTTCGGACTTCATTTATCCAGCCTTCGACCAGATCGTCAACGAGCTGGCCAAGTTTCGTTACCGCTCCGGCGGCCAGTACACCTGCCCGCTGGTGATCCGGACGCCCTACGGCGGAGGAATCCGCGGCGGGCACTATCATTCGCAGAGCCCCGAGGCGTACTTCATACACACGCCGGGCCTGAAAGTAGTCATCCCAAGTAACCCGTACGACGCCAAAGGGCTTCTGATTTCGGCCATTCGCGACGACGATCCAGTCATTTTCATGGAGCCTAAACGCGTCTACCGTGCCTCCAAAGGAGAGGTCCCCGAAGGCGATTACAGCATCCCACTCGGCCAGGCCAGGCTGGTGCGCGAGGGCAGCGATGCCAGCATCATCGCCTACGGCTCGATGTTGCACACCGCGCAGGAAGCGGTCGAACAGCTTGAGAAGGAGGACATCTCCTGCGATCTGGTCGATCTGCGTACGCTGCTGCCTTTTGACGGAGAGACGATCCTCACTTCGGTCCGCAAGACCGGCCGCGCCATCATCGTTCACGAGGCGCCGCGCACCTGCGGCTTCGGAGCCGAGCTGGCGGCCTTCATCGGTGAACGCGCTTTTCTGCACCTGGAGTCACCCGTTCAGCGCGTCACCGGATTCGATACGCCGTTCCCCTACACTCTTGAGCACGACTACCTGCCCAGCGTCGAGCGCATTTCCAAGGCGGTCCGCAACAGCGTTCACTTCTGAGGAAGCCGCATGCCCTTTGAGTTCAAAATGCCCGACATTGGTGAAGGTGTCGTCGACGGAGAGATTGTCCGCTGGTTTATCCAGGCCGGCGACCTGATCAACGAGGACCAGCCGATGGTCGAGGTGATGACCGACAAGGCCACCGTCGAAATTCCGTCTCCCCGGAAGGGAAAGATCCTGGCGATTACCGGCAAGGAGGGGGAGATCGTCAAGGTCGGTCAGACGCTGGTCGTCATCGAGACAGACGGCGATGCCCGGCTGGAAGCAACCTTACAGCACACTCAAGAACAGACTCAACAGCAGACTCAGGACGCACGGCAGGAGAACCCGAAGGCGCCCGCTCAGGTCGTCGAAGCGCAGCCGGGCGCTGGCGGCGCCGGCACGGACCTCCGGCCAGTGAATGGAGAAGCGACGCCAGCCGAGGCAGACCCGAACAGTCGTGTCCTGGCCACTCCGGCTACACGCAAGTTGGCGCGCGAATTAGGCGTGGACCTGCAACGTGTGCCTCCGGGCGCCAAAGGGCGTGTCAACAAGGAAGATCTCCAGCGCTTCGTCGATGGCGCGCCCACGGCCGGCGCTGGCGCGCAGCCGGCCAAACTGGAACCAGGCGAGCGGGAGGAACGCGTCCCGTTGCGCGGACTGCGCAAGCGCATCGCCGAAAAGATGGTGCAGTCCAAGCACGTCGCTCCGCACTACACGTATGTCGAAGAAGCTGACTTCACCGACCTTTCCATCCTGCGGGAGAAAATTGCCGAGCGCGTCGCTGCCGGCGGCGTCAAGATGACCTATCTGCCACTGATCATCAAGGCGACAGTGGCTGCCCTCAAAAAGTATCCGCTGGTCAACGCTTCGCTCGATGATGCGCGCCAGGAAATCGTTTTGCGCCGTTATTACAACATCGGGATTGGCGTGGCCACCGAACAGGGCCTGAACGTTCCGATTATTCGCGACGCCGATCGGCTGTCGGTCGTCGAGATCGCGCGCGAATTGGAACGAATCTCCCGCGAAGCGCGCGAAGGCAAGACGCGGCTTGAAGATCTACGCGGCGGCACATTCACGATCACAAGTCTCGGACCGCTGGGCGGGTTGATGGCCACACCCATTATCAATTATCCCGAGGTCGCCATCCTTGGAGTGCACAAGATTGGGCCGCGGCCAGTCGTTCGCAACGGCCAGATCGTGATCCGCGAGATGGGCAATCTGAGCGTTTCGCTGGACCACCGCGTCGTCGACGGCGCCATAGGCGCCCAGTTTCTGCAGGAGTTGATCGCACACGTCGAAACGCCTGGGTTACTGTTTCTCAATTTATAGTTTGGGTATTCACCGCAGCGGAATCGCCAGTCGCCAGTCGCCAGTCGCCAGTCGCTAGTTGAAACGGAGCGATAGTGCGGGTTGCGCCGCGATGGCAGTGCCGCCGGTTCTTCATAGAATGCAAGCGCGGATTAAGC
>JBPCNK010000033.1:0-5000 GCA_051001345.1 Acidobacteriota bacterium | reverse complement strand
GTGATCTTAGCGAAGGGGTCACACCCGTTCCCATCCCGAACACGGTAGTTAAGCCCTTCAGCGCCGATGATACTGCATGGGTAACTGTGTGGGAACGTAGGCCATCGCCGGGATTAAATCAGCGCCGCGCGGCAGTGCCGCGCGCGTAAGCAAGCGGGCACCTAAATGGAAGCCGATCCGAAAGGGTCGGCTTTTTTTTGGTCCTTCCGCCATGAATATTCCGGGCTTACCGGTTTCGAATTCTGCGAAGGGCTATGTAAGCGGCCGGAAGGAGCAGAGTGGCCAGGACCCACGGCACCGCGGCGGGCAAACGATTGCTGCGCGGCACATGCACAGCGACGCCGGCGTTGCCGGTGACGATAAACGGAGCCCAGTAATAAGGATGGCGAAGGCGAGAGTCGGCCATGAAGCTTAATTTCGCTGCCCGGGCGGCTTCGTCGATGTTGTGGCCGTCGCGAAGTTGTCCGTAGAAAGTGGCCATCCACTTTGCCGTGGACGCGTCATTGACGCTCCATAAGCTCGCCATAACCGAGTTGGCGCCCGCGTAGAAAAACGCCCGCGACAATCCGACGATTCCTTCTCCGTTAAATGCCTTTCCAAGCGCCGTGCGGCAGGCCGACAACGTGACAAGGCGAGCGCGCAGAGGCAACTCGTAGACTTCGCGCATCTGCAGAATCCCGTCGTCGTGCGGCGGACGCGCCGCCAAAACCAGGCCGGAGCGTTCGGGCCGCCGCTCATCGAGAAGCCCGTGCGTGGCGAAGTGCACGATGACGGCGCGCTCCAGGTTGGCGCCACGCAACTCTTTCTCGGCGGCCTGTTCCTGCTCCAGGATGCGACAGCGGAACAGGCGAGAGATAGCTGTCAGTTCCTCGCCGGCGTGGGCCAGCGGCTTGAGCGACTCGAGCTCGTGCACGGCCAGCACACGCTCCGATGCGGCCGTCTTGCGAGCGTGGGGCGGATTGCCGATGGCCAGCGCGAAATCCTGTTGATGGCGAGGCGGCGGCGGGAGCCGGCGAAGGAATGCGTAGCTGGAGGCCGAAGGCGCATAGGAGATCGGGTATCGTTCTACCAGATAGCGGCCGCCGGCAGAGAGGGCCTCGAAGGGAAGGTAGTGCAGTGCGCGGTCGGGAACGACGACCAGCCGGCTTCCGTCGGGCACGCGCGCGGTGATCTCGCGCGCCAGCGTTTGCGACAATGCCGCGCCGTCGGGCGACACGGACGCGCCTGGATTCCTGACGTAATCAAGAAAGGAACGAACGGCCTCCTCGATCTGCGTTCGCGGCGGCAAAGGAAACCAGTCGACACTCTTCGGTCCGACCACCCAAGTGATCGAGCGCTTCTTTCCGAGAAAGAAAGCGATCAGATAATCGTTCGGGCCAAGTGCCTGGGACTGGAGCTCTTCGGGCGTGTACAAGTGCGGGTAACGGGCCTCGGCCAGCGCCGGCTGCTCGACGGAGAGGCGCAGTCGCAAGGAAGTCAGTTTTTCCTCATTGGCAGCGACTGTGTAGGAAAACTGCCCCGCAAGAAACTCGATTTGATTCTTGCTGGAATCGATATCGTTTTTGGCCGTTGATGACAGAGGCGCGCTTACGTGGAATTTAGTCCAGTCGCGGCGCCGCCGTGGCTCAGGACTCCCGGAAAGCGTATGATGCAGACCACAACCAACAACACGGAGGTGACAATGGTTCCTCTAGAGTCACTATGGGCCCCCATCCTGCTGTCGGCAGTCTTCGTGTTTGTGGCCAGCTCAATCATTCACATGATGCTGCCCTATCACCGAAACGACTTCGGCAAGGTTCCGGCCGAAGAACGAAGTCATGGACGCCCTGCGCAAGATCGGAATACCGCCCGGCGATTACGTAGTCCCTTATGCCGGAAGCCCTAAGCGGATGAAGGACCCGGACTTTATCGACAAAGTAAAAAGGGGACCGGTGGTTTTCATGACGGTGTTAGAGAGCGGGCCGCCCGCCATGGGCAAGAGCTTGGTTTTGTGGTTCGTCTACTGCGCCGCGGTCGGTGTTTTTGCCGCCTACATTGCCGGGCGGGCGCTGGCGCCGGGAGCCCGGTACCTGGAAGTCTTTCGTTTTGCCGGCTGCGTCGCGTTTATCGGCTACGCTGTGGCGCTGTGGCAGAACTCGATCTGGTACAAGCGCGCGTGGACCACGACGCTCAAGTCGTCGATGGACAGCCTAGTGTACGCGCTGTTGACAGCCGGCACGTTCGGATGGCTCTGGCCCAGGTAGTGGAGTGCCGAGGATGTACAGTCTGAAGGGACCATGGCTGTTTAGCCCGGATTATTCACATAATGAAAAACCTAGTCACGAATTTCACGAATGATCACGAATCTATGAACGGCATTGAGGACCTTTGGCCGAGCTTGCAGTTTCAACAAGCTGTCTTGGCCAGCGATTCGAGCACCAGTTGTCGAAACCTATATGTTTTCGTGTCATTCGGGATAATTCGTGAAATTCGTGACTAGCTTTTTGCTTTTTTGTGACTAAACCGAGTTAGAAGACCGGGCAGTTTTTCAGGCTGGGCGCCCGTGACCCGCTCGCGTCGCTCGCGGCACTGTTGATTGTGCCGGGTCGACATCCTCGAAGATTGATCAGAAGTCGCTACAAAAAATCATCTACAGCGTGTGCGGATCTGAAGACGCGCCGCGCGGAACTGGTCATTATAAACTGTGGGCGGCGCCGAATTACAAGGAGGCGCGCGGCCCGCAGTTGTCAGCGATGTTGTCAAGGGTGCGAGAGCGACGTTTCGCGCAGAAGGGAAGAGGTCCGCTACATGAAACGGATTCTTTTGTTTGCTGTATCCCTGGTTGGAATGCTGTTCTCGCCGGTGCTGGCGCCTGGCATGGTATTTGCACAACTAGTAGCAGATCCCGACTTCAACACGACGGTTGCGCGCCCGGCGTATGTGAAGACACATCCGAAAGTTCTCATCGATGAGGCGCACGCCAACTTCCATACTGCCGCCGGTCGTTACAAACCACTCGCGGATCTTCTTTCGAATGACGGCTACCAGGTCACGCCGCTGAAAGACAAGTTTTCGGTGACGGCGCTGAAGGGCTACCACGTTTTGGTCATCGCCAACGCGCTCGGAGCCGGGAGCACAAGCAGCCGTGAGTGGTCCCGAGACTGGTTCGAGGCCGGCGCCAAGCCTGCTTTCAGTGAGCAGGAGTGCGATGACGTCCGCGAGTGGATTCATGCGGGAGGGGCTTTGCTGTTGATTGCCGATCACCGGCCATTTGGTGCGGCTGCAGAAATTCTCGCGCAACGATTTGCTGTCGAGATGAGCCAAGGATATGTATTTGACACGACCAATCTCGACACCAAAGGAGACTACCGTAACGAACTTACATTCACCAGGGAAAACGGTGGATTGGCGGACCATCCTGTGACTCAAGGCAGGGATGAGACAGAGCGGATCAATCGAGTCATGACGTTCGTTGGCCAGTCGCTGCGAGGGCCTGCAGGTAGCGCGGCATTTCTTAGATTGGCTGATACAGCGATTGACAGACAGGATCTGGCGACCTCGACGCCGGAAGTTTCAGCCGCCGGTCGGAGTCAAGGAATTGCGATGAAATTCGGCAAAGGAAGAGTGGTGATTCTTGGCGAAGCTGCGATGCTCTCAGCCCAGGTCCCGTTGGGATCCAAAGAAAAAGAGAAATTCGGGATGAATGCTCCGGGCATCGATAACAGGCAGTTGGCGCTCAATATCATGCACTGGCTCAGCGGACTGCTTGATTGATCGAGCGCGGGCGTCTGGATATTCAGGTGTCATTGGCGCCTCGCCCGGTCGCACCCGATGGCGCGGACCCGCTCGCGTCGCTCGCGGCACTGTTGATTGTGCCGGGTTGACATCCTCGGGAAGATTGATGAAGCCCCTCCCAAAAATCATCTACAGCGTGTGCGGATCTGAAGATGTGTGCTCCGTCTGCCAACAAAAACACACCGGCTGGAAGCCGGCGCCACCACCCTTCGATCAACACTCCCTTGGTCATTGTAGACTGTCCTCCGATCAACACTCCCTTGGTCATTGTAGACTGTGGGTGGTCATTGGATTGAATGTTCCGGGCCTTGGATTGATATCTACATAAGAGAGTGACATAACCGACTCTATGATCCGCATGGGCGCTTCCAACTGCCTGCTCCCTTACGGTCGCGGCCCTGACTTGTTGCTGGGTGTGATGGCGCTCGGTCTGTTGTTGGGTCAGCACCAATGGGGGTATTCCCAGGCTGGCGCGACCGAGGCCATGTTGCCCGGTCTGGCTGCGACGTACAGCGATGACAAACACTCCGTACGGCTGGTTGCGGCCACGCCAAATTTTTACTTGCGGCCGGATGAATCGATCCATCCCTCGCTGGCCACCGCGTTTCGCGCGGAATGGACGGGCTTGCTCTCGGTCCTTCAGGCGGATGATTACACCATTGAATGCGATTCCGCTGAGGTCCTCATCGCGGGACAGAGGGTCGCGGCAAGACCTGTCCGGCTCAGCGTGGGGAGGCATCCGCTGGTCATCAAGTACATTCGCAGGCCTGGCATAGCTACTCTGCGGCTTCAGTGGAAATCAGCGCTTTTCCTGCTGGAACCCATTCCAAGTTCGCTCTTCTTTCACTCGCCGGCAAAGACCATCGCGCGCAAGGACACCCTGATTGAGCGCGGCCGCGATCTGGTCGAGGAGTTTGGTTGTGTCAATTGTCATGCGACCGGTCCCGGATCGCTGCAGGGACGGCTCGGTCCCGATCTAACCGCCATCGGTTCCAGAACCGATCCACGTTGGCTTCACAAGTGGCTTGAAGATCCATCCGCATTTCGTTCCGGCGCCATGATGCCCGGGCTATTCGACCGGCAACAGCGTAGCGACATTGCGAGCTATCTTGCGTCGCTCGGGGCCGGCGGATCCGCCGATCCGAACAAGAAACCGACACGGCATGACATCGCCAAAGACAACCCGCTTTTTGGAGTGCTTGGTTGCGCGGCCTGTCGTCCGGAGC
>JBPCNK010000032.1:0-15855 GCA_051001345.1 Acidobacteriota bacterium | reverse complement strand
CAGATTCTGTGTTACACTCTGTTCCGTCAAAAAAAGCCTCCTTGCTGGTCCAAAAGCCGTGTCGCAACTGCCTTTGTACCACATCGAGGCTTTTTTCATTCATGCTTCATGCATAATCCGGGCTAGCGACTGGCGACTACGGTTTGCCCAACCCGATTACAAAAATGGCGACGATCAAGACGAGAGCCCCGGCACCCATGACGCGCAGCGGCTTGCGTCCGCTCTGTTTCCACTCTCCGGTGACAACTCCCCAGATATTGGCGACAAGGACTATCGACGACATCAAGATCGCCCACCCGATCGACGATCCAAGGGGGCCCAGTTGGTTTGCGCCGGAGCCGTAGAGCGCAATGCCTGCAATCCAGAGGGCTCCCATCGAGCCACAGAGAACGTAATAGTACCGGGGAGAAGAAAGGAATTTCCCCGCGCTTTTGTGCCGAATAAGCAGGTACACGCAGAAACTCGCATTACACAGAAAGAGCGGAAGGGTGATGACAGCCCACAAAGGGTTGGCGGCATAGAATTCCGATGTCCCAAATTCGAGGGCGACCCGGCTGATCTCGGACCCGAACGCGAAACCCAGATTCCCAAATGGCGATAAGACCCCCGACAGAATGCAGAAGGTAAGTCCAATAGCGAAAGATTTGGGCTCGCTACTCGACACCGACCGGGTCTCCCCCTTCAGAGCGTCTTCTTTCAGCTTGCCGGCCCAGGAGCAAAGAGAAACGCCTACAAGGATCAGAGCGACTCCCAGCAAAACGAATCGGGCCTGGGAACTCGTCAGAGATTCAGACGAAAGGACCCACAGAGGAACCAGCGTTCCGATAGCCGCAGTGAGACCGAGAATAATGGCAAAGCCGAGGGCCAGGCCCAGACGGTCCACTCCGAGGCCAAAGGTCAAAGCCCCCAGACCCCAGCCCAGCCCAAACAACAGGGTTTGCAGGATCGTAGTGCTGCTGGTGTGAGCGAGGATGTTTCTGAGTTGCGGGACGGTGAGGAAAGCCACCAGCCAGGGCAGGATCAGGTAAGCCGTAGCGGAAAAAATCAGCCAGGCATTTTCCCATCGCCACTTTTCCGCGTATTTCATCGGCAGCATGAAACTGCCCTGGCAAATGCCGCCCAGCAAAACCAGAGTCAGGCCCAGCGCTAAATTTTCGGTCATCGCTTTTTCCTCACTCCGTCGATCTTCGAGAGGGTACCCATCAATTTTTCGATGTCGTGGTGATCGTTGTAGAGATGGACTGAGATTCGCACCCTACCGTCGCCCCCCCAGACGTGAATGCCCTGACGGACCAATTTCTCGGCGATCCCTTCACTGTCTTCATCCAGAAACGAGATGATCCCTGCCCGCTTTTCCGGTTGCCGCGGAGTGATCAGGGCCACTCCCAGCCTTTCCAGTTCCTCGACGAGGTGATCACAGACAGGCTGAAGCCTGCTTTCGATAGCGGTGACGCCGATGTCGAGGAGGTAGTCCAGGGCATCACTGAGGGCGTAAATGGCCATGAAATTCGGCATACCCAATTCCATCTTGGCGGCCTTGGGCTTCAGACGGTAGGTGTCAAAGCGGTCGGGCGAAAAAATGTCCGCGACACTCCACCAGCCAACCTCGGATGGCTCGAGCCCATCGAGCAGGCCTTGATTACAGTAGACGACGCCGCATCCGTGCGGGCCCAGCAGCCATTTATAGGTGCTGCAGACGAAGTAGTCGATCCCTTCCATGGGAACGGAAATCCGCCCCGTCGACTGTGTGGCATCGACGCAAAACACGCCACCGACGGAATGGACGAGTTTGCCCAGTTCGGTAATGTCAAACCGGAGGCCGTTCATGTAGCTGACGTGGCTGATAGAAACCAGCCGCGTGTTGTGATTGATGTGCTGTTTGAAATCTTCCAGGGACAGGTCCCAGTCTCTGTTGCGAACGATGTGGACCTTGACCCCCGACTTGCTCAGCTTCAACCAGGGAAGGACATTAGAAGGGAACTCCAGGTCGTCGATGACGACTTCATCCTTGCCGGGCTTCCAGGCGATGCTATTGCACAGCCGGTTGATTCCTTCCGACGCATTGGAGACGAAAGCGATCTCTTCGGCGCAAACGCTCAGCAGCCGCGCTATTTTTCGTTTGCATTCCTGTTCCGCCTCATAAAGCTCGGGCCGTCCTTCGGCGCCCTGACTCTTGACCCGGAAGTACCTGCCGACGGCTTGGCAGAAGCTCTGCAACAGAATGCCCTCGGCGCCAGTGTTCAGATAAACCCTGTCTTCCAGACCAGGAAAGTCCCTCTTGTAAGCGGAGCCCGACTCTGCGGCGACCTTCATCCCTTCGACTGCCTCTCTATAGTACTGGTGAGTGAAGCCTTCGCATTTCGCGACGATTCTTGATGACGCCTTCGTTCTACCGGCCCGCGACCTTCCGGTCGCGGCACTGCCCGCTGCCGACTTTGGTTGCGGCTATGCCGCGCTGTGATATTTACAGAATGTAGTGACAGAACCGGAGCCTCACAATCCTTGTGTCGCTTCCAATGGTCCGCTCCCTTACGGTCGCGGCTCTGTGACGGCGCCTGCGGTGAAGAGTCATCAGACTGTCAGCATATTAGTATTAGGTAGCACTCTCTAGCTGGGGAGCGAGCATGATTCGGGTATAGATCTCCGTTGCTGCCACCACCTGGTTGATGTCGACGTACTCCACCGCGCTGTGCGCCTGATCGATGTTTCCCGGGCCGAGGACGATGCTGGGGATCCCGGCACGGCTAAGCTTGCTGGCGTCGGTGCCATAAGGGACACCGAGAGCCCGGTCCTTTCCGCACACGATCCGGCAGGCTTCGCGGGCGGCCGCGACGATGACTTCGTCCTGACTGGTTTCCAGGGCGTCATCCTCCAGCATCGGCTCCTCCATTTCGACCCAAAAGTCTGAATCCCGCGCCCGCAGTTCGTTCAAGAGGATCGAGAATTCCTTCCAGACGGACTCGCGATCCTCACCCGGCAAAAGGCGGCGATCCACCTCGATTTCGCATCGGTCGGGGACCGTATTGATCTGGATGCCTCCCCGGATGAGCCCAACGTTCAAAGTGGGGCAGCCGAGCAGGGGATGCCGCCGATTCTGGTAAGCAGGAAGCAGATTATTCTCCAGCGCTTCGATAACTCGCGCCATTTTCGCGATGGCATTGATCCCCAGGTGAACCTTCGCACTGTGAGCCGCCCTTCCCTTTGTCACGATGCGCCAGCGCAGACAGCCCTTATGGGCAATGATGACTTCCAGATCCGTAGGCTCGGAGACAACGGCGCCTTCAGCTTTCAGGCCGGAGCGGACCAGATGGGAGACTCCCTTGAACGAGTGTTCCTCGTCTACTGTCGCTGCCAACAGAACATTGATCGGCGGCTGCAGGCCCGATTTTTTGATGGCCTTCAGCGCATAAAGCATCGCCGCCAGTCCGGCCTTCGTATCGCAGGATCCTCTTCCGTAGAGCCGTCCGTCTTTGATCTCTGGTCTGAATGGATCGATGCTCATTCCTTGGACAGAGACCGTGTCCATGTGGGCTTCGAAGACCAGATTACGGCTTGGATCCTTTCCTTCGATCCGCGCGATGACATTGCAGCGGTCCGGCAAGACCTCCTGGGTCTCGGCAGAAATTCGCCAGTCGCTCAAGACAGCTCTGATGTGGTCGGCGATTTCCTTTTCGTTGCTGGCCGGATCGTACGCGGGGTTGACGCTGTTGATGGTCACGAGATCAGCCAGAAGGCCGATCAGTTCCTCCCGAACGATCAACTCGCTGATTTGCATGTCACGCGACAAAAGTGGGCGCCGGGCGCCAGGCCGGTGTGCCTTTGCAAGCAAACAGCTCTCGCGCTTGCCTCGCTGGCGGCCGGCGACGGGCGACTGAAATTCCGTTCTACGGCTGGGCCAGTTTGACTTCCCGGTCCTCTTGGCCCGACCGGACCAGGGCCAGCGCGACCTCGAGGGCTGCCAGGGCTTCGACCGGAGTGATGATGGTCGGGCTCTTCTGTTCCCGCACGCAGCGCACAAAATAACTCAGCTCTTCTTTGATGGGTCCGCGAATTTCGTTATGGAACCACGCGTCGTAGGAGACATTGGGCATCTCGCAGCCGGCTTCGGTCCAAAGCTGTAAACCCGAAGAAGTCAAATCGATGTTGGCCGTTCCCTTTGTTCCGATCAACTGCATCCCATCATCGGTGACGACGCCCGCCTGGTCGGGGTGAAGCCAGTGAGTTTGGATGCAGGCTACGGCGCCGTTTTCAAATTCCAGGAAACCCCAGTTGATGTCGGGGTTTTTTCCTTTTTGAATGTTCCTCGTGTAGGCGCGGACCCGAACCACCCTTTGTCCTGTGTACCATAGGCAAAGGTCGATGTCGTGAATCGCATTGACGACCAACCCAGGTACTCGATTGCCATAGACGGCGTACAGTCTTTTCGGGCGATTCCGGCGGGCATGGATCGAAACCAGGTCTCCCAGCCGCCCCTCGTCGACTATGTGTTTCACGCTGGCGTATCGACTCTCGAACCGGAGAATATGGCCGACCATAAGGTACACGCCGGCTTTTTCAGCGGCGCGGATGATGCTTTGGCCGTCCTCCAGGGAAGTGGCGATCGGTTTTTCGAGGAAGATGTGCCGGCCGTGTTCGGCGGCCGCCAGCACGGGCGCCAGGTGGTCATTCTCGGGAGTGACGATACTGACAAGGTCGACGTCGCTGC
This sequence comes from Acidobacteriota bacterium, assembly GCA_051001345.1. Taxonomy (GTDB): domain Bacteria; phylum Acidobacteriota; class UBA6911; order JACQSX01; family JBPCNK01; genus JBPCNK01. The sequence continues at coordinate 11,150 of JBPCNK010000032.1, read as the reverse complement.
GGGCGCACAGTTGGGTCGCATCCGTGTAACGCTGGCCGATCCTGTATCGGGCCGCCACTTCTCGCAGCCTATCCTCCCGGGTATCGCTGATAGCCACCACTTCGACATCCGGAAGAGTCTGATAAGCAGCGATGTGCAGTTCTCCAAAACCGCCCACACCGATGACGCCGACTCTAAGCTTGCCCAATAGATCCGCCTCGAAAGAAACTGTCGCTAGTTCTCAACCTCTGCCGATCTGCCTCAGGCCGGCAATCACTTCTTCACAGTTCAAGATTTTTTCAGCCAGATCCAGCGGCCGGTAGTAGTAGTGATTGGTCGCTTCAAAGGCAATCCGGGAGTCCGCCCGGGCGATCCGATACTGGCGTTTTGCCAGCTCGATTTCCTCCCGCGCGATACCTTCCATCTTCGCGGCGATCGATCTTTTGTTCTCCCCGGGTCCATTCAACTCTTTCCGAAGCAGCCAAAACTGGACCTGATTTGCGACACTCTGAAAGTGCAGGTAGCACGTTTCTGCTATCCCGAAATCTCTCTGCGCTTCTTTGCGGCGATTGCCAGGGACCAGGTCGAGAACGCTTCGAAAACTCTCCAGGCCCTTTTCCCAGAGCACGGCCATTTTGGCGAACTGTGCCTGGACGACCTCGGGAGGATAAGCTCCGGCCCAATGCGGGACATCGTCATACGGAAAGAGAATCATGGCGTTGGAGTAGCCGGTTTCTTTCAGGCGCAGCGGATTTGCCGGGCCGTGCTGAGTGGGGATGGTGTAAATTGCAACGCCATACGGGAATTCCTCAAAAGCGGTACTGAAATCTTTCCACGCGCGCAGGACCTGAGAAACCGCCTTGGGGCCGTACCTTCTGGCCGCGACTCGCTCCAGTACTTCATCGCCCTTCGGCGCCTGCGAGTAGTAGTACTCCTTGGCGATCTCCAGATTGGGAGAGGGGTATCCTCCCACAGTCCACGAAAGCATGATCCCGTCGATGCCCGACTCCACGAGATTCTGGAAATGATCGCGGATCAGATGGGCCACTGGGATGTAGGGAACGGCAGAGATCTCCCAGGTGCTGTTGGCTTGGACCTTGGCCAGCGTGGCCAGCCCCTTTTGCTTTGCCAGGGACCAGTGTTTCTTTGCCCTTGGACCCGGGCCGACGACGGATATGGAATACTCTCCCACCTTGGTGGAAACTCCTCCCCGATGGACGGGCTGATGCCACTCGCTCACGCTGAGGACCTTGATGCCGGTCGGAAGATTTTCTATGATCCTTTCGGCATCCGCTCCGTTGCGAACCCAGTCGTGGCCCCAGCCCCAATCCCAAGCGATGATTTCGGCTTTTGCGCTGCTGCGCCGGACACCCTCGTAGAAAGCGTGATGCACCTCGCTTACGACTTCAAAGCCCTGGCGCTTGGAGCAGCGCGGGCAAAACTCGGACCTACCCTTCGAGAAGCAGTTGGTGAGGTTCTCGGACATGGTGATCGCAAAGATCCCTCCCAGGTCCGGAACCTCCGAGAAAACGTGCGCGAGGCTGTCGGAAATCCACTGGCGCACCTTCGGCACGCTGGTGCACATGGCGGAAAACTGCGGCGCGCCCGGGTTATGGGTCCCCTTAACTTCGGGATACTTCTTGAAAAACTCCTCCGGCATCGCCCGAGGCTCATTGATGTACAGGTACACTCGGATTCCGAAATTCCTGGCCCTTTCAACCAGGCGGCGCAGATTGCCAAGGCGCGTTTGCCAGCCGTCGCCAAATCCCTGAAAGGCGGAAGAGGGCGCAAGATTGTGCAGGACCGCCTGCAGCCAGACCCCGTTGACGCCCACCCGTGCCAGCTTTTCCAAGTACCCATCGGGAAAAGGATCGATGTCTGCCTGCATCAGGGGATCGCCGTAGAGCGCAAAATACGAGTAAAGATAGCGCGGGTTCAACCGCACCGACCGCTGCGTCTTTCCGATCGGGAAAAAAGGACCTCCCCGGCTTTCCATCACGCCCTGCACAGAGTAAATCCCCTGCATCAGCCCATCGGGGCTGGAGGCTGTGACGGTCATGCGGTCGGCCTGGCAATCGATTTCGAAACTGTCGGCCTGCGGGGAAATGGCCGGATCGACGGAAAACTGGACGAAACGCGAGGCCGGAACGCTCCCACGGGTGGCTGTCTTGGTTTCACAGGCCAAAGCCTCTTGAAGGAAGGACTGGAAGCGGCGTACTCTGCTCTGCAGTAAGGCTGCATCCGATGTGACCAACGTCCAGCCGGTGAGATCGATTTCTTCCCGGGAGGCTTTGCTCTCGGCAATTCGGAGCCTGTCAAACGACGTGCTGCTCAAGTCTTTGACGAAGCGAAAGGCTTCTTCGCCTGGCTCATGAAAGGAAGAAGCGAAGATTCTCTGAAGGGTCCGTTTGATTTCCGCCGCGCGCCGGCGAGCCTTCGGGGAAGGAGTCTCGTAGAGAAGGGGCTCACAGTGAGGCTTTGCAAAGCCCAGCTTGTGGTCCAGAAAATCGTCCTCTTTCAGAGTGAATTCGTAATGGGCGCGATCCCAGCCCAGCAATCGGATCAGTTGATCCTCCGAAAGCACGTGCCAGTTCTGGCGGATCACCGTAATGTAGATCCGCCGCAACTGATCGGGCGTGAGCCGCGGTTTGGGCGGAAGGCCGAGGGAAGCTCCAATCTCGCGGACTTTCTGTTCGGTCGTGCCCAGGACCTGGGCCATGCGGTCCTCGTTGGCAAGCTCCCAGTTGCGCCACACGAACAAGTGAAGGCGGTCGGGAAAATGGGGTTCCGGGATGGGGGCCGGACTGTTTGGCGCCTCTTGAGCGCTCCAACTGTCTGCAGAGATCCAGGGAAGGATCAAAGCGCCGGCGCCCGCGTGGGTCAAGAACGTTCGCCGGCTCAGGGGCCTGAACTCAGCCGGAATTTTCCGCTTCATTTGAAATCCCTCCCCACTCAGTCAGAAAAGCTATGAAAATACTCTCCAGGTTAGCGCGGGCGTCCCGCCCGCAGAATCTGGCAACCGGTTAGATGCGTGCGAGACGCGCGCGCTCCCAGGCCCAGGCTCCCAATTTTCATCCGGAGCAGTGAATCCCGGACTCATGAACGCTGCCTTTTGAAAAAGTCGGTGAAATCAAAACTGGACACCGGCCTTAAGCAATGCCGGAAAGACTGACTGCTGAACTAAAAAGCTTCGACATCCGCTCCTGCGTCAACTGGATGTGCTCGGCCATGGCCTCCCGGGCACGGGCCCCATCGCGAGTTCTTAGTGCCGCCATGATTTCCGAGTGTCCCGTCCAGGCCCCAGGATGGTAATCCATCAAAAAGTAGTCGAGGCGGACACTCTCGAGGAGCAAAAGATCCACCAGATCGATAATTCGCTCGTTTCTGCTCACGTCCGCCAGCTTCCGGTGAAATTTTTTGTTCATTTCAATCAGATCGCCTTTGTTGACCTCTGCGAGGTTCTTCTCGACCTTGAGAAGCTCTTCCAATTCCTGAATCTCCGTATTGCTCAGTCTCGTCGCGGCTGACTCGGCACATGCCGTCTCCACGATAAAACGTAGCTGGTACTGACTGAGGATGTTCTTGATACTAATGGAGGCCACGATATGCCCCTTGTTGGGCACCGACACGAGAAAGCGCTCTTGAGTCAGTCGGTTGCAGGCTTCGCGAATGGGTGTGCGACTGGTCTTGAATCTCCTGGCCACCTCCAACTCGTTGAGCACCTCTCCGGGCGCGAGTCTGCAGGTGATGATTTCGGTCCTCAAGGCCATAAAGATTCGATCTGTCAGTCTTTGCGGCACAGGAAATTTCACCTGTCGACTCATTGTCGACAATTACTTCACAAAGCGCCTTAGAGTCAATATGATTCTTCGGCGATTCTGAAAATTGAATTTACGAAAGTCCCTTAGAGTGAACATGATTCTCTGGCGATTCTGAAAATTGAATTCACCTCGGGAAAGTTACCAAAAATCTGGACTTCGAAACGCAAGCCCGCTCTGTCCCTCCCGTGCGGTTTGCTTGTGGGGGGCGGCCCCAGCGGGGCCGCAAGATACTAGCCGGGGGTGAGCGCGTCAGCGGAACCCCCGGATAACGTTTCCCAAAAGACCCCGCGCCCCGGAGGGGCGCGCAGGCCGCACTCTTGCCGGCGCTGCAGCCCTGTCCGGCCACGACTCAATCCGGTGCTATAATCCCCTCCTTTGTGAAATCAGTTTGCAGGTCAAAATTCGTCCCCTGAAATCAATCGCTTTGCTGGCGGCTCTGTGGAGCCTGTTGGGGAGTGTCCTTGCCTTTTCCTGGGAAGGACTTCCCATCTTCTTCCAAGGCGAACCGGTTCGCGCCTACATCGATCGTGGCTTTCAGTTGGGCAAGGAGGGAAAGTGGCAGGAGGCTCTCCGGGAATTGCGAAGAGCCGTGGAAATCGATCCCACCTCGGCGGAGGCCCACTACAGTCTGGGGGTTTCTCTGTTCTGGACAAAACAGGTTCAGAGCGCCATTGAAGAACTCAAGCTGGCCCTGCGACTGGATCCCAATCTGGCGCCGGCTCACCATTTTCTAGCCCAGGGTTTGGGCGAAATTGGAGAGTGGCACGGCGCCGCCCGTCATTTTGAAGAAGCCATTCGCCTCGGAGCCCGCAAAGCCGAAGACTACAACCATCTGGGCGCGGCCCTTCGAGGACTCGGAGATTACGGAGGGGCCATTCGGGCCTTTGAAGAGGCCTTGCATTTGAAACCGGGCTTTGCCGACGCCCGAAACAACCTGGGACTGGCTCGGTTGCATTCAGGGGATCCGGAGGGCGCCGCGCAGACGTTTCGCAGCCTGGTATCCCGACATCCCAATCATCGGCAGGCCAGACAAAACCTGGGAGTCGCTTTGATGGAGAAAGGGGACGCTCGGTCCGCGGAACGAGTCTATCGGGACATTTTAGGAACGGAGCCCGACGACCCCGTCATCGTCTACAATCTGGCCAAGGCTTTCGAGGAGCAGGGCCGTCTTGCTGACGCTCTTTTCCATTTTGAAAGAGCGACGCAACTCAAACCGGATTTTTCCGAGGCGTTTTACTCCCTGGGTACTGCGTTGTGGCAACAGGGCAGGCTTGAAGAAGCCAAATCCTGGATCCGGCGCTCCCTGGATCTGCGGCCACAATACGCGGAGGCGATGTTTGCCCTGGGAGCGATTTCCAAGGCGCAAGGTGACCTGGAGGGAGCGATCCGTGCGTTTCGCCAGGCGCTGCAGATTCGTTTCCAATTCCCTGAAGCTCATTACTCCCTCGGATTGGCTCTGCGCCAGCGAGGCAATCACGAGGAAGCCCTGGAAGAGATCCGCACGGCGGAATCTCAGCGTCGGGATAAGGCGGCCGGCGAAGCTGCCGCCTTCGCCACGCATGCGGGAATCAAAAGGTTGGAGGAGGGAAAATTTAACGCTGCCCTCCAGCAGTTTCAGCTTGCGCTCCAACATGCGCCCAGTTTTGCTCCCGCTCACTATCAGATGTCGCTTCTGTTGGAAAAGCAGGGCCGGACAGAGGAGGCGGCAAGATCCCGCGCCCAGGCGGAAGCCCTGGATCCGGGACTCCGCCTGTGCCGCTCTGCATTGGGCCTGCGAGGATGGGTGCAAGCAAAATGGGGGAGTTCGCGATAATCGTTGAAATGTTGAAACTTAGCTTCCGCTCGCGTCGAGTCATGGAAAGTATCGGTAGATCTACTTCCTATGCAAACAGTGGACGAAGGTTACTGCACTACACTTCCCTTTATTGTGATTCCCACTCGGTACGCGCCAAGGCTCACTCGATAATAATTGCTCGAGTCACGAAGCTTCTTCAGGTTGGGAATTGCATCGGGGCCTGAAGCCCCCTCGACCAATTCGATGAGTTCCAGAACGCGGCCGAGAATCACTCGAGGTAATTCCATTTCAGTTACACCTCTTTCTCAAAGAAGCTCGGCCGCAGCGGTCCGGCCTGTCCTGCAATACGTGATTAGAACGATTGAGGACACGAGTAGAATTTAAGCTCCCATCTTCGGCGATATTAGCGTCGCCCGCCGTCCACGATGGCCTGATAAACGAGTGCGCGCAGCCGGCCGTGATCGTCGACGCTCCCCGCCGGAATGAGCTGGGTGAAGTAGACGACGACCAATTGCTCTTGCGGGTCAACCCAGAAGGTTGAGTGGTAGGCGCCGCCCCACCCGAACTCTCCGACTGATCCCGGCTGCCCTGTGAGGCCGAGGCTCTTGACCACCGAAAAACCGAGCCCGAAGCCCATGCCTGCCTGGAATTCGCGATTGCCCAGGTGATCGACCGTCATCAGCTCGACGGTCTTGGGGCTCAGAATCCGGACGCCCTCCAACTCGCCGCCGTTCAACAACATCTGTAAGAAGCGCGCGTAATCGAGCGCCGTGGAAACAAGCCCCGCACCTCCCGAGAAGCTCTTCCTCGGCCCATCTGCGTAGGCGCCTTGACCGGCCATGCCGCCAGGCGCCGGCGCCCGCTCGATCCCGTCTTCGCGTTTGGCGGAATACACGACCGCCAGGCGATCACTCTTTGGCTTGGGGAGGTAGAAGTGAGTGTCACGCATCTTGAGCGGCTCCAGTACGCGCGAGCGGAGGAACTCGTCCAGCGTGAGGCCTGATGCGCGCTCAATGACGGCGCCAAGGATATCGGTCGCGTATCCATAGACCCAGCGCTCGCCCGGCTGCGCGTCGAAAGGGAGCGCGGCCATTCGGGAGATTGTGGCGCCTATGGGCTCGTCGCGATCGGCGAAGTACCAACCTTGGATGCCTGCTTTCTGCCACAGTTCCTTGGCCGGCCCGCCGCCGTAGCCGATTCCTGCCGTATGGGTCAGCAGATCCCGAATCGTGATGGGCCGTTTGGCATCCACCACTTCGTATCCGCCGCTGTCGCGCGGCACGGCCACCCTGGTCTTCTGGAATTCTGGAAGGTACTGGCCTACAGAATCTGAGATGAGCAGGCGCCCGTCTTCCTGAAGGATCATTATTCCAACGCTGACCAGGGCCTTGGTCTGCGACGCGATACGAAACATCGCATCCTCACGCATGGGCGCGCCCGCCTCACGATCTCTCTGACCAAATGCGCTGAGGTAAGCGACCTTGCCACGTCGGGCCACCAGCACGACGGCTCCAGCGAGCTTGCCTTCTTTCACGTATGCCTGGAATGCGTCGGTCAAGCGTTGAAGTCGCTCGGACGAGAGTCCGACCTCGACGGGATGCGCTCGTGGCAGTTCCTGCGCCAGGAGCGCAGGAGCAGCAAGCGCGAGGGCGAGATATAAAGCGACGATGCGTAATCGGAAAGATTTCATGTTGGTCCCCTGTAGGAAAGGGCGCGGACGCCAATCCATGAATCGATAGACACCATCTATCCGAATTGCAGCGCGCGAGTCAACACAAGCTCGTAATCAATACTATGCGCCTCGCGACTTTCTACACAACCACCTCTAACTCCAACATTGTGCGCAACACGGCCCTCACGTCTTGCTCGGCGGTCGAGGCAGCCACATCGAATTGGCCGCAGAGCAACTGGGACAGATCGCCGGCCGAGCGATGACCGTCCAGCTGTTTCCACACCAACGCCGCGACGGAATTGAGCCGTAGAACTTCGGCGCCGGTGCGATTGACAATCACCACTTCGTTGTCAACCTCGGCCCACTCCATTTCGGGCCGGCGAGCCAGGCCATCAAGACCAGCGGACATTGCTACCTCCGCGGTTGGTCAGCCTGCGCCTCCAGAGTAACGAACGCCGCCGGAGCGCCTCCAGCAGCCGAATCATCCAGAGCCGCAGTTCTCGTCGCGCCAAGCGGCGCCGGCCGAGGCGCCGCGCTTGGCGATCCATCAACCGATGGATCGACGAAGCCGACGACCCGGCCGCAATCGAGCGTTCGGCGTTTGCAATAGCGGCAGCGCTGTCGCCGCGACGTGCCGCAAGTTCGGCCAGCGCCTGCCACGTGAAAGTTTCCCGCGGATCCTGAGCGACAGCTTCGGTCCAGTATTGTTCTGCTTCGACCCACTGGCCGCGCCGCGCCGCGCAGCGTCCCATCCAGTAGGTCGCCTGTGTCGCGCCCGCCGCCAGGCGGCGCGCCTCGCGAAAACTCGATTCCGCCCGGTCATACTGGCCGAGGCGCCACAAGACGCGTCCTTGTCCCAACTGCGGTTCGCTCCAGGTTGGATCGACTTCGATCATCGTTTCGTAAATCTGCAGCGCGCGGCGCCAACGACGCTCGGCCTCTTCTCTGCGTCCTGGAATGGCCTCCGGTGTCCGGTAGCAAGGATCCAGTTCCGACATTTGCGCCCAATGGAGGCGCGCAGCCGCCAGATCGCCGGCCTCGATGGCGGCCAGAGCCGCGGCGTACGCTTCGGCGGCGCTTCCTTCGAACGGCCTGTCTCCGACCGGAACGTTGGGATGGGTCAAGGCCGCATGGACGATGTCGCCATAGAAACGAAATCGCAGCGGCGTGTGAAACCCGCCGACCGAGTAGGCGATCGTCACCAGATCGGTTGGAATTTCCAGCTTCGCCAGCCGTCGTAGAAATTCCGCTGGACGCAGCCATGGCTCAGCAGGCTGCATATCGACGCCGGGCGGCATGCGGTTTTCCTCGGGCGGTGTGAGGAAATAGTCGACATCCAAATCCAGCAGCACCGGCTCTTTAAAGCGCGGAAGGTGCTGGAGCGTGCAGGCAACCAGCGGGCGGCCCAGCACCGTCATTCTCAGCCCGGATTCGAGAACTTCGATCGGACCGGCGTCGGCTGGCCGCTGGCGCGCCATTTGTTCCAAAGACCGTTGGATGCAACGCCGCGCCCGCTGCGTGGCCCAGAACGGATCGGGCATCACCCAATAGAACTGGCCGACGACGCCTTCGCGCATCGCAGCATAAATATAGTTGCCGTAGTGGACCTGTTCGCGCAGCGAACGATTGTGCAGGTTCCATCCCGACATTCCTTGCGCCAGGAGCCGGTCCAGTTCGGAAGAACTGGACGCCGCCAGCAGACTTTCAAGCGGCCGGTCGGCGATCCACGAGAAATCCAGGTGCCCGTCAAAGTGCACCAGGATGCGGTCGCGCACGCCCGCCTCGCGCCAGATGTCGAAGGCCCGATCGTGGTCCTCCATGACATGGATCGTCGCAATCGGATCGATCCCGGCGCGTGTCATCTGAACTACGGCTCTTTGATGTCGTGCCAGTGGCCGTGTTTGCTCGACCAGACTTTGCCGGGTGGGGCTGGTCCTTCCGGTTGCGGGACGGGTTTGGTTTGCGGTGGTTCGGCGGCGGCGGCAGGCTGGGTCGCCTGTTCCTCGGTCGTTTGTCCGATGAGGTGCCAGTGGCCGTGTTCGACCGACCAGGTTTTGCCGGGCGGGACGGGGCCACGCGGCTGCGGCTTGGCAACCCACTCACCCGGTTTGGCCAGATCGTGCCAGTGTCCATGTTCTTCGGACCAGGCTTTGCCGGATGGAACCGGGCCGGGCGGCTGCGGGCCTGGCTTGAAGGTTTCGGGTCCTTCCGCGGAAGTTTCGTCATGAAAGTGACCGTGTTCCTTCGACCAGACTTTTCCAGGAACAGCGGGTAGGTCTAAGGGTTCGCTCGGCACATTGACGTGCGGCAGCGCGGGGATCGAAGCGCTGTTCGTAGAAACTGTTTGTGAACGGTCGTTGCGAGCAATGGCGTAAAACGCCACCGCACCCGCGCCCAGCACGACCAAACCAAGTGCAAGCAGCAGGCGGCGCCTGGACTGACGATTGGCGGCGTCCCGAGGCCCGCAACATTTCTTGTATCTTCGTCCGCTGCCGCAGCGGCACGGGTCGTTCCGCCCCATCGTGGTTGCTTCTGACATAGGTCTCGGTTCCAGTGTATCTCTTTTTCAGACTTCAGGCTTCGACCTACGAAGTACAAAGTACGAAGGACGAAGGACGAGTTACGAGTTACGAGTTAGGAAGAACGAAGTGGTCGACGACATGCTGCCCGTTGTTGCCTGCGCTGCTCCATCTGGGGACTGAGTTTGTACCGGCAGAAAAAATACGACGAAGCCTCCGAGGTCCTCCAAGTCCTGGCCGAAAAGTTTCCCGAAAGCATGCATGCCCCGGAAGCTCTATTTCATGTCGGCCTGTCCCGGCAAGCCACGGGCGGAGACCCCACGAGATTTGTCCAGAAAACCGAACGCGGGAAACAACCCGAAGAGCGGGCAGAATCCTGACGGGTTCTACCAGTTGTTCGGCAAGGACAACTGCACCAACACTGTAAGCGTGCAGATCTTCGTGAAGGATTCGGCCAGCAACTTCGTTGCGGGACCGTATGCGCCGGGAACGAAGGTCAAGATCACGCAAGCGCCGGGAGTCACACCCAACGAGAAGAAGATGGCGGGTGAGATCGCGGCGCACATCCAGTTGAAGGGAGATGCGCTGGTCTACGCCGTCGATGCGGCTGGCAACCAGGGCGCTCTGCACAAGTGCCTGGTGCCGCCGCCGCCGAAATAATCGGCGGTTGTTCAACTTCTCCTCTGGCCCCGGTGCTCGCAAGAGCATCGGGGCTTTTTTGTTTGCACCGGCCTATTGCGTAACTGTCGGAAGTGAGATTCTCGCGGGAATCAACAGTGCCGCGAGCAGCGCGAGCGGGTCCGATGCGCGAGATTCGCATAGGAGCAGTTCTGTTTCATAATTGTCGGAAGGACGTCGCTGGATACCGGCGCCAATTAAAGCGCGTATCAAGAAAACTCGTTCGATCTGATCAATCCGAGCTTTTTGCGGAATTTGAAAAGCCTATGCGCGGATTAAGCGGATTAACACGGATTAACACGGATTAATCGGAGTGAATCGGACAGCCTGCCATAGATTTCAAACCAAGGTTGGCGGCCCGGAGAGAATCCAAATTGAAACCCATGCCGGCTCGTCAGATCAACTCGTTCTTAATCCGTGTCAATCCGTGTCAATCCGCTTAATCCGCGCTGAGGCCTTTCCAACTCTGCAAAAGCGCGGATGGATCGGTCTATGCTGGTTTGAGATCTATGTCCGATGGAGGTAGGTTGCACATCTCCTGGGCAAGAGTTTCGATTGTTGAACATATACGAACATCGTTTACACATTGACCCAGCAACATCGTTTACACTTTGTTCGATAAAGTAGAAGTTGGAATGGACCCTCCACCCCACCTCTGCTCCTCCCTGCTTTTCCAGGCGCCGAAA
>JBPCNK010000031.1:0-6945 GCA_051001345.1 Acidobacteriota bacterium | reverse complement strand
CGACTTGTAGAGCAGGCAGACGGTGAGGGCGGGCAGGTCGAAGTTGTTGGTGAGGAAACGGAGGTTGCGGTCTTGTTCCGCGTCGTGATAATAAATCCGGCGGAGCGGATCAGAGTAGTGCTTCCGGGAGGAAGCAGAGGCCAGCATGACGGTGTGATCGGATGGAAGTCCGGTCGAGACATCGATACTGTGAGAGTATCGCCGGCGGAATCGGATACCTTTCTTGGTGCGAGTAACGAAGAAGGCGCCGCTGCGGTGAACGGCCAGATTTGGCCTGATCGAGAGCGCGCGTGAGCCCCGCATTCTGCAGTTTGCGGCAAAGTACTCATTCTGACTGATCGGCGATCGACGCGAAAGGAGCACTCTTTATGCAACGTGAACGTAACCCAATCACCCTCACCCTGGTCGCTTCCTTTTTTTTCCTGGCAGCGCCATCTCACGCCCAGTTGGGAACGGCCACTATCTCCGGCACGATTCGCGACTCCTCCGGCGCCGTTCTCCAAGGCGCGGGTGTGACCGTCACCAACACGGCGACCGGATTTCAGCGCGTGTCGACCGCCAATCAACTGGGCGAGTTCAGTCTGCCTGGCCTCACGCCGGGAACCTACGACCTCGCGGTCACCTTGCAAGGATTCAAGACGTATCAGTCGAAGGGTCTAATCCTGCAAGTGGATCAGAACGCCGCGCTCGATATCCAGATGGATGTCGGCCAACTTACCGAAACGGTCGAAGTCACCGGGCAGACGCCGCTTCTCGATAGCCAGTCCTCGTCGCTGGGAGCTGTGATGGATACCCAGAAGATCCTGGCTCTTCCGCTGAACGGGCGCAACTTCGTCGAACTGGCGCTGCTCGTCCCTGGAGGGAACATGGGTGTTCCCGGCGCCGGCGCCGGCGGCGGCTTCACCGTGAGCGGTCTTCGCTCCGAACAGAACGGTTTCCAGATCGACGGAACCTCCAATTCCGAAGGCTTTCAGAACGGCATCTCGGTGACACCGTCCATCGACGCCTTGCAAGAGTTCAAAATCCAGACCAACAACTACTCGGCCGAGTTCGGCAAGGGCGCGGGCGCGCAGGTTAACGTCGTCACCAAGTCCGGCTCCAAGGACTATCATGGTTCCGCCTTCTACTTCATCCGTAACAACGCCATCCAGGCTCGACGTTTCTTCGACACGAATCGTATTTCTTTCCCCTGCGATAAGAAGGATCCCAACGTAGCCACTCGCGCCGCCTGTGCTCCGCCGTTCAACCAAAACCAGTTCGGCTTCACCTTCGGGGGTCCGGCGCCGGTTCGAACGGGCGGCGAGCGCAAGACTTTCTTCTTCGCCAACTATGAAGGCTTCCGCCAGGTGCGGGGAGCGGCGAATCTGAACGAAGTAGCCACGCAAGCCCAGCGCTCCGGCAATTTCTCGCAGAACCTGTTGACCGCCTCGGCCGGCACCGACGCGCTTGGCCGCCAATGGCGCCGCGGTCAGATTTTCGATCCGCTCTCCTCCCGCCAGGTAACCGACTCAACCGGGCGCCTTCGATGGGTGCGGGAAGCTTTTCCGGGCAACATCATCCCCCGCTCGCAATTCGATCCCGTCGCCGCGCGCATGGTAGTTGACCCCGAGTTCATTCCCGCCCCAACCGCGCCTGGCGTGACCGCCGCCAACGGCGATACCCTCGACAACTATCCCGATGGGCGCTCCAACCGGAACTCGTACGACCAGGGAAGTATTCGCGTCGACCACCAGTTCTCCGCTAATGACACCTTCTACTCGCGTCTCACCGTCAACGATTCGCGTGGATACAATCCGCGATCGTTCGCTGGTTTCGGAAGCATCAACGACACGCGCAACCTGAATGGCACCATCAGTTATACGCGGGTGCTGAGCCCCACGCGGATCAACGAGCTGCGCCTCGGCTACCAGGGATGGTTCCAGAACAACGATTCCGAGAGGAAAGTGGACTGGATCGGCAAGTTCGGCATCCGCGGCCTTTCCCATGCTTCCGCTGATCCCGCAATCCAGGGATCGCCAAACATCAGCATTACCGGCTTCACGGGACTCGGTGACGACAGCGGCCTGCCGCTGATCCGCCGCAACAATACCTATCAGTTGATCGACAATTTCTCGTTTAACAAAGGGCGTCACTTCATGAAGGTGGGCGGTGAAGTGCGATACGTGATGGAAAATGTGGTGCGCGCCCAGGTCACGCGAGGCGATTTCGCTTTCTCTAACGCACAGTGGACCGGTATCGACGGGGTGGGCAACACCGGCCATACGTTCGCCAACTTCCTCCTTGGGCTCACCCGGCAGAAGGCGCGCCGTATCTCGGACTTCGCCACGCGCCTGCGAGCCACCGAATACGGCCTGTACTTCCAGGACGATTTCAAAGTGTCGCGATCGCTTACGTTGAACCTGGGCCTGCGTTACATGCTCTACCTTCCCCCTCACGACACACGCGACCGCATCTCCACGCTCATCTCGCCGAATCGCTGCCCGAGCTTTGCCGCCTGCGGACCCAACTTTCCGCTCGGCAATCCGTACATTCCCTTCTGGGGCCTCGCAGAAGGCACTGCCAAGGAGTACAACGCGGTTGCCTTGCCGCGTTCCCTTTCGCCCACCGACAGGAAGAACTTCGCTCCGCGATTCGGCTTTGCATGGCAGCCTTTCGGCAGCAACTCGACCGTCGTCCGCGGGGGCTATGGAATCTTCTACGATACCGTCCCGATGATCCTTACCGAGGACACCATCGAGAACTGGCCGTTTGTCATCGAGGACCAGCAGGACCTGGGCTTGGGCCAGAACGGGCTTCCTGGTCCGGAAGGCTTCCTCGGGTTCCTCGTGGAGAATCCCGGACTCACCGGTCCAGTGGCCCCGTTTTATCCCGGTCCCAACGTCTATTCCCCGGATTTCCGCAACGCTTACGTGCAGTCCTGGAACCTGAACATCCAGCGCACGCTTCCGGGAAGCATGGTCGTCGAGATCGGATACGTCGGCACGAAAGGCACGCGGCTCAACCGGCGCGAGAACACGAATACCGCCGAGCCGCTGGGTCCCCGAGCCACGTGGGGGAATCTCACCCGGAACCAGATCCGCGGTCCCGACCTGGGCCCGACGACGCTGACGCAATATCGCCGGTTGGTTCCCTATGCGGTCCAAAATGGCGTCATTGTTCCGCAAAGCAACATCTTCGAAACCACCAGCACCGCGTTTTCAAACTACCACGGCCTCCAGGCGCGCGCGGAACGGCGGTTCTCCAAGGGCCTGACGTTCATCAGCACCTTCACGTGGTCCAAGGCGATCTCCGATGCCTCCGGTTTCAACGCCGGCGGAGCGAACGGCACGGGCAATCGCATCCAGGACATTTTTAACAAGAGGGCGGACAAGGGCCTCGCGGACGTAGATCACCGTTATCGCTTCACGACCGCCGCCGTATACGAACTGCCATTCGGCCGGGGGAAGGCGATCGCTGGCGGTGCCTCCGGAGTCGCGAATTTCCTCATCGGCGGATGGGGCCTTGATGGAATTCTGACCTTGCAGTCCGGCTATCCCATCACGGTGCGCCGGAGCGGCGACCCGGGCAGCGTCGGCACGGACGGCGCTCTTCGTCCTGACCTGGTTTGCAACCCCAACATTCCGCGGGGCGAGCAGTCCGTCGAAAAATTCTTCAGAACGGAGTGTTATCCGGTTCCGGAGTCGTTGGTTTCCGGCGACGTGCGCTACGGGACAGCGGGCCGCTCCACCGTCACCGGGCCAGGCCTGATCGGCTTTGACGCGTCGGTTCGCAAAGTGACCCAAATCACCGAGAAGGTAGGCACGGAGTTCCGCGCCGAGTTCTTCAATGTGCCTAACCATCCCTATTGGGGAGTGCCCGGCCGTGATACAGGCAGTGGAAACTTTGGCCGGATTACCGGCACGGCCGACCCGCGTATTATCCAGTTCGCGCTGAAAGTACTGTTCTGAGAGGCGGAACGGCGTCAGCTCGAAGTGTTTGGCCCTTGCCGGTGGCGGCGTTCGATCCCAGGCGCCGGTTCGACGTGAACCAGAACGTCCGCGATCCAATCCAGTTGATCGCGCAGGTGCGCGCGCGTCAGAGCAGCGATCTCATGCGATTCCCAAACGGTAAGGTTCGGGTCAACCTCTAGATGGAGGTCGACATGGTGCTGCAGCCCGGTTTTGCGGGCGAAACACTTTTCGACACCCAGCACGCCGGGAACACGCAGCGCCACGTTCTTGATCTGCTGGAGAGAGTCGCCATCCGGCATCTTGTCTGTCAAATCCAGCGACGTATCTCGCATGACCCTGAACCCCAGGAAGATCACCACAAGTCCAACGATGAAGCCACCATAGTGATCGGCCGCGAGGAACTGCGAAGGGTTGTAGAGGGTTAGCCCGAGGGCGATCAGGGCCGCGGTGGCCGAGAAAATGTCGACTGCATCGTTCCAGGCATCCGCCACCAGCGAAGCACTGTGAATTCGGCGGCCCACCTTGAACTTGATCGTGGACATGATAATTCTCACGACGATGGCGCCTAAGAGCGGCCAAACGGCATAGGCGCGCGGGGGACCATGAGCCTCGCTGACCTTCTGAAGGGAACGCCAACAGATGCCGAAGCCTCCTGCCGCGAGGATAATGCCAACAACGAGGCCCGCGAGGATCTCGTATCGTCCGTGCCCATATGGATGATCGGAGTCGGCCGGCTTGGACGCGATGAGCATCCCCACCAGCACGAACGTAGAGGCCAAGACGTCACCGGCGAACTCGAGGCCCGCCGCGACGACGGAAGTCGATCCTGCGAGAAGACCAATAGTCACGTTGCCCGACGCCAACACAATGCTGGCGAGGATGCTCAATAGCGCTACCCGTAGTCCAAGCTTGGACTTATTCCGCCCGATGGTATTTGCCAAGATCTCCCTCACTATGCCTTGTCGCGTCGATTTGCAGCACCACGCGGACCGCCGATTCCCCGTTCTGGCAGAGCTGCCTCAACATCGTCAGAATTCGCCGTCGATCTCCGGCCTGAGGAGAAGGAGGCTCCTGTCTGCTTCGTGCCTCGGTGGAGGGAATCGTAGCTTCCCACTCGCAAAAGGATAGGCGGACGCCCTCGTTGCGATCTGAATGCACCTCAAAATCAGGAGCCTAAGCCGCTCGGGCCTGGCATACGTTCACCTCGCGGAAAGCAAGCGGGCATGGGGATTTTGCAACGTGAGTGTGTCGGCCGTGGCTCCACGCGAATTTCGACTCGCGAAAGAAGATTCCGTTTTCCGATACCACCAACCCCATGATACACTTGCGGGCAAGAGTTTAACGGGGAGGTCCTAGTGGTTCAAATGGGTGATTTATCCGGTAGCGCTGCCGCTTGCGAAGAGTGGAGAGCGCGCCGAGTCCCAGACCCTCCATGGATCTCTAATCGGGCCGGCAAACATAGCGGCAACGCGGTTGTCCCGGGCGCCCACGTCGTGGTTTTCACAAGAAGACAGACCGGTTGTGTAAGCACCGCAACGGGGCGATCCGTTATGCTGCTTACCGCGTCGAGCCTCTTGATTCAGCGGCATCGTCGGCAACCAGGAGGCCGGTCGATTGTCTGCGTACTGCCAGAATGAAACTCGTAACGATTGGAGTCTATGTGAGAAGACAGTTTGCATCGCACGCTGGAGGCCTGCCTATCACCTGCTTGGCACTCGCTCTTTGCTGGCTAGCTGGAGCCGCGTTCGGCCAGGTCACGACGGCCAGATTCTATCCAACAGTTCAGGATTCTTCAGGCGGCGCGATCCAGGGAGCGGCTGTGACTCTCACTCATGAGGGGACCAATGCCTCTTACAGGAAGACGACGGATGCAACTGGCGAAGCTCTCTTTGATGTTCTGCCAGTAGGGTCTTACGCACTTACGATCGAGGCGCCCGGCTTCAAACGGTTCCACAGCAAAGGCATCGAATTGACCGCGAGCCAGCAAACGCAACAGACGTTCACGCTGGACGTCGGTGCTGTCACCGAAACGGTGACAGTCGAGAGCACCGCGCCGCTGGTGAGCGCGGCATCGTCCGAGCAACGCGAGAGCCTGAGCAGCATGCAGGTCGCCGAACTGCCCCTCTCGCGGCGAAATGTCACGAATGTCCTCCGGGTGGCCCCGGGCGTGGACGTGGGTGGCGGCAGCGTACGCATCAACGGTCAGGGCAAAAGCGGCGCCGGCATTACGGTGGATGGGACGGATGCCAACGCCAACCCATCGGAAGGCCGCTCGATGGAGCAATATGGCGGCAGGAACTACATCGACGTTATGAGCATAGAGGCCGTCCAGGAAGTTCAGCTTATGAGAGGGGTCATGGCGGCCGAGTACGGGGGCGTGATCAGCGGCCAAGTAAACCTCATCAGCAAATCGGGCTCGAATGCATTTCATGGAAGCTTGTTCGAGCTTTACCGCTCTCACCTCTTTAATGCTCGAAACCCATTCCGCCCAAGCCGCAACTCCGACGGCACTATGATCTCTCGAGACCGGGAAGTGTTCAATCAGTTCGGAGGTTCGCTCGGGGGGCGCATTTGGCGAGACAAGCTGTTCTTCTTCACGACCTATGAAGGCTACCGCGAATCGGGCTTCCAGCGGGTCACGGGCACCGTGCCAACGCCCGCGTTGAAGGCCGAGTTTCTACGCGCGCTGCCCTTCCGCGAAACCAAGCTTCTCATGGACTTGCTCCCCGAGCCGGTCGTTCCTCTGGACGAGAACCGGGGGCGTTTTGAAGGCGCCGGAGACCGGAAACGCAAGGAGAACCATGTCATTGCGCGAGGCGATTACCGGCCCACGCAGGCCGGTAATCTTTCGCTCACATACACACGAAACCGTCCGTTCGGCCTCGATCCAAATTTCATGCTGAACGGGTCGAATGACCGCATCTATGAATACCTTCAGGACCGCTACAGCGTTCAGTACACGCAGTCCGGTCCGCATTGGGTCTTGGAGTCCCGC
>JBPCNK010000030.1:0-22873 GCA_051001345.1 Acidobacteriota bacterium | reverse complement strand
GCATCGCAGCGGTGAGAACCGTTGGGCCGCCGCAGGAGTCGAAACGAAAGTCGCCCCGCAGGGGCGAAGGATTAAAACCCAGGGCGGCGTAAGAACGTGTGAAAAAAATCGAAGCCACCCCATTTCTTTCGCCCCTCTGGGGCTCATGGAGGCGACGAACCCTACACCCAGGGCTCGCGCGCTGGGCTCTATTATTTGCCTCCTTCGGGGGCACGTCATTGGCCCTCCGCATCGCAGCGGTGAGAACCGTTGGGCCGCCGCAGGAGTCGAAACGAAAGTCGCCCCGCAGGGGCGAAGGATTAAAGCCCAGGGCGCAAGCCCTGGGATCAGAGGTCCGTCATCAAGACGAGCCCCGCAGGGGCGAAAGAACAAAGCCCAAGACGTAAGCCCCTCGGTTTCCGTTCGTCGTTTCGACAAGCCCCGCAGGGGCGAAAGATTATGCCCCGAGCGGCGAGGGGCCCCAGTCCGCCACTTTGACTCTACCCGGCCTGTGAATGACGGCCACCATGGCGGGGATGTTGTTGGCAACAGCACGTGAAAGCAATTAGCATCGGTGCTGAGGCGCCGCTCGCTTACGCGCGGCACCGCTTAGCCGTCCGCTACTGTAATCGCAGTCCATTCTCATCTGGATCGGAAGGTGCGTGTGAATCTGTCGGAGTTCGACTACCTCCTGCCTGAGGAACTCATTGCGCAGACACCTGCCGCCGTGCGTGATCAGTCCCGCCTGATGCGGGTCGATCGTTCCAGGGACCAAGTCTCCCATCATGTGTTCCAGGATCTGCCCGACCTGCTCGAAGACGGCGACCTGGTCGTCATCAACGACACGCGTGTTTTCGCCGCCAGGCTGCGTCCAGTGGTAAAAGAGACTGGGCGCCGCGTCGAGGTGTTGCTGCTGCGGCCAACCGGCCCGCACGCGTGGGAGGCCCTGGCGCGTCCCGGCCGCCGGCTGCGCGCCGGAACGCAGATGGAACTCGACGGTGTTCCCATGCATGTCGTTCGGGACTTGCCTTCGGGAAAAAAGGAAATCGAATTCCCGGATCTTTCACACGATCAGATTCTCAGCTGGTGCGATCGCGCTGGCGAGATGCCTTTGCCGCCTTACATTCTCCGGCCCGGCGCCGAACAGGACCGGCAGCATTACCAGACTGTCTACGCCGAGAAGTCCGGTTCCATTGCCGCGCCCACCGCAGGTCTGCACTTCACGACTCGCGTTTTGGAAAGACTTCGATCCCGCGGCGTCCGGATCGAGAGTTTGACGTTGCACGTCGGTTACGGAACATTCCAGCCGATCCGAGTCGAGCAGATTGAAGAACATCGGGTCGATCCCGAGCGCTTCATCATTCCGCCCGAGACAGCAGCCGCCATCGCCGAGGCCAGGCAGCGCTCTGGCCGTGTCGTTGCCGTCGGCACGACTGTGACGCGGACGCTGGAGTCAGCCGCTGCCGAGGGCGGACTGGTCACAGCCGGTGAAGGGACAACCGCGTTGACGATCTGCCCGGGGTACCGCTTTCGC
Source organism: Acidobacteriota bacterium (assembly GCA_051001345.1). Taxonomy (GTDB): domain Bacteria; phylum Acidobacteriota; class UBA6911; order JACQSX01; family JBPCNK01; genus JBPCNK01. The sequence continues at coordinate 21,360 of JBPCNK010000030.1, read as the reverse complement.
GTCGTCGACGCGCTGCTGACGAACTTCCATCTGCCGAAGTCCTCCCTTTACGTTTTGGCTGCGGCCTTCATGGGATTGGACCTGGCACGCAAGAGCTACTCCATCGCGATTCGTGAACGCTATCGTTTTTACAGTTATGGCGACTGTATGTTGATACAGGGGTCAGGGGTCAGGGGTCAGGGGTCAGGGAACAACAATCCGCAATTGTTCAATCCCCAATGAAATCCCCAATCCGCAATATCCGCAATCCGCAATAAATCCCCAATCCGCAATCCGCAATCCGAAATTAATCCCCAATCCCCCAATCCCCAATCCCCAATCGTATAATGGAGCTTCAACTCGTATTTCACAGAGGAAACTCATACCTTGAAAAAACTCCATCCACTTCTGATGCTGTTTGCCGGTTTGGGTCTGTTTTACTCGCTGAATGGTCAAAAGACGGCAGGCGGCGTTCGCAGAATTCATGATCAGGCCATCGTCGTCGACACGCACGCCGACACGCTGCAACGCGTGCTGATCGGAAAACACGACATCACCCAAAAACTGAACTCCGGGCATCTCGACTTCCCTCGCATGAAGCAAGCCGGTCTGGATGCGGAATTCTTTGCGATCTGGGTGGACTCTCCATACAAGGGGCCGTCTGCCATCAAACGCGGCCTGCAACTGGTCGACGCGCTCTATCGGATGCTGGCACAGGCGCCCGAACAGGCCAGCCTGGCCGTCAACGCGGCGGACATCGAACGCCTGGCAAAGGCGGGCAAGGTGGCCGCGCTGATGGGCATCGAGGGGGGCCACGCCATCGATAACGATCTGGGAGTTCTGCGCATGTTCCACCGCCTGGGCGTGCGCTACATGACGCTGACATGGAGCAATACAAACGACTGGGCCGATTCGTCGGGAGATACCGGCCGGCACAACGGCCTGACTGCCTTCGGCCGCCAGGTGGTTGGAGAAATGAACCGGATCGGAATGATCGTCGATATCTCGCACGTGTCGGACAAGACCTTCTGGGACACGCTGGCGGCGACGACAAAGCCGGTGATCGCCTCGCACTCGTCGGCCCGCGCTCTGTCCGGCGCACCGCGCAACATGACCGATGACATGCTGCGCGCTGTCGCCAAAAACGGAGGAGTTGTCGGGGTGAATTTCTACTCAGCCTTTCTCAGCGACGACTTTCGCCAGCGGTCGGCGGCCGGACCCAGGGCCTCGACCATCGAGGAATTGAAACTGCGCTTTCACGGCGACCTCGACAAAGTGGCTGCCGAGCGCTACAGGTCCTATGAGCGGCCTTCCGATGTGCCGCCACCTCCGTTCAGCGTTCTGATCGACCACATCGACCACATCGCGAAGGTAGCCGGAGTCGATCACGTCGGGCTCGGATCGGACTTCGACGGCGTCGATTCAATGCCCGCAGGAATGCGCGACGCCCTCGACCTGCCCAAGATTACCGCTGCGCTGCTCGAGAAGGGATACTCCGAGCAGGAGGTTCACAAAATGCTTGGAGGAAATTTCTTGAGGGTGCTGAGGGTTGTTACAGGACGCTGATGTTAATTCGCAATTTCCTCGACGTCCGAAATTGCGTACCATTCCAAAATTGGGGATTGGGGATTGGGGATTGGGGATTGAATTTTCGATTGAGGATTGGGGATTGCGGAATTGATTGACGATTGCGGATTGGGGAATTGTGGATTGTATTGGCGATTGCGGATTTGCGGGATTAGGGCTTATTGGCGATAATCAGGCGATAAAAAACAGCGTGAACCCGCCCCACCCAATCGGCAATCGGCCAATCTGCAATACAATCCCCAATTCTCCAATCCCCAATCGTCAATCAATTCCGCAATCGGCAATCCGCAATCCAAAATTCAATCCCCAATCCCCAATCCCCAATCCCCAATTTTCCATCAAGACTCCAATTAACCTACTAAGACGGATCCCCCGTTCACATTCAATACTTCCCCATTGATATGCCTAGCCAGCGAAGAGGCCAGAAACACGATGGGACCCGCGATGTCTTCGGGAGTCGCGATTCGCCCGAGAGGAACGTCGCGTTCATAGCGGGCGCGTTCGGCCGGGTCGCCACGCAGCGCGCGGGACGCCATGACGGTGTCGACCCAGCCGGGGGCGATACAATTGACGGTGATTCCAAAGGGGCCGAGTTCGGTAGCAAGCGACTTGGTCAAACTGATTACGCCACCCTTGGAAGCCGCGTAGTGCGCGTGCCGTGCCTCGCCGCGCTGTCCCGCGGTGGAGCTGATTAAGATGATCGTCCCGCTGCTCTGCCGCTTCATCACGCGCGCGGCAAAGTGGCAAGCCAGGTAGGCCGAGGTCAGATTCTGTTCGATCGTTTTGTCCCACTCCTCCTGGCGCATCTGATCGATGGCAGCCTCCTCCCAGATTCCGGCATTGGCAACTACAACGTCCAGGCGGCCGAATGCAGCCACGACCTGATCGAACATGGCCTCGACCTGGCTTCGATCGGCTGCGTCTGCCTGAACAAGCAGCGCGCTCTTCCCGAGTGCCCGGATTTTGCCGGCCACTTCCTCGGCGTTTGCGGCGCTGTTTCGATAATTGATCGCCACGGATGCGCCGGCGCGCGCCAGCATTTCCGCGGCAGCCGCGCCGATGCCGCGACTGGCCCCCGTCACCAGAGCCGTCTTGCCGCCAAGGTCGATCATGCCACACTCATTCCAGAATCATTTCAACGGGCTCATCCCGGACAGACTGGCCCGGTAAAGGCGCGCCCGCCACTTTCGCTACCCTTGCGGGTAGAAAGGTCGCCAGCAAAAACCCCGCCAGCGGCACCAGCACGGTCGCCATCAGCGCCCGCTGCAAACCAAAGTGATCGGCAGCCCAGCCGACGATGGGAACCGCCGCGCCGCCCATTCCCCAGGCAAACCCCATCATCAGCGCGGCGATCGTACTTGCGCCGCGCGGCACCAGTTCCTGGGCCATGACCACGTTGATCGGAACCGTAAACAGCAACACCATTCCTCCCGAGACCAGCAGCAGCGTCGACAGCCAACCGCTGCTCAGGAGAAACCCAAGGAGAAGCGGCGCTGAAAAGAGCATCGAGAAGGCGATCACGTGCTTACCTCCGAAGCGGTCCGCCAAAGGTCCTCCCAGAAATCCTCCGCAGGCGCCAAAGAGCAAATACGCAGTCAGCAGACCGCTTCCGTGACTGAAAGAAAAACCGCGAAACTGTAAATAGGTGGGAAGGAAGGTGACAAATACGATTTGAACGGCCGACCGCGCGACAACCAGAAAGTACAAGACAACCAGGGGGCGCAGTGTCGCTCGCAGGTCGCCTTTCAGGTCGCGCTGTTTGGGCGCGGTGACGATCGGCTGCGGCGCCAGTCGCACCAAACACAACGTAATGATCAGTGCGGGCAAGGCGGCAATAAAGGATCGCTCCAGACCGAACAGTGAAATGACGGACATGATATAGATCGGCCCCAGAGCGTAGCCGATGTTTCCGCCCGTCACAAAAACCGACATGTTCAGGCCGCGCCTGCGGCGGGTCGGCGCCCCCGCCAGAGAAGCTCCTTGCGGATGGAAGGCCGCAATGCCGGCGCCGCCCAGCAGCAGGAATACCACGAGCCCCCAATATCCCGGAGCGACTCCGAGCGAGGAGATGAACACAGCCGTCACGGAGGGCCCGAGAACGATAAAGATATTTCGACGGATCCGATCGGCTACCAGTCCGTAGAGCGGCTGGGTCATCGACGACGAGAACAACAGAACCCCGGCCAGAATGCCGGCCTGCGACAGGGTCAGGTGAAACTTAGCGACCAGAAAGGGCAGAAAGACACCGAGCATGCTCGAATACGCATCGCACACGAAGTGAGCGGCCGACAATGCGTATACGGGCTTGTCAATCGAGGATTGAAGTTTGGAGATTACAGATCGCATTTCAGGCTTCGCTCGAGGCTTCAGGCTTCAGGCCTTACTTGTATTCTTGCCACTGATCACTTGCCACTTGAAAGCGCCCAGGGCTGGAGCCCTGTGCCCACACGTGCTGCCAGCCTTTCCTTGTATTCTTACCACTAGTGGACCGTAACATCTGAATTGATACCAACAACATTGATCAGAGTGACGCTCTGCGGTGCAGGGAAAATCGACTTCACCACAGAGACACAGAGGACACAGAGAAAACACAGAGAAACACTTCGTACCAACGACCGGCTGTCTGGAATTCTAGGTATGCATGTCAACGAACTTACTGAGACAGTTCTCCGTGCTGCGATCGAAGTTCATAAGACTCGTACGCCCGCTTTTCTCTGTGTTCCTCTGTGCCCTCTGTAGTGCCAGTTAGTGAAATCTTGTTATTTGAGCAAGATTTTTGATCTCGCTTCCTATTTGCCGGCCCGCAGCTTTCCGGCCGCGGCTCTGTTGGCACTCCGTCGCCGGCCTGCGGCATACGGCATACGGCATACGGTTGCGGCTATGCCGCGCTGGGTCTCTGTGGTGAAGCCGGTCAAGAATCGGCCCCACTTTTCCCATAGCCGCCCGCGGAGCGGATCAATGTCGTTGCCGCCAATTCAGATGTTACAGTCCACTAGGCACTTGCCCCTTCCATGTGTTCTTGCCACTGATCACTTGCCACTTGCACGAATAAATGCATCGAAAATGCGCTGGCTGAACCCGTCCTGGCTATAGCCGCGCTCAGGGTGCCACTGCACGCCCAGCACAAAGTGGTCGTTGGAAGGCAGACGGACAGCCTCAATGACTCCGTCGGGAGCGCGCGCCAGAACCTCCAGCGACTCGGCGACCCGATCAAGCGACTGATGGTGCGAGCTGTTGACTTCCACGCGTTCGGCGCCGGCCAGTTCACGCAGCGGCGTTCCCTCACTGCACACGACCGGATGACGCCGATCCTTTCCGCTGTGCTGCAGTTCCGTCTGCCGCTCGGAGGCAATGTCCTGGACCAGCGAGCCGCCCAAAAACACATTGAGCGCCTGCAGGCCGTAGCAGATTCCGAGCAGCGGAGTCTTGCGGTCGAAGGAATGTTGCAGCAGAAACCAGTCGACGGCGTCGCGCTCGGCATCCAGCCGTCCGATCTGCGGGTGCGGCGTCTGCCCATAGCGCGCAGGATCCACATCGCTATCACTGCCCGGCAGCAAAATCCCGTCGAACAGGCCCGCCACGTGCCGGAGATAATCCGAGCCGGTCAGAAGTGGAATCATCAGTGGCGTGCCTCCAGCCTCCCGGACAGCCTCGGAGTAGGCACGGTGCAGGTAGAACGTGTGTTTATCGGGATCGTGGCGGCAGGGAATTCCAATCAGTGGATTCATAAGAGAAGTGACATTATACGATTGGGGATTGGGACGATCCAGATTCGAAATTGTGGCAAAGTCGAAAATTGGGGATTGGGGATTGGGGATTGGGGATTAAATTTCGGATTGCGGATTGAGGATTGCGGAGTTGATTGAGGATTGCGGATTGGAGAATTTCGGATTGTATTGCCGATTGCAGATTCGGCTATCCCTGAACTAAGGCAATCCGCAATAAAATCCCCAATTTCCCAATCGACAATCCCCAATCAATTCCGCAATCCTCAATCCGCAATCCGAAATTTAATCCCCAATCCTCAATCCCCAATTCTCGATTTCGCCGCAATTTCGTCGTCACATTGCCGATTGTCCCCAATCTAACCTAGCTTTCCTTGCGTTTGGGTCTTTCATTCGAACGCAACACTCGCTTACGCAATCGGATGTTCTCGGGCGTTACCTCGACCAACTCATCGTCGGCGATGAATTCGAGCGCTCGCTCCAGGGATAATTCCCGGACCGGAACCAGCCGCATGGCGTCGTCAGCCGAGGAGGCGCGCATGTTGGTCAGCTTTTTTTCCTTGATGGCGTTGACGTCCAGATCGACGGCGCGCGCGTTTTCACCGACGATCATCCCTTCATAAGTCGGCGTTCCCGGCCGCGTAAACAGCGTTCCTCGCTCCTGCAGATTGAAGAGCGCATACGTGGTCGTACTGCCGGCACGGTCCGCCACCAGCGAACCGGTCGAACGGCCTCGCATCTCGCCTTGCCACTCTCCCCAGCGCAGAAACAGCGTGTTGAGCAGGCCGGTGCCTTTGGTCTCCGTCAGAAATTCGTTGCGAAAGCCGATCAGCCCGCGCGAGGGCGTTTCAAACTCGAGGCGGACGCGCCCGTGGCCATGGTTGACCATCCTGGTCATCTGGCCCTTGCGCCTTCCCAACGCTTCGGTGACGACCCCGACGAATTCTTCGGGACAATCGATCACAACCTGTTCGATCGGCTCAACCAGCTTTCCATCAATCTGGCGCGTAATCACCTGGGGCTTTCCGACCTGAAGCTCGTAGCCCTCGCGGCGCATCATTTCGATCAGGATGGCCAGTTGCAGCTCTCCGCGTCCGGAGACTTTGAATCGATCCTGCGAGTCGGTTTCCTCGACCCGGATGGCGACGTTGCCGAGCACTTCGCGGTCCAGGCGCGCACGCAGCTCGCGCGACGTGACAAACTTTCCATCACGACCCGCAAAGGGCGAATTATTGACGCCGAAAATCATCGAGATGGTCGGTTCGTCGACGGCGATGGTTGGCAGCGCCTGCGGGTTCTCCACGGAGGTGACGGTGTCCCCGATCTCGATATCTTCAAATCCGGCCAGCGCCACGATGTCACCCACCCCGGCGCGTTCAACCAGCTGATGCTTGAGACCTTCGAAAACATACAACTGCGTGATCTTGGTTTGCTGCGTGCTGCCGTCACGTTTGACGACGGCTACCTGCTGGCCCACCACAATCTCGCCCGAAAAGATCCGTCCGATGGCCATCCGCCCGACGTACTCGCTGTAGTCGAGGTTGGCGACAAGCAACTGCAGCGAGTCCGTTCGCAGCGCCTTGGGCGCCGGAATGCTTTCGAGGATCTGATCGAACAGCGGTTTCAGGCTGTCCGATTCGTCGGAGAGGTGCTTTTTGGCGATGCCGGCCCGCGAAACCGCGTACAGAATTGGAAATTCGATTTGCTTGTCGTCGGCGTCGAGATCAATGAACAAATCATAGATCTCGTTGACGACCTCTTCGGGGCGCGCGTCCTGGCGATCAATCTTATTGACGACGGCGATGGCAGGCAGACGCTCCTCCAGAGCCTTGCGCAAAACAAAGCGGGTCTGCGGCAGGCAACCTTCGGCGGCGTCGACCAGCAACATGACGCCGTCGACCATCTTCAAAACGCGCTCGACCTCGCCGCCAAAATCCGCATGTCCCGGCGTGTCGACGATGTTGATCTTGACGGACCCGTAGCGCACGGCCGTGTTCTTGGCCATGATCGTAATGCCGCGCTCGCGCTCCAGGTCGAGCGAGTCCATGACCCGGTCGCGAACCTGCTCGTTGTCGCGGAACGTCCCGGCCTGCCTCAGCATCGCGTCGACCAGAGTCGTCTTGCCGTGGTCAACGTGAGCGATGATGGCGATATTGCGTATGGCGATTTTCTCTTCTGGCATCGAACCGTTGATTATATATCAGAACAGTCGCGTGTCAGGGCCGCGCTTGTAAGCGAGCGGGCAAATGGGCACAAACATTGAGAAGGTTGCGTGCGATCGCCCGCTCCCTAACGGTCGCGGCCCTGACCACTGGCCACTGGCCACTGTCATTCCACGGTCACCGACTTGGCCAGATTGCGCGGCTTGTCGATGTCGCAGCCACGGAAACGCGCGATATGGTAGGCCAGCAATTGCAGCGGTACCAGGGTGAGCAACGGATAGAAGTGATCGTGGGTTTTCGGGACCCGGAATACATCGTCGGCCAGCTCGGAAATGTGATCGTCGCCTTCGGTAGCCACCGCCAGGACCGGGCCGCTGCGCGCCTTGATTTCCTGAATGTTGGACATCATCTTTTCGTAGGAGTCATCGCGCGGCGCGATCATGATGGACGGAAAGTTCTCGTCGATGAGAGCAATTGGCCCATGCTTCATTTCGCCGGCAGCGTAGCCTTCGGCATGGAGGTAGGAAATCTCCTTGAGCTTGAGCGCGCCTTCCAGTGCGATTGAATAATTGTACTTGCGGCCCATGTATAAAAAATTCTGATAGCGGGAATATTTTTCGGCCAGCTTTTCGATTTCATCTCCGCGCTCCAGGATAGTGCGGATCTTGTCGGGGATCGCCTCCAGCTCGGCGATGTACTCTTGTCCCTCTCCCACCGACACGGACTGCTTTCTCCCAAAATAAAGGCCGAGCAGATACAGCGTTGTGAGCTGCGCCATGAGCGCTTTGGTGGACGCAACTCCGATCTCCGGGCCTGCGTGCGAATAAATCCCAGCGTCGGTTTCACGCGCGATCGTACTGCCGACTACGTTGACCAGACCGAGACAAGTGATGCCTTTGCGCTTGGCCTCGCGGATGGCAGCCAACGTGTCGGCTGTTTCTCCCGACTGGCTGATGGCCAGGACTATCGTATTCTTTCTCAGGTTGAGCTTGCGATAACGAAACTCAGAAGCCAGCTCTACTTCGACGGCCAGGTTGGTGATCGATTCCAGGATGTAGCGGCCCAGCAATCCGGCATAGTAAGAAGTTCCGCAGCTCAAAATGATCAAATGGTTCATCCGGTCCAAGCGGTCTTCGACCGGCATCAATCCGCCCAGTTTAGCCGTCCCCTCGGCCTGGAGAATACGGCCGCGCATAGCATTGCGGACGGTCTCCGGCTGCTCGTGAATTTCCTTGAGCATGAAGTGCGGGAAGCCTTGCTTTTCGGCGGCTTCGACATCCCAGTCGAGCGTCTGGCTGTCGCGCCACATGCCGGGCTGCAGCAGGCTTTCGACCGTGTACTGGCCGCTACCGATGACAGCCAGGTCGCCATCTTCCAGGTACACAACCTCGCGCGTGTAGCGCAGCAGCGCCGACGCGTCGGAGCTGACAAAGCAGCCATCCGCGCCGACACCGAGCAACAACGGGCTGCCCATCCGTGCGGCGACAATGCAGGATTCACCCTGTTTGATGGCCGCCAGACCATAGGTTCCCACCAGACGAGACAGCGCTCGGCGCACGGCTGCGACAAAATCTCCCTGGTCGCACTCCTCGATCAGATGAGCGATGACTTCCGTGTCCGTTTCGCTTAGAAAGCGGTGACCGCGGCTTTGAAGTTCGGCCTTCAGCTCGCGGTAATTCTCGATGATCCCGTTGTGCACGATCGAATAGGCGCCGGTGCAGTCGGCATGGGGATGGGCGTTGTTTTCGGTCGGCCGCCCGTGCGTGGCCCAGCGGGTGTGCGCAATTCCTGTTCGGGCGCCGGTCCAGGAGCGCTCGCCCATCCGGTCCTCGAGCGCCTTGATCTTGCCGACGGCCCGCTCACAGTCGATCCGGCCATCGCGCAGGACGGCGATTCCGGCCGAATCATAGCCGCGATACTCCAGCCGATACAGCCCGTCGAGCAGTACCGGAACCACGTCCTTGGTCCCGATGTAACCGACAATGCCGCACATGGATTAAGAATATCGCAGTTGCAAAGGACGAAGGACGAAGGACTAAGGACGAAGGACGAAGGACGAGGGACGAGGGACGAAAATGGAAGCACGAAGTTGGTTCGTCCTTAGTCCTTCGTCCTTAGTCCTTCGTCCTTCGTCGTTCGTACTTCGTTTTTCATTGGAGCTATTTTTGCGGTGCGAAGTAACCTTCCCGGGTACGTAAAGAGACATCGAGGCGGCGCGACCGGAGCTCGATTTCGCGCCAGCGGCCGTCTCGAACCATGTTGTGGGGAAGGTAGGCGACGTAGTACTGATTCTTGATCTCTTCGGCGACCCGCTCGTAGACCTCACCGAGAGCCATGTCCCGGGCGCTCAGTACGGTGCCGCCTGTGTTGCGGGCCATCCGCTCTAGTTCCCGGCTCACTTCCAAAATCCGGCCGTCCTTCAGGTCGGGCGGGACAAACTCGCCGCGCTTTTCGTATTCCATACGGAGCTGGATCGCGCCGGCCCAATACTGCTCCAGCTTGCTGACGACGTACACCATGGCGTCCGACTTGTTGCCCTCCGCCATCGCTTCGGAAAACCCGATCAGGCTGCCCGTGTCCATGCCGTCGGTCAGGGCAATGACCGCCTTCTTTTGTCCCACATCCTTGAGCAGATCGCCGAAGGTCACATACAGAGCGTCATAGAAAACGGTCCGCCCTTTGGCGTACAGGCGCAGCAAAGCATTTTCGATCTTCGGATGATCGGTGGCGGGCGTCCAATTGAGAATCAGGCGCGTGTCGGCGTTGAACGTTACGATGCCGACACGATCTTGAGCGGTCAGGCTCTTGACGAATTTCATGGTCGCCCGCCGGATAGCCGGCAGCTCGCTTTCGATGCTGCCGCTGGTATCAACCAGGAAGACCACATGAACCGGCACGTACTCGCTGCTGAAGTTAGTGATCTCCTGAGCGACTCCGTCTTCGACCACCGTGATGTCTTCCTTCTTGAGATCGGTGACAAATCCGCCCGTCAGGTAGCGCGCCGAAACGGCCAGAGAAACCTGGTTGACGGTGACTCCGATCCTGAAGCCTTGATCTGTCTGCTCGGTTTTCTGTTCGGTTTTCTGCTCGGGCTTCTGATCCTGCGCCGGCAGGTTCGTCAGCAGGATCAGCACACATGCGGCCAAGGCCGCAGACATCTTTGTCAAACCCATCGGGACTTCAACCTTTCAACAATCTTCTGCTGGATGCCGCCAAAGCCGCCATTGGACATCGTTATGATCACCTCGGGAGGCTGCGCCCGGCCGGCGGCCTCGTCGGCCATCGCGCCCAGGTCGTCAAAGAGAGCGCTCTGCCGTCCTCTGGCGACAAGTTCCCCGACGACGCGATCGAGGTCAATTCTGTCGGCCTCGGGAACCTTCTCCGGCTGGAAGATGCGCGCCAGCAAAACGCGATCGGCCAGGGCGAATACCTCGACAAAATCCCTTTCAAACGCCTTCCGTTTGGTCGTAGCCGACCGTGGTTCGAACAAAACGGTCAGCCGCGCTCCTTTATATATACGCCTCAGCGTCTCGATCGTCTCGCGAATCGCAGTGGGGTGGTGCGCGAAATCATCCAAAACCCGGATTCCCCCCACTTCGGCGACTTGTTCCAGCCGCCGCCGCACTCCTTGAAAGGACGCCATGGCTTCGGCCAACTGCCGGCCGTTCAGTCCGACGTGCCGCCCAACTGCCAGCGCGGCCAGGATGTTGCGGGCATTGTGCTCTCCGTGCAGGACCGACTCAATGCGGGCAAAGGGTTGCCCTCGATAGATGGCGTCAAATCGCGTCTGCTCAGGCTCTTCCTCAAGATTTCGGACCGTCCAGTCGGCCGTCGTTTTCAACCCAAAGGTCTCCACCGGACAAAACGCCTTTGCAGCACAGGCAACTGCCTCGGCGCTGTCAGCTCCCAGGGCCAGAAACCCGCCGCGGGGGATCAGGTTGACCAGCCGTCGAAATTGCAAACGGATCTCCTCGAGGCTCGAGTAGATGTCGGCGTGGTCGTACTCAACATTATTCAAGATGACGACGTCCGGCAAATAGTGCAGAAATTTTGGAGTCTTGTCGAAATAGGCCGTATCGTATTCGTCCCCTTCGAGCAAAAAATGGCGACCGCGACCTAGGCGATATCCCGTGTTGAAGTTCTTCGGGATAGCTCCCACCATGAAGCTGGGGTCCAGGCCGGCATGTGTTAACGCCCAGGCCAGCAACGACGTCGTGGTGCTCTTGCCGTGGGTCCCTGTGACGACAAGACTCTGGTGGCCGCGGATGAAAAAATCCCGCAGGACGTCAGCCATCGACGTGTAGGCGATTCGCTCATCCAGAACCGCTTCCAGCTCCGTATTGCCGCGACTGATGGCATTGCCGACGACGACCAGATCGGGTCGCGGCTTCAGGTTTTCCGGTCCAAACGGCGAGCACACGGCGATCTGCTGTTCGGCCAGAAACGTGCTCATCGGCGGGTAGACGGCCGTGTCCGAGCCCGTCACATTGTATCCATGTTCCCGCAGCATCGCGGCCAGCCCAGCCATGGCGACACCGCAGATTCCAATCAAATGAATGTGGCCGCCAGGAATCACGAATCGACAGCCTCTTCTTCAATCGTGAGCGTGCCGGCATCGGTGTCCAGAGTGACCTCGACGCCGATGGGAAGCGTGCGGCCGGCCTGTGTCACATGGCCTGAGGGAAATCCGAGAACGACGGGCACTTTGATGTCTTCCAGGGCACGGGCGATGACATCTTTGAGCGTATACGACACTCCGGGCGGCGCGCCGCAATCTTTCATCTCGCCAAAGACGATCGCCCGCGCGCCCTCGAGTTTTCCAGATAGCTTCAAGTGTGTCAGCATTCGTTCGATTTGATAAGGACGTGTCGCCAGGTCCTCCAGGAACAGCACGCAGCCGCGCGCATCCAAGGAGTAGCGTGTCCCCTCCAGCGCAACAATCAGCGACAGGCACCCGCCCACAAGCGGGCCGCGCGCCCGGCCGGAACGAAGCACATCGAAGTCGGCACGCAGTATCAGAGGCGCCCGGTGATCCTCAAATAACTGCCGCAGCGATTCCCCGTCGACCAGGCCGCGCGCAAAATCTCCTGCTACCATTGGTCCGTGAAATCCGACCAACCCGCATTGGCGCCAAAAAAACTGCAGCAGAACCGTTATGTCGCTGCATCCCAACAGAATCTTCCGCGCTTCTCGCAGCCGCAATCGGTCCAACCCACCGAGCAGTCGCAAGGCGCCCGCACCCCCGCGAGCGCAAAATACCGCCTTGGTGTCAGGGTTCTCAAAGGCCCGATTGAGGTCTTCGAGGCGCGACCGGTCGCTTCCGGCCATATAGAGATCGCGGTCGAGCACGTGGGGAAACACGACGGGTTCCAGCCCGAGTGCGCGCACTGCCTGGAGACCGATCTCGAGCCTGTCCGCGTCGACTGCGCCCGAAGGAGCCACAACGGCAACGCGGTCACCCGCGCGCAGACCGCGCGGTTTGATTCTGTCCAGGGGCATGGTTGCAAGCGTAACACAGGGGCTAGGGGTCAGGCTTCAGGGGTCAGGGATCAGGGAATTGCGAATTGCGAATTGCGGATTGGGGATTGATTGCGGATTGATTCGGTAGCCCCTGAAGCCTGACGCCTGACCCTGCTTTGACGTAATGATCCTTCAACGAACGACTTCGTCCTTGTATAGCCTTCCGCGGAAGGGTATTCTTGACAATACTAGGTCGAACCTACCCGCAGAGTATCGACTCCGGCGTTTGGCATAATCGAGAGGATTTTTATGATTTGGCGCATATTTATGTGTCTGTCCGTGCTGTTTTCTTTGTCGGCTGCGCTGCAGGCTGAAAGCCGCTTGATATTTCCCCGGCTCGTGCTGCAACAAGGTCGCTTTTCAGGAGTGGCCATCGCTAACCCGACAGGCAGCGCGGCCACCCTTACGTTGCGCGCGTACCGCGACGACGGAACGTTGTTTTCCGGCAGCGGCGTGGTCAACCCCCGCACTGAGATCATCGCCTCAGGAGAACAATACGTGCGGCTGGGCGCGCAGATATTCAGCGTTCCAGCGTCGGTGGCTGAAGCCGGGCGTGCCCACCTACTTGTGGATGGAGGTCAGCAGCCCGACAGATGGCCTGACTGGTTTTTTTCTGGAGGCCAACAATAACGTCGATTTTATGGATGGAGCCGATCTGGCGGGCACGGGCACCGACCTGATTTTGCCCTTTATCGAGAATAACGCCACCAGCACGACCGACATCAGTTTGGTCAACCCCGACGTTAGCGCCGCCAAAGTGGTTTTGGATTTTATTCGCGCCGACGGCAGCACCGTAGCAACCCAAACGGTCGATCTTACCGGCCGCGGGGCGCTGCACGCGCCCCTTTCGACTGCCTTTGCGATTTCCTACGCTGAAGTGGCGGCCGTGCGGCTGCGCAGCGACCGGGCAGTCACCTGTTACGGTCATGTTCACCGCCAAACGGATGACTCGACGGTGACGCTGGCTGCGCAAAGTCACGGCCTGGCGGCCAAGACCCTGTATTTTCCGCAACTGGCCCAAGGCGACGCCTGGTCGACGTGGCTCGGTCTGCTGAACTTCGGCCGACTTCAGGTACTGGCCAACATCACGGCCTACAAACCCGACGGCACGCTCTTTAGCGCGCCGACGGTGACGGCCAATCCGGTTTCCCGAGCGATCGCGCCCGATGGGGTTTTGCGCGTCGATCTAAAGTCGCTTTTTGGCTTTGCCGGCTCTCCACTGCAAGTGGGCTGGATCAAGGTGGAAACCAACCGGGAAGCGCTGCACGGGTATGTTGAATACGGCGCGGGATCCAACCGCGCGCTGGTCATGGCGCAGGTGGAATCCTACGAGCGTTCGATTTTTCGCATCAGGCCCTGGCTTGGCCTTATTTCACGGGACTGTCGGTGCTCAACACGGCCAATGTGGCCGCCAATATCGAAGTGGTTTCGCTGACACAGGGCGGTGCAGTGGTCGGCCGAACACAGCGCGTGCTAAGAGGGAGACAACGCGAGGCCTTGCTGGTCCAGGAATGGATTCCGGCGGCAGCCGGTATCTCGGGCGGTTCGGTCTTTGTCAAGAGCGACCAGCCGGTTGTGGCAACGCAGCTTTTTGGGACGCAATCCTTTTCGGCGCTGGCCAATGTCCCGCCCCAAAAGGTCACCACCAACTTTGATCCTGCCGCGCACTTGCCCCGTCTTCGGGTTTTTCCACCGCTGGCTGTCGTCGAGACGGGCAAAACGAAGCAGTTCAACGGCGAGGGGATCAGCGGGGCGGGCTGGCTGGTCAATGATGTCGCCGGCGGCAACAGCTCGATTGGAACCGTCAGCGAAACGGGATTGTATCGCGCTCCGACGGTGGCGCCCGCGCAACACACCTTTACGATTCGCGCCGCCGACACAGCCAATCAGTCGGCCGGCGCGTCTGTCGACGTCGTGCAGCGCGAAACACTCGTTGCGGGACTGACGCAAGTGACGGCTGTGGCCTACCTTGAGAATCTACACAGATTCTTTATAGCCGAACAACAGATTTTGACATCGATAACCATCGACGCGAGCTCGCCCCGCGCAACCACTACTAACGCCAGGATCTCCGAGCAGTCCAGCAGCGGGACCACCACGGTCTTCACGCAAATCAATAATGAAACCATCGGCAAGATTGTTCCCTTTGTCGACGCGTCAGGCACTTCCTATATGTTGATTGCGGGGACCGACTCGGGGAAGATTTACCGCCTTAACGTTCTCGACAAAAAGCTCGACACGGTGGCCAGCGGGCTGAACAAACCTAATTCGCTGGCGCTCGATCCCATTTCCAGAAACCTTCTCGTATCAGAAGAAGGCGCCAACCAAATCACCATCGTGGAGCGTTCCAAGTTTGATCCGCTCGCGGCAGCAGCAGTTGTCACCGATCCGGATTGGCGCAAGCGGCCCAAGGCCGTGGCCGTCGCGTCGCCGCGCGGTGTGGCCATCGACGGCTGCGGCGGCGCCGTCTACACTACGTCTGCCGATGGACAGTTGCGCGAGTACAAGGGCAATCGCATTCGCACCGTCTATTCGGGTCTGAATAATCCAAATGAGATTCTGGTCCTGTACCGTGAAGGGTTCCCATCCTGCCAGGAAGCGCTGTCGCTTTTGGTGGTTGTAAACAACGAGGTCCTGCAGGTTTTTCCTCAGACCGGCCAAGCGATCCCTTTTCTCAGCGGCATAGCCAATGTCCTGGATCTGGTGTTTTTTCCGAAAGGCAGTCCGTTTATCCTCCAGGGCGAACAGGCCGTAGGTCTGGCCGAAGCGCCGCCGGGGGCTGCCGCCAGCCGTATTTCCGATGTGCGCATCGGAGGACTCTACGAGAACGTTGGAGCACAGGCCGCTCCGCCCGCAGAACCATCGGTGAGCAAACTTCCTTTTCAAGACCCGCGCGGCGACACCTTTGCCGGCAGCCTTTCCTCTTCAAACAACCTGCAGGCGCCCGACCTGCTGTCGATAGGCGCGCAGCAACTGTCCGGAGCAACTGTCATTACGCTTACCTTTGCCCGCCCGGTAGCGCCTTTGAGCGCGGCGGCGGCCAACAGCGTCAGCGGATTTGTCGACTTTGACCTGCGCCCCGGCAGCGGCGTTGCCGCCCGCGCCGATTCTTACAATTCGTTTGCCCCAACTGGCATGGGAGTCGACTACTATGTCGATTTGTCCTCGGGTGTGCTGCGCGATGTGGCGGCCAGTCGCGACATCCCCATTACCCTGCAGTTCCGGGGCGAGAATCTGACGCTGCAAATCCCGCTGACTGTTGTCAATCTGTCCGGAGCACGCATGACTGTGGTGGTCGGCAACCGGTTGGAAATCACCGATCTTGCGCCCAACGCCGGCGTCATCGAGTTTATCGCTCCGGCGGCGGCCTGTTCGGAAGGAATAAAAATCATCGACGCCAATCTGGACACCGCCGTTCGCGCGGCGCTAAAGATCAGCAGCAGTACGCCCATCACCTGTGAACTGGCGCGCAGCTTGACGGCCTTGGATGCTGCCGGCAAGGGCATTCAGACACTTGCCGGACTTGAGCATTTTTCCAATCTTGAGACGCTTCAGTTGTACGGTAACTCGATCAGCGATCTGACTCCATTGTCGGGGCTGGTCAAACTCCGAGCACTGAATCTCGGTTGCTCCACCGAAGTGGATGAAGGCTTTCGACTCATCGGGGAATTTGTCAACTTGCCCGGGTTAATTCTGAATTGCACACCACCTGCAGGCTCAGCGCCGAATAACGGCACATTTGGAAACCCCGTCAGGGATATCACCGCTCTGGCCAACCTGACGAATCTTGTAGAGCTGAGGCTTGACGCTAATCGCGGGGCTGATATTCGGCCGCTTTCGCAGTTGAAGGCATTGAAAACTCTTTCAATGTATGAAAACGCCATAAGTGACGTGAGTGCACTTGCCGGCCTGGTCGGGCTGACAACCCTCCTTTTAGGCCAAAACCACGTCGGCGACATAAGGCCGTTGTCTGGTTTAACCGGGCTGGCAGTGCTCGATCTGGATGAGAACGTTGTTAGCGACATCAGCCCGTTGGCTGGACTGAGCGGTCTTCGAATACTCGGGCTTTCAACGAATCAGATCAGTAGTATCCAACCTGTTGCCAGCCTGAACGGCCTGGTTGTGCTCTTTTTGGACGACAACCCCTTCGGCGGCGATCTCCGACCTATTTCCGGGCTGCGTTCTCTGCGGTATCTTGAAATCACTGGAGCCTCTGTTGTCGACCTTAGTCCTCTCTCCGGGTTGACCC
Source organism: Acidobacteriota bacterium (assembly GCA_051001345.1). Taxonomy (GTDB): domain Bacteria; phylum Acidobacteriota; class UBA6911; order JACQSX01; family JBPCNK01; genus JBPCNK01. The sequence goes on along the minus strand of JBPCNK010000030.1, from coordinate 4,138 downwards.
TGTTGCAATCTCTTGCCCTTAATAGGAATGCCATCACTGACATCTCGCCTCTCTCGAAGCTAGCCAACTTGAAGGAACTCGACCTGGCTGAGAATCGGATAAGCGATATCACCGCACTCTCCGGGATGGGAGCGCTGGAATTTCTGGATCTTGGAAACTATAACCAAACAACGGGCGCCAATGCCGTAACGAATTTGAGTCCCTTGGCTGGATTGACAAAGCTTTGGTACCTCTCTCTCGAGGCAAACGGACCTGCGAATCTCTCCCCTCTTTCTGGTTTGACTGCGCTGACAGATCTGAACCTGCATCGCAATGCGATCGCCGGCCTCGCTCCCCTTTCCAGCCTCACAAATTTGCAATACCTATTTCTCGCTAGGAATGCCATCACTGACATAACCCCGCTGGCTGGATTAGTTCGAATAGTCAAGCTAGTTATACACTCTAACAGGATTACCAGCATCGCGGCTTTGTCAAGTTTGACTGACCTGCAGGATCTGAGTCTGTCTGGTAATTCGGTGTCTGATATTGGCCCGTTGGTCTCAAATCCAGGCCTGGGAACTGGCGATACAATCGACCTGAGTTACAACAACCTGCTTACAGTTCGCTGTCCGGACCTTAAGGCGCTTGTCGCTCGAGGGGCCGCGGTCCAGTACGAGGATCAAAAGTTGGGAAAGTTAATTTGTCCTTAGTCAGGGGTCAGGCCTCAGGGGTCAGGGATCAGGGAATTGCGGATTGCGGATTGATTGCGGATTGATTCGGTAGCCCCTGAAGCCTGAAGCCTGGCCCCTGACCCCTGTTGTATAGTGCGGACCATGCCCACGTCGAAGAAGTTCGTCGCAATTACGCTGACCATGCTCACCGTGGGAGCAGGGCTGCAGGCGGCCAGCCCGCCGAGGACGGCCCGCCAGGCACGCCGAGTGATGGCGGACCTGCTGAAAATCCCGCTCCAACCTCCGGAAGTCTCCGTGGTGGTCAGGGACCGCCGGGTCGTCGACGGGCTGGTCGTTGAGGACCTTTCGTGGCGCTCGCTCGATGGCCAGGAGGTACCAGCCTTTCTGATCCGGCCCGACACCTCGGCGCGCCTTCCGGCCGTGGTGTGCCTGCACGGCAGCAGCGGCAGCCGCGAGTCAGAGACGACCGCTGAATTTGGTCCCGGTATGTGGACGCGTCCTGGCGACAGCACGCCCCATCAGCGCCTGCTCGGGTGGGCGCGCGAATTGGCGCGGAGGGGCTTTGTGACGCTGGCGTTGACGCAACGTGGGCTGGACCGCCGCGCGCCTCCGGACACCAATGACCAGGCCAAGGATCTTTTAGTGCGCGGCCGGACACTGATGGGCGCTATCGTCTACGAGATCCGGCAGGCCGTGACCTATCTCGAACACCGCAACGATGTCGACCCTCGGAAGATCGGCGTGACGGGAATGTCCTTTGGCGGGATCACATCCTTCTATACCTGGGCGGTCGATGGCCGGATCGCCGCGGCCGCCTCCATTTGTGGCGGCGTCGGCTCAATTGACGCGCTGTTGCGCAAAGGCCGCCCGTCCTATCACGGCTTCTACTGGTGGATTCCTGGAATGCTCGGGCAAGGAGACCAGGACGAGTTCGCCGCAGCACTTGCGCCGCGGCCGCTCATGTTGTGGGCGCCCCAGCAGGACATCGGAATGCCGAAAGAAGGGGTCGATCGCTTTGCCGATACCGTTCGCCCTGCGTACGCCCGGCTTGGCTCAGAAAAAAATCTGGTGATCCATCAGCCGCCCGGCGAGCACGAATTTACGGTCGAGGCGTTCAACGCGATGGTTAAATTTTTCGATTTGCTGAAATGACAGCACAATTAACCGGGCCGCGCGCGTAAGCGAGCGGGCAATCAGAGGCAACATGAACACTATTACGGGAGAGTTCTTCGGTGTACGAAGGTCAGAATGTCGCCGCTGATTGGCCACTTGCTTACGCGCGTGGCCCGGTGCGGGCTGCCTTCCGGATCATCGCCAGGCATAGGTCGCTCGCGCCGCCGTCATTGCGTTCCGGGTCGCCCGGGTCGCATCTGAGGAGCTCAATGCATGGCCAAGAAAACTCTCACTCATTTTGATGAACGCGGACGCGCGCGCATGGTCGACGTCGGTCACAAAGAACCAACTGCGCGCATGGCGCGGGCGGAAGGATATCTGAAGGTGGCGCGCTCGACGGTCGCACTCGTCCGGGACGAGCAATTGCCCAAGGGCGACCCAACCGAGGTGGCGCGATTGGCAGGGATCCAGGCGGCCAAGCGAACCTTCGAGCTGATTCCCTTGTGCCACAATGTCGCGCTCAGTTCTGTCGACGTGCAGATTGCGCTTGAGGACGACGGCTTCCGGATCGAAAGCCGTGTCGGATGCACCGGACCGACCGGCGTGGAGATGGAGGCGCTGACGGCTGTCTCCGTGGCGGCCCTCACCCTTTACGATATGTGCAAAGCCGTCGACAAGAAAATGCGGATCCAGGGAATACGTCTGGTGGAGAAGACGAAATAGAAAAGAAGGACTAAGGACAAAGGACTAAGGACGAGTTACGAGTTACGACTTACGAGTTGCGAAAATACGAAAACACGAAATTGGTTCGTCCTTAGTTATTAATAGTTAAGTTAGGTCCTTAGTCCTTAGTCCTTAGTCCTTAGGTCCTTAGTCCTTAGTCCTTAGTCCTTAGTCCTTGGTCCTTGGTCTGTGCTCGGCGGTTCAAATAATCCGGCAGCAGGTAGGCCACGGCCTCCGCGCCGGCATCCAAGGAAGTGACATCCTTCTCCAGATAGACCAGCGCATCGGCCGTTGAAAACCGGAAGATGTCGGCCGAGCCTCGCGTCTCAATGGGCGCGATGCGCCATCCGCCTTCGTACCACACTCTGGCCGGAGCAAACAACGCGCGGTCTCCCGGGTTGCGGATGGATGCTTCCAGCCGGCCGGCGACCCCGAACGGTCCGGCCAAGCGGAAGCCTGCACGCTTGCGAATCGATGGAACCACCAGGGTTTCAAAGCTGACATAGGCAGAAACCGGATTGCCCGGTAGTCCGAAAACCAGCGTCGTTCCCTTCCGCCCGAACGTGACAGGCTTGCCAGGCTTGACGGCCAACCGGTCGAAAAAGATCTCCACTCCCAGCGCCTGCAGGACGCCGGCAACCAGGTCATATTTGCCGGCCGAGACACCGCCGGTCAATAGCAACAGGTCCTTTTGCAGGCCTCCCGCTATTTTCTCCCGCAAGTCCTCTACACGGTCGGAGGCGGCGCCGAGCAGTTCCGCCTCGATGCCGCAAAGCTTCAGTTGAGCCGCCAGAGCGTACGAATTGGAATTGCGGATCTGTCCCGGCCCGGGCCTGGTCGAAGGAGGAACCAGTTCATCGCCCGTTGCAAGAATCGCAACGGAGGGTCTCCGGTAAACGGCCACCTGCGTCTTGCCGAACATGGCCAGCAACGCTGTCTCTGCTGCGCCGATCAGCCGGCCTGCTTCCAGGACGACCTGATCCTGCGCAACCTCGCTTCCCTTTGCGGCGATCCTCTCCCCGGCGCGCAGACGCCGTGACATCTGCACACTCTGCCCTTTCAAATCGCATACCTCGATCATTTCGATCGCGTCGGCGCCCGCAGGAACGGCAGCGCCCGTCATGATCTGAACGGCCTGGCCGGCGGCCACGCTCAGTGGGCTGATCGAGCCGGCGGCGACCTCGCCGATGATCTTCAGGTCGAAAGGTCCATCCCTGCTGTCTGCGGAGCGCAGCGCAAAACCGTCCATTACGGCCCGATCAAAAGGCGGCACGTCCATATCGGCCACCAGCGGCTCGGCCAGGACGTGTCCAACTGCGGCCAGCAGTCCTACGGTTTCGGGCTCGGGATGCGGAGTTTGCTCGAGGACGAGTTGGTAGGCGCTCTCAAAGGAAAGCATCGCTGGTGATTATAATGGAGTCGCCAGTCGCCGGTCGCCAGTTAGTCGCCGGTCGCCAGCTAGGTTGCCAGTCGTCAGTCGTAAGTGCGAGAATCGAGGCGCCTCCTAGTGTAGTGTCCAATAAATAACTGGACTATCCAATCGGCTGCGGCTAACCAGAACCCGCGGCCCTACGTCTGGACCGCGACCTTGGATTCCATCGTCGAGAAGCCTTACGCTGCCGACAAACTCT
>JBPCNK010000029.1:0-25728 GCA_051001345.1 Acidobacteriota bacterium | reverse complement strand
GGTGGTCGCCGCATTCCGTTCTCCTCCATTTTCGGCGTGTTGCCGAGTTCTTTTTCGGACACTACACTAGGCTAGTCCGGTTCCCGAACCGTCAGGAGCTGGTCTGCGGGGACGTCGGTCAGCACTTGCTCCCTACCGCTGGGCCACCTGATTTCGATGCGTCGAACCTTCGCGTCCGATCCCAGACCAAAGTAAAGCCGCGGATCGTTGCTGCTGAGGTAACTGGCTACGGGAGTGACCTCCTTGACCTGAGTGCCCTGGCTGGTTGTGAGACGAACCCGGGCGCCGAAGCCGGAGCGGTTGCTCCGTTTCCCCTGCGGGAGTAGGGCGATCCAGCGGTTGCGGTTCCCTCCGTCGTTTCGCAGCAGCACGGCCGGACGGCCGCAACTGGAGACGACGATGTCCAAATCGCCGTCGTTGTCGAAGTCGGCGACGGCGGCGCCGCGCCCGACCTTCTCAACTTGCAGCCCGGGGCCGCCCGTCGTCGAGACATCCCGGAAACGGCCGCCTGCATTCTCATACAGCAGGTCTCGCTGGGCGTAAGTAAAGCGAGGGTTGTAGAGCTGGATGTTGTCGATGACGTGGCCGTTGGTGACGTAGATGTCCACGTCCCCGTCGTTATCGAAGTCGAACAGCTTGGTTCCGAAACCGAGCGGGGTGCGTCCCGATTCCAGCCCGACCTTCTCGGTGATGTCCTCGAAGAGAAGGCCACCGAGATTGCGATACATCGTGTTGAGTTCGTCTGAGAAGTTCGTCACGAAGAGGTCCAGCCGGCCATCTCCATCGAAGTCTCCCGCGTCGACGCCCATCCCGGCCTGTGGCTTGCCGTTGAGGTCGAATCCAACACCGGCACTGTAGGTCACGTCGTCGAAGGTCCCGTCTCCCCGGTTGTGGTAGAGAAAGTTGCGCACCAGATCGTTAGCCACGTAGATGTCGGGGTAGCCGTCGTCGTCGACATCGGCAAAGACGACGCCAAGTCCCTTGCCGGCGGGGTTAGCCACGCCGGCCTTCTCCGAGATGTCGGTGAAAGTGCCGTTCCCGTTGTTGCGGTAAAGCTGGTCGGGCGTCCCGTCAAACGCAGTCGGCGCACAGTACATGCGGTATCCCGGCTTCTGAAATCCGCAATAGGGGTTCTTCTTATCGTCGTATTCCAGGTAGGTGGCGACATACAAGTCCAGGTCCCCGTCGCGGTCGTAGTCGAAGAAGCCGGCGCTGCTGCTCCAGAAGTTGCCGCTGACGCCCGCTCTGGCTGTGACATCGGCGAAGGTACCGTCTCCGTTGTTGCGGTACAGGACGTTTGGCCCGAAGTAGGTGACAAACAGGTCGGCTAAGCCGTCATTGTCAAAGTCTGCGACCGCCACACCTGTTCCGTACCCTCCCGTGCCCCCCACTCGCGCCTGGCGGGTCACGTCGACAAACGTTCCTTTGCCGGTGTTGCGCAGCAGAACGTTGCCGGGCGACGGCGAGCCGGCGGCCAGATTGGATCCGTTGACTAAATAGAGGTCAAGAAAGCTGTCGCTATCGAAGTCCAGCCAAGCCACGCCTGAGCCAAACGTTTCGACCATCAGTTTGCCGGGTGACCCGCCGTTTTCGTGGCGGAAGCGGATTCCCGATTGTTCGGTCACATCGACATAGCGCACCCTCAGATCGGGTGCGGCCGACCCGGAAAGAATCGCGAGCGCCGCCAGACAGAAAACCAGCAAACGGCTCACGGTTTGCCTCGCAGCAGGGAGCGTAGGACCGGCCCTGTTTCGGAATGATAAATCCCGATCGCATGACTGCGGTACTGGGGTGATAGATCACCGGCGTCGGTCTGGATAGAGATCATGCGGCTGGGCCGGTTGGGCATGTGGCAATCGATGCAGTTCTCTTCGATGCGGCGTCCTGCCGTGGCGAAGACGCCGCAGCGCTCGGGAGCGTGACACCCGACGCACCGGGCCGACAGTTGTGCCAGGTCCCTTTGCGGCCGGTGAACGTCGTGACAGGTCGAGCAGTCCAGGGTTCCGCTGGCGATAAAGCAGCGGCTCGTTCTCAGAAGGCCGATCTGGTTGCCGTGGACATCGGGAGCGAGAACGGTTTCCCGGTCGGGCAGCAGGTGATCCTGCAGCCGGTCTCCCGGCCGGTAGGAGAACGGCGGTGTTCTCGACTGTCCGATTCCGGAGTGACAGAGCGCGCACTGGTCGACCTTTCGATCTCGGGAGAAACGCGCGGGGTTGACGATGAAGCGCCCCTGCTGTTCCTGTGGCTCGGAGTTGTGGTGCTGCACATGCCGGGACCCCAGCCCGTGGCACGTCTCACAGGCAATTCCCAGCACGTAGTCGTCCGAGTAACGGGGCTTCGAGGGCATGGCCTCCAGCCGGAATGAAGTCGTATGACATTCGAGGCAGCGCGGGATGATCGGCCGGTCGAAATGCACCTTGCCGTCTACGAAACCGGGACTGTTGACCCATCGGTCGGCTCCCGTCACGTGCGACACCGGCATCTGGTAGAGGAACCCGTCCTTCCAGTAGAGATAGGTCTGGCCCTTCCTCCCCGACCCAAGCACCAGGTCGAAGCGCTCGGTCCGGGAGCGGCTGCCGGAGGCGTCCTTCTCGTAGCCGGTCTGGTAGAACCCGTCGTCCCTTTTTTCCATCTTGAAGTACGTGTGCGGGTCGCGCGTCCTTAGGACGTTGCGGCCCGGCGCGAAGCTTCCTCGAAGCGACTGTGCGGCGGCGGTACGGGAGGTGTTGTAGTGTGCGGTTTCGACAAATCGATCATAGAGTCTCTGGTGACAAGGCCGGCAAGATTCCGTTCCAGCCAACCTTGGCACCTGAGCGAGTGTCAAGGATTGACCTGCAGGACCCGGGAGAATGGAACAGCAGACGATCAGAGCAGCAACAACATTGGCCAATAAGTAGCTGTCAAAAAATAACACTGCTATCAGCGACGTGGCCCCTCACGGATCATCCGGTCGAGGAGATTCGACGTGATCCGTTGGACGCGCTGGTCCACCCCGAAGGTTCCTGCGCGGTTCGGCACACGCGCGGGGATGTGCCCGGGCGGTTGTGACAGCCCCTCCGACCACCAAATCGTGCCGGCGTTGAAGACGAAGTTTCCCTTCGGGCACGGGTAGACGACGCCGGCGTGCTGTTGCGGGTCGTCCCCGTCGTTTCTCTTGGGAGGGAATAGCGGACTGGAAGCGACCACCTCCAGGCCCGGAATCGCTGCCGGCGTGCCGTGGTATTCCCAGCCGATTATGGCTGGTATTCGGTCGCCGCGCCGCAGGCCAGTTCTTTCGTAGATCCAATGCTCCGGACTGGTCACGACCCAGTCGCCATAGCCGGGGCCGTAGGATTTGACTCCCATCAGCTCGTCCTCGTTCCCGAGGGTGCCCGCCGGCCCCTTTCGAGCAAAGGCGCGGCGGGCGCCAGTCTGAGAGTTGTCGTAGAAAATGATCTCGTGGTAGACGGAGTTCCCGGAAAAAAAGGCCAGGCTCAGCCCGTCGTCGCGGGCCCGGAGTGCCTCCTGGAACATCTTGCGGGACCAGTACTCGTCGTGGCCGACCGAGAGGAAGACCTTGCTGTCTTGCAGCACGGCCGGATCTAACTCCAAGTCCAAGTTCGAGCAGTAGGTGACACCGTAGCCCTGCTGCTCGAGCCAGAACACCATCGGGTGCTCCCACAGCAGGAACTCTCCCGAACCGGTCGACAACGGCGCGTCGACAATCTGGCCATACTTGGCGTATGGACGGTCGAAGCTGACGCGGACGTTGGGGCCGGTGTACCAGACCTCGGTGGTGCCGTCGTCGTAAAGCGAGTCCCGGCCCGGCCACTTGTTGTAGGCCTGCCAGGTCAGGTCACTGACTTGGCAAAGGACCTCCGACTTTCGGTTGTCCTTGACGACAAAGATGACGTAGCTCTGGATGCCGAACGGCTCGTCGCGGGTTAGCTTGCCCAGGTAAACACCGCTCGGCCATTGCCGAGGAATCTCAATCTGTGCCGATCGCTCCCAGCGGCACTCCCGCAGCCGCTCGGCGGTCATCATCGGAATCGGCTGGGGGGACGCCCTGAAGGGACCGAGCCTGACCATATGGCGCGCCCCCTTGCCTCCGTAATACCCCATTCGGTAGATGTCGAGCAGAAAGCCGCCCGCCGGTCTGAGGCTGACGCTCAGATCGAGGGACTCGCCGGGCCTTGCGCTGGTCTTGGAGACGAACCCTTCGATTCCGGGACAGCGCAGATTCCGGATCAAGGGAGAGGATGCCATCGTGATCGGATTGTCGAAGCTGGTGTACTGCAGCTGCCATTCGAGTGTCCCGGGATGGCTGTTCTCCTGGACGATCCAGTTGTCCCTTTGCGGAGGCGCCGGCTGGCCCTGATGAAGAATCGTCGGCATGGCGGCCACGCCCGCCATTGCTTTGACGAAGTCCCGTCGCTTAACTCGGTTCTTCGGTTTCATCGCTCCCCTCGTGCAACGGAGAAGAATTGCTCTTTCGCAAAACCTAACCACGCTCAGGGAGTCTTGTCAACGAAAATGCCGGAACCCACAAGCGGATGCTGAATCGTTGTGAAGAAAGAATTCCAGGGGAGCATGAAAAACCTCCGTTTCCATGTCGACTGGCGTGCCGAGCGCAACCGTCCGGTTTCGCAAGGATGGAGTCTATCGGACGGCGCGCTTGAGCAGATTCGCCGTGATGCGCTGCACGCGTTCGTCCGGCCCGTGAGGCCTGCTAAAGTGCGACCACGGCAGCACGTGACCCGGCGGACTGCTGAGGCCCTGCGCCCAAAAGATGGTGGCGGCATTGAAGACGAAATTCTTCTTCGGGCCGGGATAGATCGTCGCCGTCCAGTGCTGCGGGCGCGTGCCCCCAACCCACGCCGTCCCTTCCGCTACCACTTCCAGGCCAGGTATTTGAGCTGGCGAGCCGTGATACTCCCAGCCGATCAGCCCGGGGATGCTGTTACCCTGCTTCATGCCGGTCCCTTCGAAAATCCAGTTGTCCGGTTTAGTGCAAATCCAGTCGCCGCCGCCGTTGATCGGTTCGATGTTGCGCGCGCCCATCAGCAGGCCTTCGTCCGGGCCGTGCTCGGCAAACGGCCCGTGGTCCTTCTGGCGATCCAGCGCATACGGCTGGTCACCACCGTAAGGGCCACCCCGGAAGATGATGCGGTTGGGCCGTCCGTCGCCGCTCGCCCGAAACGGCGTCACCCAGCAGACTGAATTGCCCGAAAGGAAAAGCAGGTTCACACCGGCGTCGCGCATTTTCTCCGCGCTGCGGAACTGCCGGATGTCCCAGTACTCATCGTGGCCGATGCTGATGAACGCCTTGCACCTGAGGGCGTGGTCGGGCGTGAGCAGGTCGCTGTTCGAACAATAGCTCACGTCGTAGCCATGCCGTTCGAGCCAGTAGGCGAGCGGAAATTCGAACGGCAGGAACTCGCCCGAACCAACCGTGAGCAAGTCGTTGACGACGCCCTCGTACTGGGCTTCGCGTCCATACGGACGATCGAAGCTCACGTCGGCCCAGGGTCCCTGATTCCCCTTGGGATGCGTGTAAATGGAGTAGTTGTTCGGCCAGCGGTTGTAGGCCTGCCAGGTGTTGTCCGAGCACTGGAAGAGAATGTCGGCCGGGCGCTGGTCGCGCACGATGAAGACTACGTAGCTTTGCCAGTAAGGCTCCTCCGCACTTTCGGGAATGGTCGTCATGCGGCCGAGATAGACGCCGCTTACCCAGTCTGCATGGATGGTGAGGCGCGTTGCCGGTTCCCAGCGGCATTCGTGGATATTCTTCGCGCCGGGCTTGGGTACAGGCTGCGGCTTGCCTTTGAAGGGGCCAAGCTCGGTCATCAACCGCGCGCCGCGTCCCCCGTAGTAACCCATGCGGAAGATTTCAATGCGAAACCGCCGTGCGGGGTCGGTCGAGACCATGATGTCCATCGCCTCGCCGGCCTCGACACTCTGCTTCGAGCAGTAGCCCTCGATCCACGGCGAGCGAAAGCCATCCTTATCCACACGCACGCGGGTGAGTTGCCAGTCGCGCGCGCCTTCGCGGCGGTTTTCACTGCCAATGAGCGCCGGCTGGCGGCGCAATGATTTTTCAGCACCGGCGACTTGGTGAAGCGCAGTTGGTACCGCCAAGGCCGCAGCCGCACTTCCTTCCAGGAACTGGCGTCTCGTCAACTTGATCATGTTCCCAGCCTGTCTTGACGGCATCGCGATGTCAAGAATCAATCGGCTGACACATCACCCCGTCAGTTGTCCGCGGTCACTCTGCATTCTAGTTGGTGGCCCGCCGCCTCCCTGTTTCGGCTTTATAATGCATGCCGTGTCTGCCCATTGCCTGATCTGGCCGCATTGCGAATGCACCGGCAGGAATACAAGGAAGACGTGGCATGGAGGTGTGGGCACAGGGCTCCGGCCCTGTGCGGATTCGTGAAAACCCCTATGAAGATACGTCCCAGGCCCACGCTCGCAATTTTCATCCGGGGTGATGAATCCCACAGGATGCATCAACGCTTTCATATGTTTCCCTTGGTTGCTGTCTTTGGCTTGGCACTCTTGCATGCAGCCTGGTCGGCTCTCGCTGAGGGGCGATTCGCGAAAGGGCCTCTGGCAGCGTCGATCCTTGCGGGCCACGACTACGATCCAATTTCCGATGCCGTCGCCAGCTGGACTCTGAAACCGGGAGAGAGTGTCGGGCAATCGTTTACGGCGCCGGCAAACGGGGGCGCGCTGCGCAGGTTCCGGATAAAGCTGCTCCGCTCTGGAGCGGCCCCGCCGCTTCGTTATGGAATAGGGACCACCTGGGGAAATCAGGACGTATGCTCCGGGGAGATCAAGGCGGAAGATGTTCCCCGGTTTTTCGAGGGCTGGTGCGGGATTGATTTAGCCAGGACGATCCCGCTGGAGGCAGGCCGGCGCTACTATCTTCAGTTGGCCGTTCCCGACAGTGAGCAGACGGGACGATATGAAGTCTTCGGCACGGCCACCGACCCCGTCCTGGCACCCAATTTCAATCTGCGCTACCAGTACGCGCCGCAGTGGGGGGAAGGTTCGCAGTCGGAAGGTCCCCGCTTTGAAAATCCGGCCAATCTGGACTACGGAAGCCGGACACCGCGTTACGAGGGTGGCAGCGCCATCACAGCAGGCGGCTTGCCGTTGGATTCCATGGATTTTGCTTTCCAACTTTCGTCGAGCGCATCGTCGAACAAAGATCGCCCTCCCTCAGAAGAGCGGTTTGCTTTCGTTGAGGAAGAACTGCTGGCGCCGCTGCATCGCAAACGAATACAGCGGGGTGCCAGCCAGACCGGGTCGATGGGCCTCGTGGAAGTGACTGCTGACTGGAGCATCCTGGTTCCCTCGACGAGTGGCGCTGTGGCCACAAGCGCCGTCTCCGATTTTCGACAATTCCTGCAGGCCGAGATGGGCGTAGCGGTCGAGGTTCGGGGCCTTCGCGATTTGCGCTCTGCTCCGTCGTCCCGGATCTTGCTGGCTGCCACTCGAAAGGAATTGCCGAGTATCGGAGAGCATCTGAACAAATCCGAATCGTTTCGGATCGAAGCCTCGCGGCAGCGGATTGTGATCTGTGGTTTTGACGAGCGCGGCGTGATGCGAGGGCTCCAACACCTGGAAGATCTGATGAAGTTCCGCCGAGCGCCGGTCGTGGATGTTTTCGCCGAAGAGCGCTATCCCCTGTTCTCCCCACGGATCACTTCGGCCCCCTTTTATTCCACACTCGAGTTGGAACTGCCCATCGATCCCTATACCGGCGAGATGTTGTCACGCATTTCCCATGCTGGTTTCGATTCCTTCTGGATGTGGGCAGATCTCTTCGACGTGGGGCATTCAGACGTTTACGCCGAGCTGGATCACGGGGTCAGGCAGCGCCAGCGGAAGCTTCAGCAGATCGCCGAGCGCGCTCGAAATTATGGTCTGGACGTTTATGTGGTGCTGGCCTACCGCCCTCTTCCCGAGAGCTTTTTCAAGCGTCATCCGGGCGCCCGCGGAACGCCCTTTCAAGCCTATGGCGGAGTCAACGTCCCGTGTACCAGCGCCCCCGAAGTCCGGCAAGCGATCCGGGAAGCCACAGAAAATCTTTTCACTGAAGTCCCTGCTCTGCGAGGAACTGTCTTCATTGTCGGCGGTGAAGGCTTCATCCACTGCCATACCCGCGGGAGTAATTGTCCGCGTTGCTCGCTGCGCTCGGCCCAGGAGGTGGTAGCCGAATTGGCGGCAACCATCCAGGAAGGCGTCCGTGCCGGCCGGCGGGATGCTCATGTCGCACTTTGGCCTTACAGCGCCTCAAACTTTTGGTCGAAGGATGACATCACCCAGTCCAAGTTGATCGAGAAGCTTCCCCGGGGCATCACATTCCTCACAGAGTTCGGTAAGGAAGGATTGATTACCTTCGGCGCAAACACCATACCGGCGTACGACTATCCGATCAGCTATTTGGGACCTTCGGAACGGTTTAGCGAGCAAAGCAGGCTTGCGGAGCGTCAGGGGCTGCCCTTCTGGGTCAAAACCGAGCATGCCATCGCTTTGGAGCTGGTTCAAACGCCCTACATTCCGGTCTTCTTCCGGTGGGCAGAGAGGTTTCGCCGGATCCATGACTTTCCCCGGGTGAGTGGCATTTTCGCCAACTGGATGCACTATGGCTTCATGCCTTCCCCCGCGGCGGAAGTCTTCAAGTGGCACACCTGGTCCCCTCTGCCGGACACCGAGACACTGTTGCGAAAGATGGCCCGCAGAGACTTCGGGCCGGGGACCGAACAATACGCCCTGGCAGCTTGGCGGCAGTGGAGCGATGCAATCAGTCACTATCCCTTCTCGGGGTCGATGGCCATGGGACCCATTCAGAAGGGCCCGGCACACCCCCTGTTTTTGAATCCGGAATACAAGCCTGTGCACGGCCACGGGCGGCAGTTCAAGAACGACCTTTCGTGGACCCGTCCGTGGGGGCCTGAGGTGACCCTCCGGCAATTGGAACAACTCGAGGCTGGCTGGCAACGCGGGGTGAAGTCCTGGGAGGAGGTGATCTCCAAGGCGGCCCCGCAACTGCGCGCCAATGCGGTGCGGGAAGCGGGGGTGGGCAAAGCGATCCTGTATTGCATCCGGAGTACTCTCCATGTCGGGCGGTTTTATCAGGTTCGCGACACGTTGTGGCAGGACAAAGACAGCGGGCGAGCAGCAAAGCTGTGGGATCAACTGCGCGACATTGCCCGAGCCGAGCTGGTCAATGCCCGCGAGGCGCTGCAAATCGTCTCTCATGATTCCAGGCTGGGTTATGCCAACAGCGGCGGCTCAAACCAGACGGGAGTGCCGCGAGGCGGGATCTATTCGCCGGGCAGCATCGAAAAGAAAATCCAGCAGGTCAAACATCTTCTGGAACAGGAAATCCCGGAATACCAGCGTCGGTTGGGTTATCCCAAGGGACGTTGACTCAATGCTTTCAAATCGCCCGGCATGCTGCTTCTCTCTTGCGCCAATAGGTGAGACGACTCGCCGATTATGATTGTGCGCCATGCAAAAAGGGGCGAGGCTTCAGGGGTCAGGACGCGATCGTGCTCGTTGACGTGCTCGTGGGCGTCATCGATTACCCGTACCCTTACCGGGTACGGCACTGCCATCGGCGGCACCGTCCAAGGCTGCGTTCTTTTCATCCGGGGTGGTGAATCCGCGGATTCATGAGCACTGCCATGAAAATACGTTCCTGGGAGCGCGGGCGTCCCGCCCGCAAAATGTGGCGCTCGGTTACATGCACGCAAGATGCGTGCGCTCCCAGGTAAGGCTGTCAAGATATACATTGACCGAGGCGAGCACATCGCAAATGATCTTCGCGTAACCGCTCGCGGGCGGAATTGCAAGCGGGGCCTTGCTCGATACATCATCATCTATTGGAGGAACATCATGACTGGCAATCGATGTGTCGTCTATGTGGGTCCGGGACGGGTCGAAATCCAAGACATCGGCTATCCCAAATTGGCCTTACCAGAACAGAATCGTAAGTGCGAGCACGGCGTCATCCTCAAGATCGTCTCGACCAATATTTGCGGCAGCGACCAGCATATGGTGCGAGGGCGCACCACGGCCACTGTAGGTCAAAGCCTTGGACATGAGATCACGGGAGAAGTCATTGAGGTCGGCCGCGACGTCGAGTTCATCAAGAAGGGCGATCTCTGCTCGGTTCCCTTCAACATCGCTTGCGGGCGATGCCGCATGTGCAAGGAGGGCAAGACCGGCATCTGTTTGAACGTCAATCCTGCGCGACCCGGAGCCGCATACGGCTATGTGGATATGGGCGGGTGGAAAGGTGGACAGGCCGAGTATGTCATGGTTCCTTACGCCGACTTCAACCTCTTGAAGTTTCCCGACCGCGACCAGGCTATGGAAAAGATACTCGACCTGACCATGCTTTCAGACATCTTCCCGACCGGATTCCACGGCGCCTACACGGCAGGCGTCGGGCCGGGATCAACCGTCTACGTCGCTGGCGCCGGGCCGGTCGGACTGGCCTGTGCTGCGTCGGCTCAGTTGCTCGGAGCCTCCGTGGTGATCGTCGGTGACATGATTGCTGAACGGTTAGCGCAAGCTCGCAGCTTCGGCTGTGAAGCCATTGACCTCACAAAGGACGCCGCGCTGCCCGACCAGATCGAGCAGATTGTGGGGGAACCGGTGGTGGACGCAGCCGTAGACTGCGTCGGCTTCGAGGCGCGTGGGCACGGCTCGGGCGCAGGGGAAGCCCCTGCCACGGTGCTCAACGACGTGATGACTGTGACCCGTGCCGGCGCGGCCATCGGTATCCCGGGTCTGTACGTGACCGGCGATCCAGGCGGCATCGACGAGAAGGCCAAGATCGGCCAATTGGGTATCCGCATCGGTTTAGGCTGGGCGAAGTCTCACTCCTTTACCACCGGTCAATGCCCGGTCATGCGTTATCACCGCAAGTTGATGATGGCGATCCTGCATGACAAGGTCCAGATTGCCAAGGCGGTCAACGCCACGGTTATTCGGCTGGAAGATGCGCCTCAAGGCTATCGGGATTTTGACAAGGGCGCCGCCAAGAAATTCGTCCTCGATCCGCACGGTATTCTGGCAGTCGCCTGATCGCTGATGAAATCCTTCGTTGCCATCCTGATCCTGATTCTGGCCTGCTCCGCCTTTGCCGCAGAGCCGCGATTGCCCCGCGACAATTTGTTGGTCTATCGCAATTCAAAAGGAGAAGTCCTGCCAGTCAAGACAACGCAAGACTGGCTCCAGCGCCGAGCCGAAATCCTTCGCGGCATGCAGACGGTGATGGGGAAGCTGCCGGGAAATGCGAAGCGGCGCCCGCTCGACATGAAGGTTGAGGAGGAAGTGGACTGCGGCACTTATGTTCGCCGGCTCATTACCTATTCGTCCGAGCCCGGCTCGCGCGTGCCGGCCTATCTCTGCATTCCCAAAGCGGTCCTGGAATCCAAGGATAGGAAGACCCCCGCCATTCTCTGCCTGCACGGCACGGACAACGTCGTGGGCCATGGCGTGGTGGTCGGAGTGGGCGGAAAACCAAACCGCCAGTACGCCAGCGAGCTAGCGGAGCGCGGCTATGTCACGCTGGCTCCCAACTATCCCCTGCTGGCGAAGTATCAGCCCGAGGTCAAAGCCCTCGGCTGGGAGAGCGGCACGCTCAAAGCTGTCTGGGATAACATCCGCGGCCTGGATTTGCTGGAGACGCTACCCTACGTTAAGCCCAGGGAGTTCGGCGCGATCGGCCATTCACTCGGCGGGCACAACTCGGTCTACACGAGCGTGTTCGATGACCGGATTAAAGCTGTGGTCTCCAGTTGCGGCCTCGATTCGTACCTCGATTACTATGCCGGCAAGGAGGCCAACTGGTATCCGGAAAAAGGCTGGTGCCAGACCCGCTACATGCCGAAGCTGGCGGAATATCGCGGCCGTTTGGAGGAGATCCCCTTCGACTTTCACGCGATGATCGGCGCGCTCGCCCCGCGGCGCGTGCTGATTATCGCCCCGACACGCGACCACAACTTTGAGGCGAAAAGCGTGGACCGCATCGCCAGAGCAGCCGGCAAGGTCTTTAAGCTCTACGGCCATCCCGAGCGGCTGCAAATTGAGCATCCCGACTGCGAGCACGATTTCCCGAACGAAATGAGGGAGAAAGCATACAAGCTGTTTGACGAAGTACTCAAATAACCCGACGCCTGCGAGGTACGAGGGACAAAGGACAAAGGACGAAGGACGAAGGACGAGTTACGACGGAGCGCTCCTTAGTCCTTAGTCCTTAGTCCTTAGTCCTTAGTTGCTTCCGTCATCGAGCCTGGCGGGCTGTTCCACTCCCTTCTTTGAGATTCACGATTTGGTCGACAGGCAGACCGGTCCACTCTTCCTCAAGCCCATTGGGCCAACGCACCTCCAAGCGATCAACCAGAGTGACGTTGCCTAAACCAAAGTGGATACGAAGATCGTTTTGGGAAATGTAACTGCCGCCGCCGCGGACCTCATCGACCTGGGTGACCCCCGCGGTGAAACACCGGACGCGCGCCCCAATAGCGCTCCGGTTGGACGAGGTGCCTGTCAACCGAAGGGTGATCCAGTGATTCTGATCGCCATCAAGGCGAAAAAGATCAGGCGTGTCGTGAACATTGTTGATCACAACATCGATGTTTCCATCGTTGTCAAAGTCGCCAAACGCGCACCCACGGCTGGCTTTAGGCGTCGTAACGGGTGGACCCAGCTTTTCCGAGATGTCTTCAAATCGGCGGCCCTTCTGATTCCAGTAGACGACCTTCCGCTGTTTGTAGCCTGCTTCCGTTTGAAGCTGGGAAACTTCCGGGTAGACATGCCCGTTGGCCAGGAATAAATCCAACCAGCCATCATTATCCAAGTCCAAAAAGCCAACGCCCCAACCCAACCAGCGCGTATTGACGCCAAGGCCGGCCGAGAACGTGATGTCGTCACAAAGGCCAGTCCCTGGGTTGGAGTAAAGGGTCGAAGTGTCTCCGGCAAAGTTAGTTTTGAAAATGTCCATGAAACCATTGTGGTCATAATCGCCTATGGCCACCCCCATACCCGCCTGCGGCCTGCCATCTTGGCTGTAGCCGCAGCCAGCCTGGACTCCGATGTCAGTAAAGGTGCCGTCCCGATTGTTACGATAGAGAGAACTGGGGCTGGAGTCGTTGGCTACATAAATATCGATCCATCCGTCATTGTCAAAATCCAATGTGCTGACGCCGAGGCCGTAAGTGCCACCGCCGTAGGCAATCCTGGATTTCTCGGACACATCTTCAAAGGTTCCGTTGCCTTTATTGTGGTAGAGGACGTTTGTACCCCCCTTTAGGCCGGGAGGACCACAGGCTATTTTGAGCCCCTTGTAGCGGCAAAGGCCGGATTCCGGATCGGGCGCGGACTCAATATCAAAATCAATGTAGTTGGCCACGAAAAGATCCAGATAGCCGTCCCGATCAAAGTCCAGAAAAGCGCATCCCGTCCCCCAACGCTGCCGAGTGTTTAGAATCCCCGCCTTTCGAGTAACATTCTCAAAGGTCCGGCCCTCCCGATTTCGGTAAAGTTGGTTCTGTCCCCAATAACTTGCAAACAAATCCACGTATCCATCATTGTCATAATCGCCCGCGCAGACGCCCTGTCCCCAACCGCTGTAACCGAGATTCGTCTGCCGCGTGACATCTTCAAAAGTGCCGTCACGCCGGTTCTTGTAAAGGTGGTTGGTCGGTTCCTGGCCCTTGCGGAATCCTTCCAAGACGGATCCGTTGACCAGAAAAATGTCCAGAAAGCCATCGTTGTTATAGTCGAGAAACGCAGCGCCGCAGCCGGTAGTCTCCAGCAGATACTTGTTGGTCTCCTTGCCCCCGAACACCGTCACGGCGTTCAGCCCTGCCCTACGGGCGACATTGGTAAACGAGAACTTGAGCGATGGTTCCTCTCTTGGAAGTGAAATCGCAGTGAGCAGTCCAGTCCCGGCCATCAGCAGAGAAAGGACCCCAATCACCTGCGATCTGGAAACAACGCAAGATTTCACCACGCCCTTCATATTCGTAATGTAGCTGCATGAAGCAATCCGATCAATCAAATCCCGCGCGGAGTGGCCGCCATGTCCGAGCCACGAGAGTGGGCACAGGGCTCCTGCCCTGTGCTTTTGTAGGGGAGTGGGCAGTCGGTGGCGGGATTTTGGCAATTGTTGCCGGTGATTGGCCGCTCCCTTACGGTCGCGGCTCTGTAGGCGACTCGCGACTTTTTGTGTAACACTCCCTTTTATGCTTAGTGGCCGGCGCGGTCAAATTCTGATCCTCGCACTGACGGCTCTGACCGTTGCGGGCTTTCTCTGGATCAGCCACGCGGTGAGCAGCCAGACGTTTCTGCTCCCGCCGGCGCTGGGACCCTCCTCTTACCTGGTGGCCCTTGTCTAGCTGGCCGCTGTGTCCGCACTGCTGGTCCGAGCCTCGGGCGTAAGCGAGCGGGCAACGAAGCCCGCCTTCTCGGCGGCTCGGCCCTGGCTCGATCGTTTGACCGATCCGGAAACCGCAGTGATCGGTTCGATTCTCCTGCTGGCCCTGGTCTTTCGTTCCGCCGAACTGGAGCGGTTACCGTGGGGTTACGCGGGGCTCCACATTGACGCGGCCTTCAACGGGGAGGTGGCCTTCCGGATTCTGGACGGCCAACAGTTCTTCACACCGGTCACCGTCAGCCTGGCCTACGCGCGGGACACGATCACGCACTTCTACCTCGTTCCCTTTTTCGCGTTGCTGGGGCGTTCTGTCGAGACGCTGCGGCTGGCCTGCACCCTGCTGGCGCTGCTGAACTGCTTCCTGCTGTTCCGCATTCTTCGCCAGTACACTCCATCGCTGCTGGTCGCCGGCGCGACGACGGCGTTGTATGCGTTCTCGGGCGCCGACGCGATCTTTGCGATGTCGGGAATCGAGTACATCATGGCGACCCCTTTACTGCTCGGGTCGTTTCTTCTGTTTACACGGGCGCTGCGAACCGGTCGCCCGGTCGACGCCGTGCTGGCAGGCTTTTTCTGGGGCCTGGGCTATTCCAGTCATTATTCTTTTCTCTATCTGGGTGCGGTCGTGCCCGCGGTGGCGGCGTTCCACTTTCGAGCCGCGCGGCCATGGCTTCCCTGGTTTTTGATTTCAGCATTTCTGGGAGCCCTTCCGAAGTTGTCCTACCTGGTTTTCAACCACCAGTCCTACCTGCATCGAATCAGCGACGTCAGCCGGCATGCGCCCGGGCATTTTCGAAAAAGCGTCGCCAGACTTTGGACCACTGTTGTTTAAGACGCAGACCGACTTGAAGTGGCTGCTGCCGGAGGATCCGATCATCCTGCTTTCCTACGTGCCCTTGCTGGCGCTCGGACTGGTCCTGGCGTTACGGCGCTTTCGCCGCCCCGAGCATCTGCTGGTTTTGGTCGTCACAGCCTTGACGCTGGTGGCTAATCTGTCGGCGTATGTGGTCGATTATCGTTTCATGAACTACATGCCGGTGCTGTTTCTGACGATGGGCATTGGCCTGACTGCCATCGAATCCTTCTGCGATCGCCGGCGCGCAGAGTTGGCCGTAGGTTTGTACACGGGCCTGCTTTTGCTCCAGTCCGTGACGGCCTATTTCAGCCACGCCGACAATTCGGCCCTGCGGCTGCATTACGGCACGCGGGAGGTGGCGCTGGCCCGCCAGTTGGCGCGCTTTGACAAGGATTCCAGAGCCTACGTTCTCGGACCGAACCTGACTTGGCGGCTCGAGTTTTTTGATCGGCAAAACCCGAACATCCGGCAACCAAACTATTCGCTGGACGCTTCGGCACAGAGCCAGTATTCCCAGGCCGGCCAGGCGGCTGTCTTCGCCAACGTCAGCACCGCGCTCGAGCGCGATGCTCAAAGACCCGGTCCGCTGCACCTGGTGCTTGCGCTGGAGTCCCCCTACACCCAGAGCCTCACCTCCTCCGTAAGCACTCGGCTTGGCCTGCCGATTCGTTCGCTCGAGGTGACCGATGTCGTGTCGAGAAAGACCGAGTCGTATGCCTGGATCGCCATCCCGGCCGAAGTCAAGGCTGCCGCCGCGCAGCTGCAAAACCAGCCCGCGTTGCTCCCGGCTCCGGGATGGAAGACATCGGGAGCCTCGCGCGGACAACTCCTCCTCGAGACATTTTCTGACGCCGCACAAACGATTCTGACCGATCGTCGCGTCGTTCCCGCCGCGTTCGATTTCGATTTTGTTTCAACTAGCCCGTATGCCGCGCGCTGGGACTCCAACTTTGCTCTGCGCTGGTCCGGATACATGTACGTCGATAAGACGGGCCCGTACCAGATCGCGGCTGAATTCGACGATAGCTGCCGGGTCGCGCTCGACGATCACACTGTGATTTCGGAGTGGAATCCAGTTGGCGCGCGCAGCCGCGTCGCCAGCGTCTCGCTCGAACAAGGCTGGCATTCGATCCGGATCGACTACTTTCAACTGATTTCCGCGGCTCGCCTGTCGCTGCGGATCTCGCCCGATGCGGCGCCGGGCGCCCCCATTCAAGCGGCTTCGTTTGCCGCCGAGGCGCTCCTGGAGCGGGCATTGGGCGACCCGCTGGCCGCCTTCAACCAGGGGATAGCGTTCTTTGACAAAAAACAGTATGAAGAGGCGAGCCGTTACTTTCGCCTCATCCTCGACAAGTTTCCGCGCGGGCCAAACGCCGACAGCGCGAATTACTTTCTGGCCATCTGCCATTTCAAGAGGTCCGAATGGAATGAAACCATTCGGCTGTTCCGAGAACTGATCCGAAACTATCCGGCCAGTCCGATTGCCGCCGAAGCCCATTATCACATCGCCTGGTGTCAGCACCTAAACGGCGATAAAGCAGCAGCCCTGGAAACGTTTCGTCTGGTGGTCGAACAGTTTCCGGCCAGTCGCTGGCGTGGATACTCCGAGGAATGGATTCGCAATCTTGAAGCCTCGCGCTAAACAGTCGAGGAACATTTCCGGGCCACGAGCGTAAGCGAGTGGGCAATTAGTGGCGGCATTTTGAACATTGGCGCCTCTGATTGCCCGCTCCCTTACGCGGCCCTGTCACTTTGAAATGATCGAAGGAAACAAAGTAGCCGTCGTTCTGCCCGCCTACAACGCTGCGCAGACTCTGCGGGCGACGTACGCCGATCTGCCGATGTCGGTTGTCGACGAAGTGCTCCTGGTCGACGACTCCAGCATCGATGCAACGGTCGACGTGGCGCGCAGCCTGGGCATCCACACGTTCGTGCACACGGAGAATCTGGGATACGGCGGAAATCAAAAGACCTGTTACCGCCAGGCTCTGGCCTGCGGAGCCGATATCGTCGTGATGGTTCATCCCGATTATCAGTACACGCCGCGGTTGGCCGGCGCCATGGCTTCCATGATCGCCAGCGGCGAGTACGATGTCGTGCTGGGCTCGCGCATCCTGGGCGGGACGGCCCGCACAGGCGGGATGCCGCTGTACAAGTACGTGGCCAACCGTTTCCTGACGGCTTTCCAGAATGTGATGCAGGGCGCCAAGTTGTCGGAGTACCACACGGGTTTCCGTGCGTTTCACCGGCGGGTTCTTGAGAAGTTGCCGCTCGAGGAAAACTCCAACGATTTCCTCTTTGATAATCAGATGCTGGCGCAGTGCCTGGTTTTCGGATTTCGCATCGGGGAGCTCAGTTGCCCGACCCGCTACTTTGCGGAAGCCTCGTCCATTGGCTTCCTCCGGGCGATCCGTTATGGTCTGGGCGTAGTCCGAACTTCTTTGGAGGTCTTTGCGCACCGCCGCGGCTGGGCCGCCCCGGCGTACCTGTCAACTGAGGGAAGAAAATTGTAAAAAGCCGGGCACAATGTTCAAAATATCGCCAACTGATTGCCCACTCGCTTACGCTCGTGGCCCGGAAATGGAGCCAGTGGCAACAATGTTCAAAAAGTAGCCACCGAGAAAAGCGCACAGGGCGGGAGCCCTGTGCCCACTGCCCTGTCAGCTTTTTTTGTCGCCGCCGCCGTCACGATCCTGGCCTTCGCGCCCTTGCGAACCCTGCGCGCCGCCGTACCCGTCGCTGACACGCGGTCCTTCGGGCGGTTGAGTCCGTTGGGGATCGACGACCACTCCTTTGTTGACCCAGGAGTCGCGAGTCTTGCCCTTCTTAGTTCCGGTCGACTTCGACTGTTTTTTTCTCACCGCTCCCCGTCACCGCGATCATGATCCCAATTCCGATGGCGATCACCAGTCCGATGATCGTCCAGGCCGGACCAATGTTGTCCAGAACGCCGGCCTTCCACAGTCCGCCGAGCACACCGCCCAGCAAAATGACATATCCCAAGAGGTAGATTCCCATCCACTTCATCGCGCCGCCTCCATTCGTCCCCTTAGAAAGAGTAGCATGCCCCGCTACTGCGGAGGCAAAATGTCGCCACTGATTGCCCGACTCGCTTACGCTCGCGGCTCGGACATTCACCAGCCCAGCGCGCAACCGTCTTTGCGCGGATCGCTGGCGCCCGCAAGCGTTCCCTTGCGCCAGTCGATCGAGATGGCCTGGTAGCCGCCCCAGACGTCGTGCTGCTTGACGAGTTTGTGTCCGCGCATTTCCAGAGCCCGGCCAATCGCCGCCGGGATGCCCGCTTCGAGCGCCACGCCGGCCTGGCTGTGTCGCGCGCGCGGCGCTTCACCGGCCTGTTGCAGATCCATCCCGAACGTGAACAGGTTGAGCAGAACCTGAACGTGTCCCTGCGGCTGCATGTCGGCGCCCATGACCCCATAGACCAGAACCGGAAATTGATCCTCGAAGACCATCCCGGGGATGAGCGTGTGCATCGGACTCTTCCTGGGACCGAGGCTGTTGGAGACGCCCTCGCGCAATTGGAATGAATTGCCGCGGCTGTGCAGACAGATTCCCGTTTCCGGAACGACAATGCCCGATCCGAACAGCGAGAAGAGGCTATTGATAAAGGAAACCGCGTTGCGCTCCTGGTCGACCACACAAAGATAAACGGTATCGCCCTGCTCGGGCAACGCCGGAGCATAGGAGACGGCCGCGCGCTTCGGATTGACCTCTTTGCGGCGCCGCGCCGCGTACGCTGGAGAAATCAGCTCTAAGACATTTTTGGGGACCGCGTTTCGATCGCTCAGGTAGTGGTCGCGATCGGCAAAGGCGATTTTTTTGGATTCGATGAGCGTGTGCAGATAGTCGGCGCTGTTGTGACGCATCTTTTTCAGATCGAAGCCCGCGGCAATGTTGAGCATTTCCAAAGTGGCGATTCCCTGGCTGTTGGGCGGCATCTGGAACACGGTGCGGGTCCCGAAGCGCGTGGAAACCGGCTGCACCCACTCGGAGCGGTGTAGCGCAAAATCTTCTTCCGTCAACAGGCCGCCCAGACGCCGGGATTCGGCCACGATTTTTTTGGCGATCGCTCCCCGGTAGAAGGCCTCCCGTCCCCCTTCGGCCAGCAGCTTGAGGGTTTTGCCGAGATCCTTCTGAAAAAATATTTCGCCTGCGCGCGGGGCCTCGCCATCGACCAGATAGTTGGCGGCCGCCGCGTCGTTGCGCTTGAGCTTTTCGACCTGGGACGCCCATTGTTCCGCGATGATCGGCGTCACCGGAAATCCGTTTTCCGCATACTCAATGGCCGGCTGCAGCAACTCCTTCCAGGGCTTCTTACCGAACCGCTCGTGCAACGAAATCCAGCCATCGACGGCGCCTGGAACGGTCACGGCCAGAATGCCGGAAGCGTCCGCAGCGCTTCCCTGCAGCGCCCGGTATTTTTCGATGCTGGCGGCCGCCGGCGAATGGCCGCTTCCGTTTAAGCCGTACAGGTCACGCGAGTCGGCGCGGTAATACAGGGCGAACATATCGCCGCCGATTCCAGTCATGTGCGGCTCGACGACGTTGAGCACGGCAGCGGCGGCAATGGCCGCATCGGCCGCGCTGCCACCCTGCTGCAGGATCTTCAGCGCCGCGGCGGTAGCCAGTGGTTGACTGGTGGCGGCCATGCCGTGGACGCCGTAGACAACAGACCGCCCGGGTTGCGGCCAGGCGGATTCCGGATTGGTCTGTGACGTGGCGACGGCGATCGACAACAACACTACGGCCAGAATTCGCATGGCACACTCCGGTTGAGTTGTGAATGGGGATTGTAGTTCAAGTTGGAAGCAATAAGACAGGGCCGCGCGCGTAACGGACAGTCGCCAGTCGCCGGTCGCCAGTCGCCAGACGAATGGTCTGCGGAATGCGGCAGCATGACAGGGCCGCGCGCGTCAGCGAGCGGGCAATCAGAGGCAAGATTTACGAGTTAGCCATTTTGAATCTGCACGGCCTGTGAATGGCAGCAACCCTGGAAATGCGGGCTCAAGTCTCGGCGGAGATGTTGCTGGCAACAGCACATGAATGCCATTAGCATCTCTGCTCAGGGGCCGCTCGCTTACGCGCGCGGCACCGCTAATTCGACATCACGCCTCTGATTGCCCGCTCGCTTACGCGCGCGGCCCGGACTACTTCGTCATTCGTAATTCGATTCACGGTTTGACAGCCCGTCCATCAATTGCGCTGACCAGCAGCGGGGTGGAAACGGGGTCCGCTTCGGTCCCGGACAGGATCAGGACGTGGTAGAACACTTCATCCCCTTTTCGCACCAGCCGGCACTCCATCACAGTCCCCGCTTGCTGCGACATCGCAATTCGGATCGCTTCCCCCATGCCGATGCGCGCCGATCTGGCCAGTTCGGCCTGGGCCAGCGTCTTGGCTTCCAACTCCATTCGGAGGCGCTCGGCATGCTCGGGATGCTGCGACTCAATGAGCTTGAAGTGATGCTTCATCTTTTCAAGTATCAGCGCATGCTCCTCGTGCTTCTTTTCCGACTCGAGCTTCTCGAGATCTTGCCGCAATCCGATTTCTAGCTTTTGTTCCAGGTGCCCGTGCACCCGCAGCTTTTCAAGCACCATCTTCCTAAGCTTTTCCTCGAACCCCTGTTCTTGCGTCTGTTCTTCCTTCTGCTTTGCCAGCTCGGCGTCCTTTTGGGCCGGCTCGGTCACAGCCTGCGGCTCGACGGTGAACTCAAACCCAAAAGGCGCGGCCGCGATGCACGGCACGGCGGCAAGCAGCAAGGCGGCAACCAGTAGTAACGTCCTTTTGTGCAAATGGACCTTCGTCGTTTTCAATATCGTCATGACACGTTCCTCCAACATGTCGGCATCCAGGATGCCGACGGTTACAGGCGGGGTGCGGCGGCCCAACGCGACGGCCGAACCGGCCAGGTGGACCAGCGAGCGGGCGTAGACCTGCGCATCCAGCAGACATCCGGCGACCAGTTCGTCGCAGCGCAGTTCGCGGGTCTGGCGAATTCGTCGTCTCACCAGCGCCGCCGCGGGGTGAAACGACAGCGGCAGATAAATGAGTTCGTAGACAAGGTTCAAAACATAATCACGCCTCGCGATATGGAATAGCTCGTGGCCGACTGCCGAGGTCAAAACATCGGAGTCGCTTTCCTCCAACAGGTGCTTGGGCAGAATTACAACGGGATTGCGGCCGCCAACGGTGATCGGGACTGCCAGCGAAGCCGAGCAGAGCACCCGGCACGGCTTGATGCCGACGGCCGCGTGACACCTTTCGATAGTTCGATGGACGCGTTCAGGAAAGGCCGTCGCATACGAGTCGCGGACAATCCGATTCGTTTTCAGCCAGGCGCTGAATAGTCGGACCACGCGGTAGGACAGAAAGACCAGGTAAAGGACAACCAACACAGTGGCGAAAGCGCTGTCGAGCGGGATCAGCAGCTTCGTTTTGCTCAGCCACGCTGACAGCGACTCAAACGGGCCGTTCGGACCTGGTGCGGCAGACAGCGACGAATCGCTGCTCGACAGCCCCGCGACCATCCCGGGCGTCAGTTCGGCAGCCTGACCAGGAAGTCGTAACGCGGTCCAGACCGGCAAACAGAAACTCAGGACGAGAACGACAACCCACACAACGTGACGCCAGCGTGCTGCGGCCGACCGAAGCAGCCACGCGCACAGCGCTCCGACGGCCGTGATCAACAGGATCTGCCAGCACGCGTTCAACAAAAACGTCAGCAGAAGTTGGCTACTTCTTTCCATCGCTTTTCTCCTCGGACTCCTCGACCAGCCGCTTCAGCCGCGCCAGTTTCTCGGCGCTGAGGTGCTTGGTTTCGACCAGGCTCATCACCAGACTCTCGGCTGAACCGGCAAACAAGCGGTCGACCAGATCGCTGACGGTTTCACGGCCTACCTGGCTGCGGCTGATCGCCGGCTTGTAAAAGTAGGCGCGCTCCTTCAGCGTGCGCTTCACTTTTCCTTTGCGGTGCAGGATATTCAGGATGGTCTGCACGGTGGTGTAGGCGGGCTTGCGGTCCAACTGCTGCTGCACGGTCTGGACGTTGGCGGCGCCGGTCTCCCAAAGAACGTTCATGATCTCGAGTTCGAGGGTCGTCAGGCGCTCGGTCTTCCGTCGCGGCATGATTGTCTCCTAATTTGTTAGGAGTCTATGCCGTCCGCAGCGAACGTGTCAACTAAATTTTTAGGAGGCTGAGACAAAGGACGAAAAACTAAGGACGAAGGACAAAGGACGAGTTACGAGTTAGTCCTTAGTCCTTAGTCCTTAGTCCTTTTTTGATCACTGCTCCAGACTAGATGGGCAGCATCATTTCAGTTTCTTCGTCCTCTGTTCGAGAAAGGCAAGCAGGTCGACTGTCTCGCGCAGGGTCAGATTCTCGAGCAATCCTTCGGGCATCAGCGACGTTTCCGAGACTTTGCGCGTCTGGATGTCACTCTTGGCAATGACGACGCGGCTGCCGTCGGGCGCCAGGATCGTCACAGTCGAGCCGTCCTCGCGGGCAATGGTTCCGGCGACAGATTTCCCGTCGCGCGTCGTAATCTCGACGCCCGCCCACAAATCCGATACCGTCTTGGACGGATACACAATCGCTTCGACCAGGTCCTTGCGCTGGAAACGTTTACCCACGTCGGTCAGGCTCGGCCCGGCTTCCTGGCCGATCGACCCGAAAAGATGACAGCTCGAGCAGTAGGCTTTCTCATAGGCTTTGGCGCCGGCTTCGATGTCGCCGAGATAACTCATCGGATCCCACAACAGGTATTCGGACACCTCGGTCTGCGAGAGTGTCTGGTTGTCGTTGGCGCGGCGGAAGGCGGGCCGCGGCCTCTTTCCCGGCTCGACCGTTTCGGGCTTGAGCGACGGAATGCGCTCGAGCGCCGCGCTTCGATCAGCCGGCGAGAGCGGCTTGAGAAAATCGCTCCAGATGTTTTCGATATATCCCAAAAAGCTGGCGCCGCCTTTCCAGCGCTGCTGTTGCGTTTTGGCAAACCAGTCGACAAAGCTGTCGCGTTGCTGGGCGGTCCATCCGTCGGAAATACTGCGCAGGCAATAGGCGAAGGAGATCTGCTGCTCACGCGACGCGTCCGGCCGCTGGAGCTGCGCCAGAATCGGTTCGATCGCGCCGGGAGTTTTCAGCCGGCCCAGCGTAAGCGCGATCTCGCGACCGAGCGCCGGCGTACGCCCGGGAAAGCGCGCCAGCAGCAGCTTGCCGATCGGATCGTAGTGGCGGGAATAATCCACTCCATCGTCGAGAACCATCGTCCGGTGCAAAACGCGCAACAGCCCAAGCAGGTCCTCGTCGTGCGGTTCGGCCTTGATCAGTTCGAGCTCGCGCTTGAGCAGGTAGGCAACATCGTTGGTCCCGCGCGCCGTTTCGGCCAGCGCCAGCAGCGCTTCGTTGGCAGCCGGGTAGCGCGCCAGCTGCAGCGCCTCGCTGCGCCAGAGATTCCGGTTGATCTGTTTGAGCACCTGCCGGGCCGCGTACCGTACCCAGCGATCGGAAGAATCCAGCAGCGGGAAGACGTCTCGCACCGGCGAAAACGGCACGGCCATGCCCGGATGGATTTCGGTGCGGACCAGCGATTCACAGGCGCGCCGGCGCACGAAATCGTCGCTGTCGGCCAGCCTTCGCGCCAGCTCGCGACGGCTCGAATCGGTGCGGTGCAGCCCGAGATAATACGTCGACGCTGCGCGAACTGCGGCCGAGGAATCTTTGCCCAGCTCGACGAGCGTCTTTTCGTCGGGAGCCGGTCCATAGACTTGCAGCAGCTCCAGCGCCCGGGCGCGCTGCTCGGCGTTGGACGAGGAGTCCTCGACCACGTCCTCCAGTTTCTTACCCCAATCGTTTTTCATTTGGGCGCGGATTTCGGCCAGTCGCGCCCGCCCCCAGGCCGAGCGCGGCTGGGGCTGGCGCAGCGCCTCCTGGATGGAAGGTTTCAGGTGTGGCGCAGGCTTCCAGGCTGCGGCCCCTTGGGCGGCAGGCGCGGTATAGCGCACCCGGTACAACCCGCCCTCGGTGATGCGCCCACCCTTGCCGAAGTAAACGAAGCCGTCGGGACCCACTTCGAGGTCGGTAATATTGAGCGGCTCACCCAGTACGAAATCCTCGATCTTTTCGGAATAGGTGGCGCCGGCTCGTTTCAGGAAACCGACCAGAATGCGGCCGCGCGACCAGTCTCCCTGCAGGAAAGAGTCGAAGTATTCGGGCGGATAGACGTAATGCTGATAGAACTCAACTCCCACGGGCGAGCCACGGCCGACGTTGGTCATCGCCGGCAGGCTATCTATGTAGTACTCCGGCCACACCCCCGATCCGGTGCGCCAGCCATAGTCGCCGCCGGCGACGATGTGGTTGGTGCGAACCGGCCGATACCAGGGCAGGTCGATGTCCCATTCCATATCCGAGTCGAGCGTGAACAGTTCTCCCGCCAGGTTGAAGGCCGCGTCGTACATGTTACGGAATCCGCCGGCAAACGTCTGCCAGCGAGAACTGCGCACGTCGAAGCGGAACACCGTGCCGCCCGGCGCGCGAATGTTGACGGCGTGGCCGCGCGGGTCGCCATAGATGGGCAGCAGCTGCTCTTCGCCGTAATTTTTCAGCGGAGAATACGGATCGGGTGTCGCGACGATCCCGGTGTGATTGCCCAAAACAACGTAGAGCCACCCATCGGGACCGAAGAAAATCGCGTGCGGGCCGTGCTCACCCATGCCGCCGCTGAACAAACCGAGCTGCGTCACACGCTCGCCGCGCCCGTCGCCGTCGTCATCGCTGACCCGGTACAGCCCCGTACCATCGGGCCCGTCGCCGACGGCCAGAAGGTCGCGCCCGTCAAAGCACAGGCCCTGACAGTTGGTGACCCGATCGGTAAAAAGCTCGATTTGGCCGGTCGGCGACAGAATGAACACGCCAGCCTTTTCGCGTGAGAAGGCCAGGCGGCCCCGGCTGTCAAAAGTCATGGCGACAATCGATCCGGATTTTTCGGGGGATAGAACTTCTTCGACCTCGAAACCCGCGCGCCCGCGGAACTGTGCTTTGGGGTCATCGGCGCGGGTCGCGCCGCGCGTCAGAAATCCCGCCTGAACACCGAGCATGACCGCAACCAGAACGATAGCGAACTGTAGGGTTGTTTTCTTCATAGGGAGGTGACAAGTGTCATCGTTCGAGTCCGAACTTGCAACTGAAAAGCAGGGAAATGTTCAGTGCCGCGACCAAAGGGAGCGGGTCCATGCCGCCATTTGCCGTCAGTGCCATCTCAATCAGCGCCGCAAACGGCAAAGAGCGGTGACCATCGGGTCATTGCCGCACGCGTCAATATCACCGCTCTCTTCGTTCGGTACGCCAGGAAAAGCCTGGCTGATCTAGTGTGGTGAAAGGACCACATCATGTAATTGCCTGTTCGACATGTAACCA
>JBPCNK010000028.1:0-14101 GCA_051001345.1 Acidobacteriota bacterium | reverse complement strand
TCATTCAGCCATAAACCGTCGCAGCGGGCGATGTAAAGTCGACGTTGCCATTACAGAAAACACGGGGCAGAGCCACTGTGCCACACGAAATTTGTCGCGGTTTGCGAAGAAACTGAGCTTTAGCATTGCAGAGGACGCAGAGAGGGGGCAGAGGAAACACAGTTAGCCGGTGGCCCCAACAGAGAAGGCCACAGGCTACAGCCTGTGCCACTCCCTTCACGACTTCCGTTGTCCTCTGTGTGCAACCTCTCACAAAAAAAAGCAAAAAGCTAGTCACGAATTATCCCGAATGACGCGAAACATATGGGTTCGACAACTGGTGCTCAAAGCCGTTCATGGATGCGTGATCATTCGTGATTATTCGTGACTAGATTTTTCATTTTGTTAAATAATGGCTAACCCCTAACCCCTAACCCCTGAATCCTGAATCCTAACCCCTGACCCCTGAATCCTGACGCCTGACCCCTGCTTTTTCACACCCTGAATCGATTCTTCCTCTTCCAGATTACACCCAGAACCTGCAGCAGAATTTGCACCCCCAGAAACGAAGTGACCGAAGCAGGGTCGTTGGGTGGCGAGATCTCAACGATGTCCATACCGCGGATTCGCAGTTTCTGAAAGAGCGGCTCCAACAGCGCCAGCGTGTCGCGAGCGCCCGGTCCGCCCGGAACGGGAATGCCCGTTCCCGGCGCTGCCGACGGATCAACAAAGTCGATGTCGAGCGACAGATAAATATGATCGGCCTCGTGGACCTGCTCGATAGCCTTCTGCGCCGCCCATTCCATTCCTTTGGCCGCCATATCGTGCGCCGTCATGAAGAAAATCTGGCGGGACAGCAGGTAATCAATTTCCTCGGGGCTAAACGAACGGAGGCCGAGCAGCGCGATGCGGCGCGGGTTCAAATCGCAACTTTCAATCAACCGGCGCAGCGCGCAGGCGTGTGACATCCTGTCGCCATCATAGACATCCCAGAGATCCGGGTGCGCATCCAGCCAGATCAGCCCGCATTCACCCACGGCCTTTCGTTTGAACCCGCTGAAAAGCGGAACCGAAACGGAGTGGTCGCCACCCAGGCCGATCACGAAGACTTCGCTCGGAAGGGTCGAGACCCACATCTCGATGGATTGGAAGTAGTCCCGGGTATTGCCCCCGCTTTTCAGATTACCGAGATCCGCCAGATTCAGGCCCTCCAGCAACGTACCGGTCTCGGTCACAGCCGTTGCAGTTCGCGACAGTTCGCGGAGTCGATCGGGAGCTTCGGCAGCGCCGGGACGATAACAGCAAGCGCCGTCGAAAGGGACTCCCAAAATGGTGACGTCGCTGGCGGAAGGGTCCAACTGGCGGTCGAGTCCGAACCAGTTGCTGCGCGGGATCATCAAGGGGTTAATCCTAACTGCCCATCGATCTTCAACCGCCGCCTGCCGACTGCCCGCTGCCGGCCAGCTGCAGGTAGCGCTGGTCGTGATCGATGGGCTGGCGAAACTGGTACGTCGCGTCGCGCTGGGCTGGTGTAAAGCCGGCTTCTCGGATCAGGCCTACCAGCTGGTCGCGCGTGGCCGTATGGTGCGCGCCGGCTTTGCTGATGACGTTCTCCTCGATCATGACGCTGCCAAGATCGTTGGCGCCAAAGCGCAGCGAAATCTGACCGGTCATCAGCCCCTGGGTCAGCCAGGATGCTTGCAGGTTCGGTATGTTATCGAGGTACAAACGCGCCACGGCAATGTGTCGCAAATACTCGTGTCCAGTTACCGGCGCCAGATCCCAGTCCTGCATATCGGTATTTGCGGCCTGAAAATTCCAAGGAATAAAGGCGACAAACCCACCTGTTTCGTCCTGCAAACGGCGCAGCGATTCCAGGTGCTCGACGCGTTGAAGGCCCGTCTCGCCCATGCCGAACATCATCGTGGCCGTCGACTTCAATCCAGCCAGGTGCGCCTCGCGCATGACGTCGAGCCATTCGGCCGCGCTGCACTTTCCGGGGCTGATCCAGCGGCGGCGCTCTTCATCGAGGATCTCGGCGCCGCCTCCGGGAATCGAGCCCAGGCCGGCGGCCTTCAAGCGGCCAACCGTCTCTCGAATCGACAGCTTCGAAAGGCGGGCGATGACGACGATCTCCGGGGGCGAGAAGCAGTGAAGCTGGATAGAAAATCGCTCGCGGATAGAAGCCAACAGGTTCTCGTAATAATCGATCTTCAATTCCGGGTGCATCCCGCCCTGCATGAGGATGCCCGTGCCGCCAAGTTCTACAGTCTCCTCGATTTTTTTCAGGATGACTTCCAACGGCAGAACGTAGCCTTCCGGATCGCCCGGTCTGCGGTAAAAAGCGCAGAACTTGCAGCGGGCCACGCAGATGTTGGTGTAGCTGATATTGCGATCGATGATGAAGCTGACAATGCCGTCCGGATGCAGGGTTCTGCGCCGGGCATCGGCCCCCCGCGCCAGATCCAGAAGGTCGGCCT
Source organism: Acidobacteriota bacterium (assembly GCA_051001345.1). GTDB lineage: Bacteria > Acidobacteriota > UBA6911 > JACQSX01 > JBPCNK01 > JBPCNK01. Next base: position 11,642 of record JBPCNK010000028.1, on the reverse strand, counting down.
GCTCGAGCAGCAAGAGACCTTCTGCGGGCGCGATCCTCTCGCCTGCGGCAGCCTTCCCGATTATGTCCGCGGTGCGGGCCATGGATAAAAACTCAGTTCTTTCTTCTGATCGATCAGGCCGTCTTCCAGCGCGAAACGGTAGAACAGATCGAGTCCCTTGAGGTTGTCGGCGTCGAGGTCATAGTTTAGGTAATTCTGCAGATAATCGCAAATGACGGGCGCCGGCAGGCCGCTCGAATCGGCCCGCGAGGCCGCAATGTCGGCCAGGCGCCCCAGCCCCAGGCGCTTGGCCTCGTAAAAGAATCCGGCCGCCGGGCCGAGGTCCACTCCGGCGCGAACCGCCCAGAATGCGAAGACAAAGGGCAGGCCCGTCAGTTTTCTCCACTCTCCGGCCAAGTCCCATACGTGAAAGCGCGCGCGGTCAACGCGCAGAGCCGGGTCGCCGATCAGCAGCGCGGCGTCACATCGTTCCAACATGACTCCAAGATCGGGCGCTGTCGTGACCTTTTTGTAGTTGTAGGGCCGGTCAGCGGGGGCTCGGCCAGTCGGGAAATGCCGCCGCAGCAGAATGGCCAGCAACGCTACCGACGTGCGGCTGGACTCGTCAAGCGCAATCGAGCGGATCCGGTCGATCGGGCGGCGGCTGACCAGCAGGACACTGAGCGCCTCCTTCTTAGAAGCGATGGCGATGGCGGGCAACACGCGCAATCCCTCGATGCGCTGAAACTCGATGGCGGGAATCAGTCCAATATCGGCCTCCCCGGACCGAATCATTTCGGCGCATTGGGCGGGACTGGAGTGCAGCAACTCGAAGACGCCCGGGTACTCCCCCTGCAGCATCGTCCACCCCAACGGCAGCGCGTTGAGGTAGTCGATAAACGCAATGCGAATCGGTGCGTACAATTTCGACTTCCTCAGTAGAAGTATAGGAGCTTCGTATATTGGAATCCGCTAACGTTTGTCAAATTGGGGATTGGGGATTGGGGATTGGGGATTCAATTTTGGATTGTCGATTGGGGATTGCGGAGTTGATTGTCGATTGGGGATTGGAGAATTGGGGATTGTATTGCAGATTGACCGATTTGACCCATTGTGGATTGGCGGGACCGTCGCCGCAAAATCCGCAATACAATCCGCAATCCCCCAATCTTCAATCCCCAATCAATTCCGCAATCCGAAATCGACAATCCAAAATTCAATCCCCAATCCCCAATCCCCAATCCCCAATTGTAAAAAAGAACCAGAACATCAAAATCCAATGACAAACGACCCTAAGGATCTCAATTGTTGGCTCGCATTGACCCTGGTTCCCGACGTCGGGATCCTGACGGCCAATCGTCTGTTGCGCAGCTTCGGATCGCCGGGCGCCATCTTCAGGGCGTCGCTTGAGGCTCTGACATCGTCGGGTGTCGTCTGGCACGCCGCCGATGAAATCTGCAGCGGCCGGCTGCTGGAGAAAGCCGAGGTGCTCGCCGCCAAAGCCTCCGATCTCGGGGTCCTCATTCTTACGCAAGCCGACCCGCGCTATCCGGAACTGCTCGGGCGCATTGCCGATCCTCCGATTCTGCTCTACACGCTGGGCGATCCAGCGATTCTAGCGGAGTCCTGCGTCGCGGTGGTCGGGGCGCGCAAACCATCGACCTACGGTCTGAAGGCGGCTGAATGGCTGGCCGGCGAACTGGCGCGGCGGGGTCTGTGCATTGTGTCGGGGCTGGCTCGCGGCATCGACACGGCGGCACACCGCAGCGCGCTTGAGGCCCAGGGAAAAACCGCCGCAGTTCTGGGCAGCGGCGTTGATCTCGTATACCCGCGGGAAAATTTCAAGATCTACAGGCAAATCATTGAATCCGGGGTAGTAGTCTCAGAATTCCCACTGAGCAGCCACCCCGCTCCGCAGAACTTTCCGGTGCGAAACCGCATCTTGAGTGGACTGAGCCTGGGGACGCTCGTGGTCGAGGCAGCCCAGTTCAGCGGCTCGCTCATCACGGCGCGCCTGGCGCTTGAACAGAATCGCGAGGTGTTTGCCGTGCCCGGCAACATCACGTCGTCCAAGAGCTTTGGACCGAATTACCTGATCAAGCAGGGCGCCAAGATGGTCCAGGCTGTCGATGACATTCTCGATGAGCTTCCCGCCTCGGTCCGCCGCACGCTACGCGATGCGACGGAGCGGCCCGACCTGGAGGCCACGCTCGGTGAAGAGGCGCGCGTCGTGCTGCGCAACCTGCATGTGGATGCGCCACAGACGATCGACGAACTATTGGAACGGACCGGATTGCCGCTGTCGCGCGTCAGTCTGTTACTGTTTGAATTAGAATCAGCCGGACATGTCGAATGCATGGCCGGCAACCGCTACCTGAGAAAGTATTTGGGTGGTTGACTTGACAGGTTGTTGTATCTTTTGATCCGGAGGTCGCCGTTATGTCCAAATCGATGGTCGTTGTGGAGTCGCCAGCCAAGGCGAAGACCATCGCCAAGTATCTCGGAGACGATTACGTGGTGAAGGCCTCGTCGGGCCACATCAAGGATCTCCCCAAGAACGGCTTGGGCGTCGACCTGAAGAACAACTTCGATCCTACGTATCAGATCATTCCCGGAAAGGAAAAGATCGTCAACGAGCTGAAGAAGGCCGCGCGGGGCAGCCCCAAAATTTACCTGGCGGCCGACCCTGACCGCGAGGGCGAGGCCATCTGCCAGCACCTGGCCGAAGAACTGGGCGGCAAGGGCCGCGAGATTTACCGTGTGCTGTTCAACGAGATCACCCGATCGGCCATCCTGGAGGCCTTCAAAGCGCCCGGCCGTATCGACAGCAACAAGGTCGACGCGCAGCAGGCTCGCCGGATTCTGGACCGGCTGGTCGGCTACAAGGTCAGCCCGCTGTTGTGGGAAAAGGTCCGGCGTGGCCTTTCGGCCGGACGCGTGCAGACCGTGGCGTTGCGGATGATCGTCGAGCGCGAAAAGGAAATCCGCGCCTTCATCAAGGAGGAGTACTGGAACATCGCCGCCAGCCTGAAGGGACCAGTCCCGCCGCCTTTTGAGGCCAAGCTGGTCGAGTACGACGGCCAGAAGAAAGTGCCCGATCAGGCCACCTCCGACCAGATTCTCGCGGAGTTGCGCGCCGCCAAGTTCCGGGTCGCGTCGGTGTCCGAGCGCGAAAAAAAGCGCTACCCGGTGCCGCCGTTTATTACCAGCAAACTGCAGCAGGAAGGTGTGCGCAAATTGCGTTTCAGCGTCAAGAAGACCATGATGGTCGCCCAGCGGCTGTATGAAGGAATCGAACTGGGCCCGGAAGGCCTGGTCGGACTGATCACGTACATGCGCACCGATTCGACGCGCGTCGCCCAACAGGCGCTCGAGGAAGCTCGCCAGGTGGTGGGCGAGCGCTTCGGCAGTCAGTACCTGCCCGACTCTGCAATCGTCTACAAGAGCAAGAAGGGCGCCCAGGACGCCCACGAAGCCATCCGGCCGACCTCGGTGGCCCGCACGCCCGAACAAATCAAGAAGTTCCTGGGCGCAGATGAATTCAAACTCTACAGTCTGATCTGGGAGCGCTTCATCGCCTCGCAGATGAAGCCGGCCGTTTTCGACCAGACCGATATCGAGATCGAAGCGGGCAAGGCACGGCTGAAGGCGTCGGGCGCCGTCATCAAGTTCGACGGGTTTTTGCGCGCCTACCAGGAAAGCCGCGACGAAGACGCTGCGCCGTCCAAGACCGAAGAGACCGAAGGCGACGAACAGCGCCAGCTTCCCCGGCTACACGAGGGGGACGCCGTTGAGTTGCTCGACCTGCACTCCGAGCAGAAGTTCACACAGCCCCCCGCGCGTTATTCCGAAGCCACGCTGGTCAAGGCTCTCGAAGAAGAAGGAATCGGCCGGCCCAGCACGTACTCGCAGATTCTGACGGTCATTCAAAAAGTTTACGTCACCAAGGAGGAAGGGCGTTTTTTCCCAAGCGAGACGGGGATCGTCGTGGCCGATTTGCTGGTCCAGCACTTCGAGGAAATCTTCAAGTACAAGTACACGGCGCACCTGGAAGCATTGCTGGACGACATTGAGGACGGCAAGGAAGCCTGGACACACACGCTCAAGGAGTTCTACGACGAATTCTCGCGCGAGCTGGACAAGGCCAAGAAGGAGATGGTCGACTTGAAGCGGCAGGAAATCGAGACGGACGAAATCTGTGAAAAGTGCGGCGGCAAGATGGTCATCAAATGGGGCCGCTTCGGTCGCTTCATGGCCTGCGCCAGTTATCCCGAGTGCAAAAACACGCGGGAAATCGCCCACGAAGGCGCCCCTGAAGGCGCCCCTGCGGAAACTCCGATCGAGGAAACCTGCGAGAAGTGCGGAAAACCGATGGTGCTCAAGCGCGGCCGTTTCGGAGAATTTCTGGCTTGCTCGGGATATCCCGAGTGCCGCAATACCAAAAAGATCGTCTCGCGTGGGGGCGAGCGCGAAGTCAAAAGCGATATTCCTACCGACGAGATCTGCCCGCAGTGCGGCAAGATTCTCGTCATCAAGCATGGCCGTTACGGCGAGTTTACGGCTTGCAGCAATTACCCGGAATGCAAGTACGTCAAGCAGATCACAACCGGTGTAACCTGTCCGGAGCCTGGCTGCGGCGGGGAGATCGTCCAAAAGAAATCAAAGCGCGGGAAGATCTTCTATAGCTGTAATCGCTATCCCGACTGCAAGTTCTTCCTCTGGTACAAACCCCTGGCGATCCCCTGCCCCAAATGCGGCGCAAGCTTCGTGCTCGAAAAAACGACGAAGAAGGAAGGCACGGTGCGCTACTGTCACAATAAGGAGTGCGATTATAAAGAGGCGGTCGATTGAGCTACGAAGTACGAAGGACGAAGGACAAAGGACTAAGGTCGAAGTACCAAGGACGCTTGCACTAGGCCGGATTATTCACAAAAAGGCCGACCACGACCACGTGCACGAGCACGTCCACGTCCACCAAGTACGTCCACGCCTTCCGTCAACGAAGACGAGGACTTTGGATTGAGCAATGCGGATGTGATGCGCGGGCGTGCTCGTGGACGTGACCGTGCTCGTGGACGTGCTCGTGCACGTGCTCGTGGTCGGCTGTTGTCCGGCTTAGTCCTTGGTCCTTAGTCCTTGGTCCTTAGTCCTTAGTCCTTAGTCCTTCTTAGGAAACTCATTCCCAAATTCGAACGGTGTAGTGATCAATGCCATAGATGCTGATGGCGCAAAGCGCCAGCGCGGCAACGGCCAGAGACACGCGCCGCGCCTTGGAGCGGGCCGGGCCTTCGACCAGCCAGCGATATCCCTGGTACAGCACAAAGCACTCCAGTGCAAAAGGTGGAAATCCGCCGAATCCAAGTACCGGCATCTCAAACAGTTTGACGTTTCCGACCCACGGCACACTGTAGACCCACTTGGCGCCGGCCCAGAAGTTCCAGAACTCCCAGGCGCCTCCGCAGATCAGCCCGCCCAGCAGCAACGCGCCAATACGGCTCCAGTCGCCTGCCCGTAAATCAGCCGTCAGCGACGGCCGTCCGGCACGGCACAACCACGGATCGAACATCCAGGGAATTGTCACCCAGACCAGGGGAAAGCAGTAGAGCGGCCAGATCAGGGCGCACGCCGTCAGCGCAAGGCCGATCGCCGAAAACAGCACGCAGCGCGAAGCCGGTAAACAATCGCTGTGCTCCCGATGCCAGAGCGGCCGCCGCATCCACAACTGCGACGTTTCAAAAATTCCCGGCAGGACACTTCCGAATGCTAGAAAATAGCCCGGCCAGCGCAGCCAGCGTTGCTCCGGTACTCCGATGTAACTCCAGTTTTGCAACCGCAGGTTGAACAGCTCAAAGAGAAACCAGACCGTCGCCGACACCGGAATCATCCAGAGCAACTCGCGCGTCTCGGTCAGCAATAGCGACCGGCCGCGACGCCGGTAGTTGCAGGCGCTGACAAACGGGATAAAGGTCCACCAGGCGAAACAGTAGAACCAGTGGTAGAACGGCTCGACCCGGGCCAGCATCAGAAGGAACGAGGCCACAAAGAGAAGGGGCGCGCCAATCAGGAACAAGTGGCACAGGGCTTCAGCCCTGTGCGCTTTTCTTAGGGAACCTGCTGGATGAACGTTCGCCGCCATGCCAGTGGACTGTCACATCTGAATTGGTGCCAACAACATTGATCCTAGTGACGCGCTGCGGCGCAGGGAAAAGCGGCTTCACAACAGAGACACAGCGCGGCATAGCCGCAACCGTATGCCGTATGCCGTATGCCGCAGGCCGGCGACGCTGCCCGCTGCCGACTGCCCAACCAATCCGCAATCGCCCCCTACTTCTCAGCCTTCAAATACGCTTCGATTGCGGGAAGCGCAGCCAACACCACTTTACCAACAACCTCCAGGCTCTCGGCTGACACCTTGTCGAGCGTGTCGTCGGGCGTGTGCCAGGGAGGATAATCCAGATCAATGAGATCGACGGCCGCAACACCGGCCTGCACAAAGGGGATGTGGTCGTCTTCAATGGCCAGCGACTCTTCTAGGAAGTGCGCGCCATACCCTAGATCGCGCGCCGTTTTCCAGAGCAGCCGCACAAGCCAGCGCGCCGAGTTTTCCTCCTGGCGGAGCTGCAGCTGCCGGTCTCCTATCATGTCGAGCAGGACAAGCGTCTTGAGCCGCGGCAGCTCGCCGGCGCGCCGCAGCTGATCGACCAGGTGACGGCTGCCATACAAACTATCGACGGGACTCCACTCGTCAAACGCTTCTTCGCCGTCGAAAAACAGAAACCAATAAGTAAAGGAATGTTTCCGTCCCGACAGAGCGCGCGCCAGCTCGAGGACTGCCCCGCTACTGGACCCTCCGTCGTTGGCCCCGACGAACCTTTCGCCTGGAAAGTATTTCGTGTCGTAGTGCGACGCCAGCGCGATAACATCGCGGGATGAGCCCGGGAGAATTCCCATCACATTGCGGAACGTCCGGTCGCCTATGGGCGTCGAAGCGGTAAACTCATCGACGCGGATTTCAAGCCCCATCCGTTCGAGTTCATGGCGAATATATTCCTGGGCCTTCTTGGCGGCGGCCGAACCGGCCGGCCGCGGTCCCAGCTCGACCAATTTTTCCACGTGCTGATAGGCGCGCCGGCCGGAAAAATCCGTCCCCGCCGGAATCGTCGCGGGCCGTAAGCTGCAAACACAGCAGGCCAGCGCAAGCAACAGCGTGGCCAGGCGGCACATGAGCGTGTAGACCAACTCGAACTCCTTCTTAACAAGCCACTTACGATTATAGTGGAAAACCCCTGCGGGCGGGATAGAATTTGAAGTGGCCAGAACCCGTGTAGTAAGATATTTCCCTTTTTGTCTCCTAACAAAATGACAGCTAACCCCAGCCGCCTGAGCCTTGCATGGAGCCTGTATGAAAATTACCGAGAGTGACAGCATTCGAAATCTCGCCTTTGTCGGGCACGGCGACTCCGGCAAGACTTCGCTGGTTTCGGCTATCCTCTACTCGTCCGGTGCGGTCAACCGCCTGGGCCGCATCGACGATGGGACAACTGTCACCGACTATGAAGAAGATGAGATCGAACGAAAGGTCAGCATTCACTCCTCGCTGGCGCACTGCGAATGGGAAAAGACCAAGCTCAATTTGATCGATACGCCGGGCTATCGCGCCTTCATCCTCGACACCAAAGCGGTGCTGGTGGCTGCCGACTCGGTGGTCGTGCTCGTCGACGGCGTGGCCGGAGTCGAGGTCCAGACGGAAACGGTCTGGGAGTACGCTGACGCGTTCAAGCTGCCCCGCATGATCGTCATCAATCGCCTAGACCGTGACCGCTCTTCTTTCGAACGTTCGCTGCAGTCCATCCAGAACCTGTTTGGCCGGCAGTGCGTCCCAGTCGAACTGCCGATCGGCGAAGAGAAGCAGTTCAACGGCGTCGTCGATCTTCTCAGCGAAAAGGCGTACATCTATCAGGCTGATGGCAGCGGCCAGTTCAAAGAACAGCCCGTTCCCGGCGCGCTGGCCGAACCAGTCGCGCAGGCGCGCGAAAAGCTGATCGAAATGATCGCCGAATCCAACGACCACTTGATGGAGAAATTTTTTGAAAGCGGTACGCTCCAAGCCGACGATGCCCGCGCGGGCCTGCGCACAGCCATGATGAGCGGCGCGATCGTGCCCGTGTTTTGTACGTCGGCAACCCTCAACGTGGGTGTCAAGCAGTTGATGAATGCGCTCGTGGCGCTCTGCCCGTCGCCGCTGCAGGCGCCTCCGCGAACGGCCACCAATCCGAAAGCCAAGCAGGAGGTCGAAGTCACGCCCGACAATTCGGGGCACCCTGCCTTGTTTTTCTTCAAGACCATCGCCGATCCCTTCGCCGGCCGCATTTCTATGTTTCGAGTCATGACGGGAACCGCCAAATCCGATTCGACGCTGTACAACGTCAATCGCGAGGTGGCCGAACGCCTGGCGGTGCTCCAGCTTCTGCAAGGCAAGGCGCACGAAAGCATTGCCGAGCTCAAAGCAGGCGATATCGGCGCGGTGCTGAAGTTGAAGGAGACGCGTACGGGCGAAACATTATGCGAGAAGGACCACCCGCTGGTTTTTCCCGCCGTGGAGTTGCCGGAGCCGGCCATCAGTTTCGCCGTCGAGCCCAAGTCGCGCGCCGACGAAGACAAGATCGGCCAGGCCATGGCTCGCCTGATCGAGGAGGATCCGGCCATCCGCTTCGATCGCGAGGCGCAGACCAAGGAGTTCCTGCTGTCGGGCACCGGGCAGCTGCACGTGGAAACCACGGTCGCCAAGCTGAAAAGAAAGTACGGAGTCGAAGTGACACTGCGCCCGCCCAAGGTTGCGTACCGGGAAACCATCACGGCTTTCGCCGACGCGCATGGCCGCCACAAGAAACAGACTGGCGGCCACGGCCAGTTCGGCGACTGCAAGATCAAGATGGAGCCGCTCGAGCGCGGCAAAGGCTTCGAGTTCGTCGATGAGGTCTTCGGCGGATCGATTCCGCGCAATTTCATCCCGGCCGTCGAGAAGGGCATCGTCGACGCCGCCCAGCGCGGTTATCTTTCAGGCCACCCTGTCGTCGATTTTCGCGTGCGGCTGTACGACGGTTCCTACCACGATGTCGACTCATCGGAAATGGCCTTCAAGATCGCCGGTTCGCTGGCTTTCAAGAAAGGGATGGAGCAGGCCCGGCCGGTGCTGCTCGAGCCCATCATGGACGTGGAGATCTATGCGCCGGAAAACTACTCCGGAGACCTCATGGGAGATCTCAACAGCCGGCGCGGCCGCGTTCAGGGCATGGACGCTCGCGGCCATACGCAAATCATCCGCGCGCAGGTGCCTCTGGCCGAGATGCTCAGCTACTCGCCGGTGCTGACGTCGATGACCCAGGGACGCGGCAGCTACCACATGGAGTTCTCCCACTACGATCCTGTCCCCGCGCACCTGTCCCAAAAAATCATCGCGGAGTTCAAAAAGGACAAAGAGGAAGATGCATAAGTTCAAGTGGCAAGGAAACCGTGGCAAGAATACAAGTAAGGGCTGGCAGCACCCCTCTTGGGAATCCGCAATCAGCAATTCCCTGGAGCCTGGAGCCTGAAGCCTGATCCCTGCTTTTTATGTTCCCAAAACTCTTCGAAATCGGACCCCTGACCGTTCACACCTACGGTTTCCTTCTGGCTGTTGCGTTCCTGGCCGGGCTCGCCATGGCTTCCTGGCGCGCCCGAACGGAAGGCATCGAAGGAAACAGAGTTTGGGATCTGGGTGTTCTGATGATTCTGTCCGGGCTGGTCGGGGCCAAGTTCATCCTGATTGTGACCGAATGGGATTATTACTCGGCCAACCCGGCCGATTTGTTTTCCCTGGCCACGCTGCGCGCAGCCGGCGTCTGGTATGGCGGTCTGCTGGCGGCGCTTGGGGCCACGGCCGTTTATCTATGGCGCTCGGGCTTACCCGGCTGGAAGGTCGCCGACATTTTTGCGCCTTCGGTGGCGCTCGGCCACGCCATTGGAAGGCTCGGTTGTTTTTTTGCTGGATGCGATTATGGGCGCCCCACGGCGCGTCCCTGGGGTGTGACCTTCACCAGCGACTACGCCAATGAAACCGTGGGCGTCCCGTTGAATATCCCGCTCCACCCGACGCAGTTGTATGAGTCTGGCGCCGAGGCGCTGATCCTTGTGTTTCTCCTGCTCTGGTACCCGCGCAAGAAGTTCGACGGTCAGATCGTGTGCCTGTATCTTTTGTTGTACGGATGTGTGCGGTTTTTCATCGAGTTTTTGCGCGGCGACTCCGAGCGTGGATTCGTCTTCGGCTCGAATTTGTCCACGTCGCAGTTTGTGAGTTTGCTGGTCGTTCCTGCGGCGCTGTTTTTCTGGTGGAGGCGTGCAAGGACGGCCGCGGCATGACGGCCGCCCCTGGCCGCTGGACGGCCGGCGCCGCCGCCACCGGACAGCGCGTCGATAGTTTCCTGGCCGAAACCGTTCCCAATCAAAGCCGCTCGTTTTTTCAGCGCCTGCTGCGCCAGGGCCGTGTTCGTGTCAATGCGGCGGTGACCTCGGCCCACCGCAAACTGAAACGGGGCGACCAGGTCGAAGTCGACTGGCCGAGTGGCGCCGGCTCCCAGCTGGGGGCTTTTGCCGGCCTGTCTCCCGAGGAGATCGACCTCAATATCGTTTTCGAAGACGGCGATCTACTGGTCATCGACAAACCGGCCGGGCTGGCGGTCCACCCGGGAGCGGGCCGCAAGGCGGGCACGCTGGCCAACGCGCTGGCCTTTCACTTCCAGCAGATTTCTTCCGAGCAATGGCCCGACCCCGAGCGGCCTGGGATTGTCCACCGGTTGGACAAACCGACATCGGGACTGCTCGTCGTGGCCAAAACTCCCGAGATTCACCGCCGCCTGTCCGAGCAATTCAGCCGTCGGCAGGTCCGGAAAACCTATCGGGCGCTCGTGCACGGACTACCCAAGCCCGAACAGGACGAGCTGACCTGGCCGATCGGCCGCGACCGGCATCGGCGCACGCGCATGTCAGTCCAGCCGGGGGGACGTCCGGCGCTGACCGCCTATGAGGTCGAAGAGCAGGTGGGTCCCTTCAGTCTGCTGCGAGTGGACCTGCACACGGGAAGAACGCATCAGATCCGCGTCCACATGGCTCACGCCGGACATCCTGTCGTAGGCGATGCGGTCTATGGAACGCGCAGCACGCGCAAACAGGAGCTCGCCCTTCTGGGCGAAGACATTCGGATGTTTCTGCACGCGGCCCGGCTGGAGTTTCGGCATCCGTCAACCGCAAAGCTGCTGCGTTTCCGGTCGCCGCTGCCGGCTGAATTGCAAGCCATGCTAGTCAGGGGTCAGGGGTCAGGGGTCAGGGGTCAGGGACGCGATCGTGGTCGTTGACGTGCTCGTGGACGTGCTCGAGCACGTGCACGTGCTCGTGGACGCTATGCCCCACCTAACCTAAAGCTGACAGACAGGAAGCCTGTCCCACTCTGCTCCAACTCTGTTCCATTCCCCAAGGACAAACGCTAATACCAATCCGCACGCTGAAGACCCACGCACATCGTTGACACTTTGACCCAGGTACATCGTTGACACTTTGTTGGATAAAGTAGAAGTTGGAGCAGACCCCCCACTCCACCTCTCCTCCTCCTTGCTTGTGGCGCCGAAAAA